>DCVY01000171.1:0-3359 GCA_002327945.1 Acidovorax delafieldii | reverse complement strand
ACCGCCATTCCCGGGGTGACCTGCGTGAAGCCGCAGGCCGCCCTGTACATGTTTCCGCGCCTCGACCCGGTGATTTACCCGATCAAGGACGACCAGCAGTTCTTTCTGGAGCTGTTGCAGGAGACCCGGGTCATGCTGGTGCAGGGCACGGGCTTCAACTGGGCCTGGCCCGACCATTTCCGCATCGTGTTTCTGCCGCACGAGGACGACCTGCGCGAGGCCATTGGCCGCGTGGCGCGCTTTCTTGCGCAGTACCGCAAGCGTTGTGGTACCGACTGAAACTCATTTTTTATAGCTGCTTGCGCTTGTCTGTAAAGCGCTACAGCCCATTTTGACTGGTAAATTTTCATGAAACCGATCCAAGTAGGCCTGCTGGGCATTGGCACTGTAGGCAGCGGCGTCTTCAACGTGCTGCAACGCAACCAGGAAGAAATCCGCCGCCGCGCAGGCCGCGGCATCGAGATCACCATGGTGGCCGATCTCGACGTGGAGCGCGCCAAGAAAGTGGTGGGCGAGGGTGTGCAGGTGGTGAGCGACGCGCGCGCCGTGATTGCCAACCCCGACATCGATATCGTCATCGAGCTGATTGGCGGCTACGGCATCGCCAAGGCGCTGGTGCTCGAAGCCATCGCCGCAGGCAAGCATGTGGTCACGGCCAACAAGGCGCTGCTGGCAGTGCACGGCACCGAAATTTTTGCGGCGGCATCCGCCAAGGGTGTGATGGTGGCGTTTGAAGCCGCCGTGGCCGGGGGCATCCCCATCATCAAGGCGTTGCGCGAGGGCCTCACGGCCAACCGCATCCAGTGGCTGGCGGGCATCATCAACGGTACCACCAACTTTATCCTGAGCGAAATGCGCGACAAGGGCCTGGACTTTGCCGTGGTGCTGAAGGAAGCGCAGCGCCTGGGCTACGCCGAGGCTGACCCCACCTTCGACATCGAAGGCGTGGACGCCGCGCACAAGGCCACCATCATGAGCGCCATTGCCTTTGGCATTCCGGTGCAGTTCGACAAGGCTTATGTCGAAGGCATCACCCAGCTCAGCGCCACGGACATCAAATACGCCGAGCAACTGGGCTACCGCATCAAGCTTCTGGGCATCACCAAGCGCGTGGAAAGGCTCGGTGCCGATGGCAAGGTCGTCGGGGGCATCGAGTTGCGCGTGCACCCCAGCCTGGTGCCCTCCAAGCGCCTCATCGCCAACGTGGAGGGCGCCATGAACGCCGTGGTGGTGCAGGGCGACGCCGTGGGGGCCACGCTGTACTACGGCAAGGGCGCCGGCTCCGAGCCCACGGCCAGCGCCGTGATCGCCGATCTGGTGGACATCACGCGCCTGCACACGGTGGACCCACTCAACCGCGTGCCGCACCTGGCCTTCCAGCCGCACACCCTCGACCAGGCCATGAGCGAGCTGCCCGTGTTGCCCATGAGCGAAGTGGTCACCAGCTATTACCTGCGCCTGCGCGTGGCCGACCAGGCCGGCGTGCTGGCCAAAGTCACGGGCATCCTCGCCACGGCTGGCATCAGCATCGACGCCGTGCTGCAGCGCGAGGCCGACGAGGTGGGCGGCGAGGGGGGTGCAGCAGATGGAACGCGTGGCATTCCGCAAACCGACCTCATCATCCTCACGCACGACACGCGCGAGGGCACCATGAACGACGCGATGGCCCAGATGCAGGCCCTGCCCACGGTGCTGGAGTCCATCACGCGCATCCGCAAGGAAGAGCTGAACTAAGAACAACAAGCACAATAAACGCCATGCTGTACCTTTCCACGCGCGGCCATCCCGACCGCAAGCATTTCTGCGACATCCTGCTTGAAGGTCTGGCGCCCGATGGCGGGCTGTACCTGCCCGAGCACTACCCGCAGATCGACGGCGCATTCCTCACCCGCCTGCGCAAGGCCTACCACGATCAGGGCTACGCCGAGCTGGCTTTCCAGATCCTGTCGCTCTACATCGACGACATTCCTGCCGCAGACCTCAAAGCCCTGTGCGCCAAAACATACACCGCCGAGGTGTTTGGCACGGGCGAGATCGTGCCGCTGCGCCACCTGGAAGAGGGTCTTTGGCTCGAAGCCCTGTCCAACGGCCCCACACTGGCCTTCAAGGACATGGCCATGCAGCTGTTGGGCAATTTGTTCGAGTACGAGCTCAAGCGCCGTGGCGAGCAGCTCAACATCCTGGGCGCCACCAGCGGCGACACCGGCAGCGCCGCCGAATACGCCATGCGTGGCAAAGAGGGCGTGCGCGTCTTCATGACCAGTCCGCATGGCCGCATGAGCGCTTTTCAACAGGCGCAGATGTTCAGCCTGCAGGACGAGAACATCCACAACATCGCCATCGAAGGCGTGTTCGACGACTGCCAGGACATCGTCAAGGCCGTCAGCAACGACCTGGAGTTCAAGCGCAAGTACAAGATCGGCACCGTCAACTCCATCAACTGGGCGCGCCTTCTGGCGCAGGTGGTGTATTACTTTGCCGGCTATGTGCAGGCCACGGAAACCAATGACCAGAAGGTCAGCTTCACCGTGCCCAGCGGCAACTTTGGCAACATCTGCGCTGGCCATGTGGCGCGCAGCATGGGGCTGCCCATTGCCCGGCTGGTGGTGGCCACCAACGAAAACGACGTGCTCGATGAGTTTTTCCGCACCGGCGTCTATCGCGTGCGGGGCAGTGCCGACACGCATGAAACGTCCAGCCCCTCGATGGACATCAGCAAGGCCAGCAACTTCGAACGCTTTGTGTTCGACCTGCTGGGCCGCAATGGCCAGCGCACCAAGGCCTTGTTCAGCGCCGCCTTGCAGACCTATGGCCGCTTCGACCTGAGCGCCGACCCGCTCTTTGCCGACGCAGCGGCCAAATACGGCTTTGAGAGCGGCAAGAGCACGCACGCCGACCGCCTGGCCACCATCCGCGATACCTACAACCGCTTTGGCGTGACCATCGACACCCACACTGCCGACGGCGTGAAGGTGGCGCGTGAGCACCGGGGCGACCCGGCGGTGCCGATGATCGTGCTGGAAACGGCCTTGCCCATCAAATTTGCCGAAACCATCCAGGAGGCCCTGGGCCATGCGCCCGAACGCCCGGCCAGGTTCGCCGGCATCGAGGCCTTACCGAAGCGCGTGCAGGTCATGCCGGCCGATGTGCAGCTGGTCAAGGCGTATATCGAACGCCACTGCCAGTGAGCTGAGGGCTGGTGCGCGGCAGGCCAGATTTTGAATAGAAATGCCCCTAGTGCAGCGTTGCACGCTATCTGGCACATAAAAAAGCGTCTTTTCGGCCCTGGCGGTGTTGCCAATCCTCGCGATACCACCCGGTATCGCTGCGGTTTGCGCCTTGCCAGAACCAAAAATCCC
>DCVY01000197.1:1232-2939 GCA_002327945.1 Acidovorax delafieldii | reverse complement strand
CCAGGCCGGAAAAATCGGGCGCGGGCGCCTTGCTGCCGGGCTCGCTGGCCGACGCGCTGCCTGCCGCAATTTCGCTGCGCTCGATGTTGCGCGGCCGCTGAGGAAGCATCGCGTGCCCCGCCGGATCGGCCAGGCGCACGTAAATGCCCGGCGCCCCCGCCACGCGGTGGCCCGTCACGCCAAAATACGCGAGCGTACGCAGCACAGCCTCTTCGAGCCGGTGCACGTATTCCTTGACGTAATAGCCCGCGCGCTGCAAGTCTATGAGCGGGTAAGCCACCACCTGCCCCGGCCCATGGAAAGTCACCTGCCCGCCGCGGTTGGTCGCGACCACGGGGATGTGACCAGGCGCCAGGATATGCTCATTTTTGCCTGCCAGACCTTGCGTATAGACCGCCTCGTGCTCGCACATCAGCAGCATGTCAGGGCTGTGTGGCGTGCGCGTGGCGGTGTAGTCCTGCATGGCTTGCACGGTGGCCGCGTAGTCCGCGCGGCCGAGCATATGCAGTTCCAGTGGCATGGGCATGGGTCAGAGCACCACTTGCACGAGCGGGTGCGAAGTCAGCGCGCGGTACAGGTCGTCGAGCTGCGTGCGGCTGGTGGCCGTGATGGTCAGCGTGATGCCGAGATACTTGCCTGTGCGGCTGGCGCGCAAGCGGATGCTGGCGCGGTCGAACGAAGGGTCAAACTGCTGCGCAAGCGCGGCCACGGCGGCCACCAGGGCATCCGATTTCGCCCCCATGACCTTGATGGGAAAGGGCATCGGATAAGTCAGCAGTGTGTCTATGCGCGCCAACGGCGGCGGAATTTGTGACATGCTCGATCAAGCTCGCTGGCAGGGCAAAATGCGCACCCTCTGCGAGGGCAGTGTGACAGCAAAAGCAGCGGCGCGTGCCGTATGCGCGCACCATGCCTTTTCGTGGCGGCAGGAAACCGCCGCTGGAACCATCGGGGTTTTACCTATAATGGGGGGCTTTGTGAATTTTGTCGTTCTGTAATCTGGGTGCCATCCAACATGAAAACAATCGCACCCAAAGATACAGATGAAGCCCAAGAGCAGGACTTCAAGCCTCTGTCGGCCCAAGAAGCCGCGCAGTGGCGCAGTCGCCATCCTCCGGTATCCTTGTGGAGCTTGGTGGCGGGGCAGGCGTTGACGGGGGGGCTCGTGGCCTTGCTTGTCTGGCTGCTAAGCGGGAATGTCCAGGCGGGCTGGTCGGCGCTGTATGGAGCGTTTGCGGTGGTGGCCCCTGCGGCCCTGCTGGTGCGCGGCATATCACGCCGTTCGGAGGCCGGGACGGCGAGCGCGGTCATGGCGCGGTTTTTTGGCTGGGAGCTGGCCAAGATCCTCGTCTCGGTCGCCCTGCTGCTGGCTGCGCCCAGGCTGGTGCCGGGCTTGAGCTGGCTGGCCCTGCTGGTGGGTATGGTGATCACAATGAAAGCGTACTGGGTCGCCCTGTGGGTGCGTTCCAGTGTTCGAGCAACCAATTGATATCGAGGGAAGAGTCGTCCGATGTCCGCAGAAGCGCACGCCCCCACTGCAAGTGAATACATCGTTCACCACCTGCAGCACCTTCAGAACATTCAGCAAAAATCGATTGTCGATTTTTCTGTGGTCAATATCGATTCCATCGTCATTGCCCTGGCCTTGGGTTTGCTCGGCGTTTTCGTGCTGTGGCTCGCAGCGCGCAAGGCCACCTCGGGCGTGCC
>DCVY01000197.1:278-1205 GCA_002327945.1 Acidovorax delafieldii | reverse complement strand
GCCATTTGGGCCAAGGTTTACGAGGCGGCCGGACACGATCCCCACCATGCCTATCTGCGCGTCGTGCCAACGGCCGACCTGTCCACCACGTTGGGGCTGGCCTTTGCAGTGCTGCTGCTGCGCTTTTGGTACAGCGTCAAAGTCAAGGGCTTGGGCGGCTGGGCGCATGAACTGGTCTCGGCGCCATTCGGCACCAGCAAAAATCCGCTGTTTGCCTTGATCCTCGGCGTGATCAACCTGCTCATGCAGATCATCGAATACGTGGCCAACACGGTGTCGCACGGCATGCGGTTGTTCGGCAACATGTATGCGGGCGAACTCGTCTTCATGCTGATTGCCTTGATGGGTGGCGCTGCCGCGCTGTCCTTGTCCGGCGTGCTGCTGCCCGTGGGGCATGTCATCGCGGGCACGATCTGGACGCTGTTCCACATCCTCGTGATTACCTTGCAGGCCTTCATCTTCATGATGCTGTCGCTGATCTACCTTGGTCAGGCGCACAGCGCACATTGATTCGGTTTTTTCTCGCGTTTCCTTTCGTTTCCTTCCTCAACCTTTCTTTTTCAACTCAGGAGTCATCATGGAAAACATTCTCGGTCTCGTCGCTCTGGCTTGCGGTCTGATTGTGGGCCTTGGCGCTATCGGCGCTTCTATCGGTATTGCGCTGATGGGTGGCAAGTTCCTCGAATCGTCGGCACGCCAGCCCGAGTTGATCAATGATCTGCAAACCAAGATGTTCATCTTGGCCGGTCTGATCGACGCGGCCTTCCTGATCGGCGTGGCCATCGCCCTGCTGTTCGCCTTCGCCAACCCGTTCGTCTCGACCTTGCTGGCCAACCTGCCCAAGTAATCCCGTTCAACGCCACTATAGAAAGGTGTTGCCGTGAGTATCAACGCGACACTGTTCTTCCAGGCCATCGTCTTTTTGAT
>DCVY01000197.1:0-138 GCA_002327945.1 Acidovorax delafieldii | reverse complement strand
TCATCGCCGCAGCACAGGCCGAGGCACAGCAGCAGGCCATCCGGGCCCGCGAGGCTCTGCGCGACCAGGTGGCGGCGCTGGCCGTCAAAGGTGCCGAACAGATCCTGCGCAAAGAAGTCGATGCCACGGTGCATGCCG
>DCVY01000147.1:7054-12328 GCA_002327945.1 Acidovorax delafieldii | reverse complement strand
TAGGTTAAACCTAAAACCCAAAAAAGTCGTGCAAGTCTTTGCTGTTGTTGAGATTCTTGCTTTTGTCATGCTCACCCATTTGGAACTGCTCCGCAGCGACAAGAAAGCGGTTGAAACCCGCATGAATAGCGGGTTTCAGTCGTTTTATGGTGCCGCTGCTGTTCAGCGAAATCGCCCGCAGCCCACAGGTGCGCACCAAGCTGTTTCAGCAGGGGTTGCAGGTAACGGGCACGACCGCCGAGGGGCTGGCCAAGCGCATCCAGAGCGATGCGCGCGTGCTGGGCGCAGTGATCCATTCACAAAGGATCAAGGCCGATTAAGGGAGCGAATACACGGCGGGCGCAGGTGGCCCGCTTTGCCCGGTTACCCCGCTTCTTGCAGCAGCGCCCGCACATCGGCACCCAGGGCCTGGGCACCGCTGCCGTAGCGGTTGTATACCCGCAGGCGGCCGGCCGTGTCATACACGTAGCTGCCGGCCGAGTGGTCCATGGTATAGCTGGTGGGGGTCTTGCCGTCGACCTTCTTGAAGTAGATCTTGAAGTCTTTGGCCACAGCGGCGATCTGCTCGGGGGTTCCCGACAGCGCTAAGAAGGTCGGGTCAAAGTTGGCCATGTAGGCCTTGAGCACCTCGGGCGTGTCGCGCTCGGGGTCCACCGAGACGAAGATACCCTGCAAGCGGTCGCCGTCCTTGCCCAGCATCTGCTTGACCTCGGCCAGTTCCTGCATGGAGGTGGGGCACACGTCGGGGCACTGGGTGTAGCCAAAGAACACCACCACTACCTTGCCGCGGAAGTCCTGCAGGCTGCGCTTTTGGCCGTTGTGGTCGGTCAGCGGAACATCGCGGGCGTAGTCGGCCCCGGTGATATCCACCCCGCGAAACTCTGTCTTTTTTTCAGAGCAGGCACCCAATATGGCAATAGCACTCATGGATAAAGCGCCAAAAGCTATCAATTTAAGAGTATTTCGTTTGTGCATGGTATTCACATCACATAGTGGTCCACCAGCAGCGCGGCAAACAGCGCGCTCAGGTGGATGAGGGAAAAACGGAAGGTCTTGCGCGCCAGGGCGTCAGAGTAATTGCGCCACAGGGCAAAACCATAGCCGCAGAACCCAGCGCTCAGCAGCACGGCCGCTGCAAGATAAATCCACGAGCTCATGCCGTAGACGAACGGCATCAGACAGCCCGCAAAGAGGATCAGCGTGTACAAAAACACCTGCAGGCGCGTGAACTCGTTGCCGTGCGTCACCGGCAGCATGGGCAGGCCCGACTTGCGGTAGTCCTCCACCCGGTACAGTGCCAGCGCCCAGAAATGCGGCGGCGTCCACAGGAAGATGATCAGGAACAGGATCAGCGCCTCGGGGCCCACGTCACCCGTCATGGCGGCCCAGCCCAGCACGGGCGGCATGGCGCCCGAGGCACCGCCAATCACGATGTTCTGCGGCGTCAGCGGCTTGAGAATGACGGTATAGACAACCGCATAGCCCACAAACGTGGCGAACGTGAGCCACATGGTCAACGGGTTGACCCAAACATACAGCAGGGCTGACCCGACCGCACACAACAGCGCCGAGAACAGCAGGGTCTGCTTGTTAGACAGCTCGCCCTTGGCCGTGGGCCGCCAGGAGGTGCGTTTCATCTTGGCGTCGATGCCCTGCTCGACGATGCAGTTGAAGGCCGCGGCAGCCCCCGCCACCAGCCACACGCCCGCACTGGCCAGCGCCATCTGCGAGAGCTGCGCCAGCGTGGGCAGCCCCGGCACAGCCAGCACCATGCCGATCAGCGCGCAGAACACGATGAGCTGCACCACGCGCGGCTTGGTCAGCACGTAGAACTGCGAAAAGCGCGACGGCGCATGAAGGGTGGAGGCAACACTCATGCGGAAACTCTCAGTGCGCGGGATGGCGCGAAAGACTCAAAGGGCGCGTGGGAGGCCCGGCTGTACGCTGCCGCCCAGGTCAGCACCACCACCAGGGCGGCAGCGCCCCCCGTGTGCAGCACCGCCGCCAGCAGGGGCCAGCCCAGCACCACGTTGCTCAGGCCCGTGGCCAGCTGCAGCAGGGCAAGGCCCACCAGCCAGCGCGCCTGCACGCGCAGCGCAGCGGCCCGGTGCAGGCGCCACGCCAGCCATGCCAGCGCCAGCAGCACCGCGTAGGCCATCAGGCGGTGCGCGTAGTGGATGGCGGTCAGGCCGGCAAAACTGATGTGGCGGCCGTCCTGCAGCAGCCCGAGCGGGCGCCACAGCTCAAATCCCTGTGCAAAGTCCATCACGGGCCACCAGCTGCCCTGGCAGGTGGGAAAGCTCGTGCACGCCAGTACCGCGTAATTGGTGCTCACCCACCCCCCCAGCACGATCTGCATTGCCACCAGGGCGCCGGTGAAGGCTAAGCCCACGCGCAGCGGCGCGGCCAGCAAGACGGGCTGTGCGCCCCGCACCGCCTGGGTCTGCCGCACGGCCTGCACGCACAGCAGTGCCAGCAGCACCAGGCCGCCGATCAGATGCAGCGTGACGATGGCGGGAAACAGCTTCATGGTGACCGTGAGCGCGCCAAACGCGCCCTGCAGGCAGACCCAGAACAGGGTGAAGGTGGGCCACCACGGGCTCACGGCTGGTGGTGCGCCGGTGCCGCGCCGGGCTTGCCGCCACTGCAACCAGCTGGCCACGGTGAGCACGATGATGAGTACGCCGACGCCCGTGGCGAGGTAGCGGTGGACCATTTCGACCCAGGCCTTGCCGTAGGTCACAGGTCCGGTGGGCATGGCGTCCTGTGCCGCCGCTATGGCGGCCCGTGCGCCGACCGGGCTGGCGCTGCCGTAACAACCCGGCCAGTCGGGGCAGCCGAGGCCGGAATCGGTGAGCCGGGTGAACGCGCCAAACAGCACCAGATCAAAAGTAAGAAACAGGGTCAGCACCGCCAACGCCTGCAGACGGCGCCCCGGTGCGCCGCCACGGGTGCGCCAGCCCACCCAGGCCAGTGGGCCGAGCGCGATCACGATGCCCAGCAGCATCAATTGCGTCAGCGGCGCCAGGTCGTACAGCGGTTGGGTATCCATCATCCGGGCTGCCCTGCCCTTCCGGCCTCATCCCAGGACGACGAAGCGCGCAACAGCCGCTCCAGGTCCCGCTTGGCCTTGGCGGCCCCCGCGGCATCCATGAGGGCCGGAAAACGCATCATCCAGTTTCCCATGGGGTCCACCAGGTAAAGGTGTTCGGCCAGAGCGTGGCCCGCAGCCGGTTCGAACCACTGGGCCAGCGCGGNNGGCACTGGGGCTGCATCGGTCACCAGCCAGACCCAGTCCACACGGTCTTTCTCTTTGCCCACGCTTTCGCGCAACTGGCGCTGCAAATACAGGTGCTGCTGGCACAGGGCATCGCACGCCCCGCCCCCCACACTCACCAGCAGCCACTGGCCCTTGAGCGCGGACAGCTTGGCAGGCACGCCATCGAGGGTGGCCGTGGCCAGGTCGGGCAAGGTGCGCTGCGGCTGGACCAACTCACCGTAATTGCGGCGGCCATCGGGGCGCACCACGTAATACGTGAAATACGAAGCGATGACCGGGGCTGCGCAAACCAGCAGCACCGCCAGCATCTTCCAGCGCCCGTGGCGGGCGTTCTGGGCGTGGGCCACGGCGCTGCCGGCCTCGGGCAGGTTGTGCACCGTGAGGCTTAGGGGATGAGCCCCATCCTCCTCAGGCCAGTGGCCGGGGGCGCGGGCGTTGGAAGCGTCGGACGAGTTGGAACCAGACATAAAGAAGTGCAATCAGGCTGCTGAGCCCGAACCATTGAAATGCGTAACCGTAATGTTTGTCGACGCCGGCACCGATCACAGGCCAGTCCCGTTGCAGGCCATCGCCGGCGGGGCCCGTTTGCAGCACCGACAGGTTCATCAATTCCAGCCCCGTCTCGGTGCGAAACGCGGCAAGGTCCAGATTTTGCCGGATACGGGAAGACCCCTGCGGACTGTCGGCACTGTCAAATTCATACAAACGCGACGGCTGCGGCGCAATGCGCCCGGCCAACTGCACCACGCCTGGCGCCGTATGGATTGGCGGCAGCAGCTTGCGGTCATGGAAGTTGCGGGGAACCCAGCCGCGCTGGACCAGCACCACCGCGTCGCCCTCCTCCAGCCGCAGCGGCGTGAGTACAAAAAACCCCGGCCGCCCCTGCATCTGCCGGTTGTCCAGGTACACCGTGTGCTCCGGCACCCAGCGCCCTTGCAACGCCACGGCACGATGCGTCAGATCCTGGGCGGTGTCGGCTTCGGCAGGCGCTTGCCCGACCAACTGGCGGCTATCGAGCGGCGGCAGGGCGGCCCGCTGGTCCAGCAGCGACTGCAATGCCTGCTTTTGTGCGGCGCGCGACAACTGCCACCGCCCCAGTGAGGCGGTGACGAGGATGCCGGCCACTGCAGCCAGGGCGATCAGCCAGAAACGCAGGCCCCAGGCCCGTTGAACAGATGTCACGGGATAATGTGCTCCATGAAATATCTTGTCGCTGTGGCGTTTCTTGCCATTCTCGCCAGCCTGGCCTCTGCCCTCTTTTTCATGATGCGTAACGGACGCAACGACAAGGCCAAGGGCAGCCACATGGCCAAAGCGCTGGCCCTGCGGGTGGGTCTCTCGATCGTTGTATTCATCGGCATCCTGGTTGCATGGCAACTGGGTTATATCCAGCCCACCGGTTTGCCCGCCACGCGCTAAGACACCGCTCGCATGTCAACAAAAAAGCGCCTTGCGGCGCTCTTTTATTCTGCGGGGCCGTCTTACATCCAGTACACCAGAACGTACAGACCCAGCCACACCACGTCCACAAAGTGCCAGTACCAGGCGGCGCCCTCGAAGCCAAAATGCTTTTCGGCTGTGAAGTGGCCCTTTTGCAGGCGCAAGGTGATGACCAGCAGCATCAGCATGCCCAGCAACACGTGAAATCCGTGGAAACCCGTCAGCATGAAGAACGTGGAACCGAACACGCCCGAGCTGAGCTTGAGGTTCAGGTCGGTGTAGAGGTGGAAATACTCATAACCCTGCACACACAGGAAAACAAAGCCCAGCAGCACGGTGGCCCACATGAAGCCAATCGTCTTGCCGCGGTGGTTTTCTCGCAGCGCATGGTGGGCAATGGTCAGCGTCACGCCGGAAGTCAGCAGCAGCGCCGTGTTGATCGTGGGCAACCAGAAGGGTCCGACGGTCTGGAAGGGCTCCACGATGCCGGCGGGGGAAGCCGTGGCACCTGCGGCCATGCTGGGCCACACGGCCTTGAAGTCCGGCCAGAGCAT
>DCVY01000147.1:567-7041 GCA_002327945.1 Acidovorax delafieldii | reverse complement strand
CCCCAGTCATGGCCATTGATCCACTGGGCCGCGCCCAGAATCACAAAAAATAGACCTGCAGCAGCCATTGCAGGATGGCGCGACTCCGCAGGCACATAGTAGTACGGGGTTGCGCCGTGGGTTGATGTACTCATTTCAGCTCCTGAATCTCAAAATCTTTGTTATGGCGTTGGCATTTAGACGATGCTCAGACCACCCAGTTCACCACTGCAATCAGCGACAGCACCAGCAGGAAGATGGCCAGCAACCCCACCACAATGATGTGCAAGGGGTTGATCTTTTCCAGGTCTTGCTGGTATTCGCTGCCTTTGCGCAGACCAATCAGGGACCACGCGACCGCACGCACCGTGCGCAGCAGGGACCCTTTGCGCTGCACCACAGAATCGAATGGATTGACGGAACTCATGACCCCTCCTTCACGGGATGGACGGAGATGGCCGCCGTGGTTTCTGGCGCCGGGGGCGTTTTTCCACCCACTTCGAAGAAGGTATAGGACAGCGTGATGGTTGTCACATCCCTGGACAGCCGCGGGTCGATCACGAAGGCCACAGGCCATTGTTTCTTCTCGCCCGGCTCCAGTACGTACTGGTTAAAGCAAAAGCACTCCAACTTGTTGAAGTGCGCTGCTGCTTGCCGTGGCGCATAGCTGGGGATCGCCTGCGCGGCCATTCGGCGGTTCTGCACGTTCTGGAATTCGTACATCACCGTGGTCAACTCACCGGGATGCACTTTGACCGAGCGCTGTGCCGGCTTGAAATCCCACGGCCCCCGCGCGTTGGCGTCGAACTCGACCGTGATGGTGCGGCTCGTGTCCACCTGCGTGTTGGCGGGCACCTTCACGTCCTTGCCAGCAACACCGTTGCCTGGCACCTGTCGCTCCGACAGCGACAGGATGTTGATGCCGGTCAGCTCGCAGATGTGCTTGTAGATCGGAATCAGCGCGTAGCCGAAGGCAAACATGCCCGCCGCTATGACGGCCAGCTTGCCCACCATTTTGGCGTTTTCGCGGTGAATGCTCATGGCGCGGTGCTCAGCGGGACAGCAGAACGACTTTGACCATGAACCCGACGAAGAAAACGGCCACCACGGAGGCCAGGATCAGCGCCATCCGCAGGTTGCTCTTTTTTTGCTCGGGGGTCATGGGCATGGCATTCAACCGATCACGCGGGTTGCCGTGGCGTCCAGCTTGGGCGGGTTTTCAAAGGTGTGGAAAGGTGCGGGCGATGGGACTTCCCACTCCAGGCCTTCCGCACCATCCCAGGGCTTGGCGGGAGCCTTCGCACCCTTGCCGCGCATGGCCGGAACAATCACGGCCAGGAAGAAGTACACCTGTGCCAGACCAAAACCCAAGGCGCCCACCGATGCGATGGCATTGAAGTCAGCGAACTGCATGGGGTAGTCGGCGTAGCGACGGGGCATGCCAGCCAGGCCCAGGAAGTGCATCGGGAAGAACGTGATGTTGAAAAAGATCAGCGAGGTCCAGAAGTGGATCTGGCCACGCGTTTCTGAATACATCACACCAGTCCACTTGGGCAACCAGTAGTACACGCCGGCAAACATGGAGAACAGTGAACCAGCCACCAGCACATAGTGAAAGTGGGCTACCACGTAGTAGGTGTCCTGCAACTGGATGTCGATCGGTGCCATGGCCAGGATCAGGCCGGTGAAACCGCCCATGGTGAACACGAAGATGAAGCCCACCGCAAACAGCATGGGGGTTTCAAACGTCATGGAACCGCGCCACATGGTGGCCACCCAGTTGAAAATCTTCACGGCCGTGGGCACGGAGATCAGCATGGTGGCGTACATGAAGAACAGCTGGCCCGTCACCGGCATACCGGTCGTGAACATGTGGTGGGCCCACACGATGAACGACAGGATGGCGATGGAAGACGTGGCATACACCATGGATGCGTAACCAAACAGCTTTTTGCGCGCAAAAGCGGGAACGATCTGGCTGATGATGCCAAAGGCCGGCAAGATCATGATGTAGACCTCGGGGTGGCCGAAGAACCAGAAAATGTGCTGGTACATGACCGGGTCACCGCCACCGGCGGGGTTGAAGAAACTGGTGCCGAAGTGGCGGTCGGTCAGCGTCATGGTGATGGCACCGGCCAGCACGGGCATCACGGCGATCAGCAGGTAGGCGGTGATGAGCCAGGTCCAGGCGAACATGGGCATCTTCATCAGCGTCATGCCGGGGGCGCGCATGTTGAGGATGGTCACGATGATGTTGATCGACCCCATGATGGAACTGGCACCCAGGATGTGCATGGCAAAAATGCCGGCGTCCATCGAGGGGCCCATCTGCAGCGTCAGCGGCGCATACAGCGTCCAGCCCGCAGCGGGCGCGCCGCCGGGCATGAAGAACGAGCTCACCAGCATCAGCGCGGCAGGAATCATCAGCCAGAAGCTGAAGTTGTTCATGCGCGCAAACGCCATGTCGGAGGCGCCGATCTGCAGCGGGATCATCCAGTTCGCAAAGCCCACGAAGGCCGGCATGATGGCGCCGAACACCATGATCAGTCCGTGCATGGTGGTGAGCTGGTTGAACAGCTCGGGATTCACCAGTTGCAGGCCGGGCTGGAACAGTTCGGCACGAATCAACAGCGCCAGAACGCCGCCAATCATCAGCATGGTGAACGCGAACAGCAGGTACAGCGTACCGATGTCCTTGTGGTTGGTGGCATACACCCAGCGGCGCCAGCCAGATGGGGCATGGTGGTCATGGCTGTCGTGTGCGTGCCCGTGACTGTCGAGAACTGCGCTCATTTTGAATTCCTCAATGCTGTGGGGCGGTGATTACTTGCCACGCTGGGCCACAATTTCCGCGGGCTGTACCAGATGCCCGGTCTTGTTAGACCAGTTGTTCTTGGTGTAGGTGACCACTGCAGCGATATCGGTATCGCTCAGTTGTGTCCACGCGGGCATGGCTCCGTTGGCTGCGCCCTTGAGCAGCACCTGAATCTGCTTGGCATGGTCGGCATCCAGCACGATGGTAGAACCGTCCAGCGCCTTGATGGCTCCCGCGCCCTTGCCGTTGGCCTGGTGGCAGGCTGCACAGTTGGCTGCATAGACTTTTTCACCGCGCTTGAGCATGTCGTCAAGCGCCCACACCTTGGCGGGGTCGTCCAGCTTGGCTGCCGCCTTCTTTTTCTGGTCGGCCACCCACTGGCTGTAATCCTCTGCCGACAGAACCTTCACATGGATAGGCATGTAGGCGTGTTCCTTGCCGCACAGCTCGGCGCACTGACCATAGTAGTCGCCGACCTTCTCAGGGCGGAACCAGGTATCGCGCACGAAGCCAGGGATCGCATCCTGTTTGATGCCGAAGGCCGGCACCATAAAAGCGTGGATCACGTCATTGGCGGTGGTGATGATGCGCACCTTCTTGTTGACGGGAACCACCATCGGGTTGTCCACCTGGAGCAGGTAATTGTCGGGCGCCGCACTCACGTTACCGCTGTCGGACATGGCGCGATGGCTGCTGTCGAGAGTGGAGATGAACGCCAGCCCCTCGCCTTCGCCCGTGATGTAGTCGTAGCCCCATTTCCACTGGTACCCGGTGGCCTTGATGGTCAGGTCGGCGTTGGTGGTGTCTTTCTGGGCTACCAGGACTTTCGTGGCCGGCAGGGCCATGAGAATCACGATGATGAAGGGAACAATGGTCCAGACCACTTCCACCGTGACGGACTCGTGAAAATTGGCCGACTTGGCGCCCCTGGATTTGCGGTGCTTCCAGATCGAATAGAACATCACGGCAAACACCGCGATGAAGATCACCGTGCAGATGATCAGCATCATCCAGTGCAGGAAATGCTGCTCTTCGGCAATCTTGGTCACCGGGGGATGCAGGTTCAGCTGATTGACCGCCGGGCCGCCGGGCAGGTCTTGCACTGCGTGGGCCGCGGTGCCCACCCATGCACCGGCAGTCAGCAGCAGAGAAGCCAGCTTGTTGGAAATGCTCTTCATAGTTCTCACTTACTTCTAAGCCTCAATTTAACCAATCACTTGGCGCACCTGCGCGGAGTCAGGCAGCGCGCAAGGCCCTGCGGATCTCCGACGCCAGGGCCGGGCGAAGCTCGGGGCGCACGAAGCGCCCCACCTGCACCGACCGACCCTGCGCAGACAGCAGGATCAGCGAACGGTCTCCGGTCTTGGGCTCCACTCGAACCCGGCTCCGGTCAAACTCGGCGCGCTCCAGCCTGCCTGCAGTCTCCCTTTCCACCACCAGGCGCGAGCCCTGCAGCGAAACCCTCTCGCCATCCGCCGCTTGGCGACCATATCTGGCGAACCCCAATCCCATAGCGACGATGACCAGCCAGGTAAAAGGCATGTTCCACCGACCGCCGGCCATCCAGAAAAGCAGGCCAATGACCAGCGACATAGCGCACAACCCCGTCCACGCGCGTGCAACCGAGCCATCGCGGGTCAGCTGCCATTCAATACGCTGACCCGACACGGTGGCAAAGCGAAAAATCAGACTTGTCAACGCAAACGCCTTGCAAACGGCCACTGCACCAGTGCAGCACACAAACGTAACCAACTTTCAATCGCCGCGAATTGTAGCGCTCCTTGTCCCATGTCATTGACAGGGCGTAACAACTCAGAGGCTGAGCGTTTTTTGCCCCGTGCCCGAAAGGCGCTTCAAAACGCCACCGATCCAGGTGAAAAGCACAGCCAGAGCGCGGGCTATGGCCAGCATTGGCAACGATGGACAGGGGTGTTTTGGCGTGCAAGGCGGGCACAGGCAAAAGACCCTCAGCCTCTCAGCTCTTGTGGCCACCTTCGCGCAACATGGCCCGCATGTCTTGCAGCGAGACCGCGCTACTGCCGCTCACCCGCACCCTGGGCCTGGGCTTGTAGGCGTGGCCATAGATAATTTCAAACGTCAGGGCCATTTGCCCATCCTGCTGCGGGTCACCCAGCTTGTCCTGTAAAACTTCGTGAAGGCGGCTGCGCCAGTGGTTTCCGCGCAACGCAGGGAAGCGCTGGGGGTGGAGATTGCACCCTAGCTCCGCCAGCTCCTGCAGCAGGCGTTGCGGCGTGGCAAAGGTCAGCCGGATGCGCTCCATGTCCATCACCGGTTCGGCAAAGCCGGCCTGCACCAGCATGTCGCCCCAGTCGTGCATGTCGGTAAAGACATGCCCCGCAGGCGGCCAGCCAAGCGCGGCATACGCCGCGTGCAGCTCCTTCACGGTATCGGGCCCGAGGCACGAGAACATCAGATAACCATCCACGGCCAGCGCGCGATGCCACTGGGCGATAAGCGCCTGCGGGTCGCTCGCCATGTGCAGAGCCATGTTGGCCCAGAGCATTTGCACGCTCCCATCCTGCGGCAAACCGAAACGCGGGCGCCCTGCACCCCATCGCGCAGCACTCCACCATGGCCGGGTCAGTGCCTGCATCGCGACAGAAAGGCAGTGGGGCGACGTTTCCGTCACCTGGCAAAGCGCCTGGGGGTAACGGGCACTGACCAGGGCGTGGCCTTGCAGCCCCCCCCGCACCGCGTCCCAATGGCACCAGGCTGCGGGTGCCTGACGAATCCACTGCAACCGGTCGTCCATGCGCCGGGCCACTTCTTCGTGCAACCAGGGCGAATGGGCAGGGGCTGCGGCATGCCAGCGGGCTGCAGCAACGGGATCGATGGTGGGAGGATGCTCAGTGGACATGGCTGCAAAGAAGGGCAGGCGAGTATATTGACTGAATGTTTTACAAAGTGCTGGCAGGGGCATCGCGGCGCATCGGTGCGCTGGTTGACCGCATGCCGAGCCAGTGCGCCGTGTGCCACGCCTGGCCGGCCCGGCGCGTGTGCGACGGCTGCGCTGCCCGGTTTGCGCAGCCCTGCTCGCGCTGCAGGCGCTGCGCCGTGCCGGTGCCCGAAGGTGTCTCGGAGTGCGGCGCCTGCCTGCGCGAGCCCCCTGGGCTGGATGCATGCTTTGCTGCCGTGGACTATGGTTATCCATGGGCCGGCGCCATCGCCGAATTCAAGTTCCACGGTGATCCCGGCTGGGCCACGGCGCTGGCCACCCTGCTGCGCAGCACGCCCTGGGTGGAACCGGCGCTGGAAGCTGCCGACCGCGTGCTGCCGGTACCCCTGTCACGCGATCGCCTGCGCGAACGCGGCTTCAACCAGGCTGCCCTGCTGGCCCGCCACATCGCCGGTCCCAAGGTGGACGCCACCCTGCTGCTTCGACTGCGCGCAACCGAGGCGCAAAGTGGTCTGCCGCGCAGCCAGCGCCTGCGCAACCTGCAGGGCGCGTTTGCCGTCGAGCCGACCCGCGCGGCCGCCTTGCAGGGACAACGCATTGTGCTGGTGGACGATGTCATGACCACCGGCGCCACGCTGAATACTGCGGCCCAGGCGCTGCGCGAGGCCGGCGCCGCGCACATCACCGCCATGGTGGTGGCGCGCACCGAACCGGCCTGAAACCTTTGTTTACGACGGCACTGCACGGTGCCCACGCATGCGCA
>DCVY01000147.1:0-508 GCA_002327945.1 Acidovorax delafieldii | reverse complement strand
GGCTGGACTGCTTTTTTGCGCAGCGTCCAACCCAACCCGACGCGCATGTTTGCTTTGACCACGCACGGCAGCCAGAGCGCCTATGACACCGGCTTTCTCCCCGGTGACTGGCTGGTTTTCGGGGCGGAAACACGGGGGTTGCCCCCCGTGCTGCGCGAAACCTTCCCGCCCGCGCAGCGCGTGCGCCTGCCCATGGTGGCGGGTCAACGCAGTCTGAACCTGTCCAACGCGGTTGCAGTGACCGTTTTTGAAGCCTGGCGCCAGAACAGTTTTGGCACGCCCGGCGTGGCGGCCGCAGCCCCGCTGGAACAATTGCTCTGACCCACTGCTGTCTTCAACCCCCTGGCGCACGGAGATCAGGCGCCGCGAGTGCTCACTGACAAAATCAAGAAATACCGTAGTGCGGGCCGGTATCATCCGGCGCGATGGCAGTGCGGCATACACCGTGTAGCGAGAAAAATCCAGTCGGGCAACATTTGCACCAGCGCGCCGCTGGCTGGTCTTACTG
>DCVY01000231.1 GCA_002327945.1 Acidovorax delafieldii | reverse complement strand
CTGCACCATGAACGTTAGGCTGAAGCCGTTTTGAGGTTCATGGCGCACCGCACGGTGCTGCCCGAAGCGCCCATCCTGGAGCAAGCCATCGGCTGCGCGGTCAACGGGGATGGAGCCGCCTCAGAGGCAAAAGACGCTCAGCCTCTCAGGCGCCCCACACCACGTCGTGCGATTCAGCCAGCGAGCGGCGCAGCAGTTCGAGAAACGGCGCAGCGCGCTGGCGAAGGCGCACGGTATCCGGGCGCTCCGCGCCATCGTCGTCCTCCGGTACCTGCGCATCGGCCACCAGAGCATCGTCGTCGGCAACGGCCGCTTCGAGTGCGGCCATGGCGCCTGGAATCTGGGCGGCCGTGATGATGCCGCTGGTGCCTGGCGTTTTGCCAATGATCTGAAGGATCTGGCGCCCGTGGGGTTCGAGCATGATCAGATCGGGCGCGGCTCGGGACTTGAACTTGTAAAGCATGGGGAGGGGGCCTCGTTGTATATGTAGTCGCGCGTGAACGGGTAGACCGATTGTGCACCGGTCATTGTGCCCGTGCCCATGTCGCCGTCGGGGTGCACGGCCAGTATCTGGTGCAAGGCCATCCAGCCGCGCTCAAACCCCAGGGCACTGCCCGCCAGGTACAGACGATACGCACGCAACGCCTTGTCTGCGCGATCCGCGCCCGCCTGCGCCAGCAGCACCTGGCGGGCCGGCTCCAGCACGGCTTCCAGCGCGTCCGACCAGGCCCACAGCGTGCGGGCGTAATGGGGGCGCAGGTTCTCGGTGTCCACCATCTCCAGCCCGGCGTGTGCCATGTCATACAGCGCCACACTGGCATGCAGCAATTCCCCCCCGGGGAAGATGTACTGCTCGATGAACTCGCCCATGCCGGCACCCAATTGGGAGTTATCCAGTCCACCGGAGGTAATGCCGTGGTTGAGCAACAGCCCCCCGGGGCGCAAAAGGCTTCGCACGGTGGAAAAGTAGTCCTTCATCCTGGCCCGCCCCACATGTTCAAACATGCCAACGGATGCCACCTTGTCGAAGGGGTGTTCGGCCTGCAGCGCGCGGTAGTCGCACAGCTTTATGCGCACCCGCCCCTTCAGTCCGCGCTGCGCAATGAGTTGCTGGACATGCGCCTGCTGGTTGCGCGACAGGGTGATGCCCGTCGCGTCCACGCCATAATTTTCTGCCGCCCATACCAGCAGCGCGCCCCAGCCGGCGCCAATGTCCAGAAAGCGCTCATCCGGCTGCAGCCGCAGCTTGCGGCAAATCAAATCGAGCTTGGCTTCCTGGGCCTGCGCCAGCGTCATGGCGCTGTCGCGAAAGTAGGCGCATGAGTAGACCCTCTTCGGGTCCAGCCACAGCGCATAGAAATCGTCTGACAGGTCGTAGTGGAACTGCACCTGGCGCGCATCGTGCTCAAGCGTGTGCGCTGCCATGGACCGTGCATGCGCAAGCACGCGACTCCACCAATGCTGGCCAGGCTCCTGCACGGGGTTTCGGGTCAGCAGTCCGGCGGCGGCCGCCATCAATTCGCGCATGCTGCCTTCCAGCGCCACCCGGCCCTCGACAATCGCCGCGCCGACGTTGCCGATTTCGCCCGTGGCCAAGGCCAGCAGCGCCACGCGATCCCGAAAGCGCAGCGTGACGGCCGCATTGCGTGCGCCCAACCGCTGCCCCTGTGGCAACTGAACCGCCATGCGGACCGGCAGGGCCTCCAGCCGCCCCTCCAAAGTGTGCAACAAGTGCTTCATGGTGGCGCATTCTTGAATGGGCTCGCAGATACGTCAACAGCGCCCCAGCCCGGTGGCGCGCACAACCCAGCGTCTCAGCAGTGGCCCAACCAGATTGGCTGGCAAAAATTCGATGCTCTTACCTTTGGTTTCTACACAAAGGTACCCAATAAACCAGGCGCAGACGCGTGCACAGCTCTATCAGGCTGGCTCGGCGGCAGTGCTCTGACTGGCCAGCGCATGCCGTGCGGTGACCGTTGCCAGCGTGCGCATGAAATGCTCGAACGCTGGCGTCTCCCGACCCGCCACTTTGGCCGCATCGTCGTAACGGCGCAGCCGAATGGCCTCTTGGGCAAATGGCTGGGATGCAAAGTGCACGGCCTGCTCGACCGAGTACGCGCCCCCCTGCAACTCCAGACTGTGTTTGGACGCCGGCGAGAGGGCGTTCCAATACCCGTTCTCCATGGTGCACAGGTAGCGCTTGGCATCCACATGCAGCCGAATGGGCTCCAGCACTGCGGGCGGCAGCAGGCCCCGCAGGAAGGGCAAGGCCACATACTGGTGCAGGCCGTCGCGGCCTGCGTTGTCGGCGGTCCGGCATTCGGGCGCCAGCAGGTGTCCGATGTCATGCAGCAGCGCCGCAGCCACTGTCTGCGGCGTTTCACCGGCCAGCTCGGCGAGATGGGCGCACTGCAACGCATGCTCAAGCTGGCTGACGGCCTCGCCGCCATATTGCTCCTTGCCACGCGTCACCAGCAAGTGCGCGATGTCGATCAGGGTCAATGCCATGGCTGCTCCAGCACCCGCCTCAGCCTCTTAGCCTAAAACCGGCAGTTGGATGGCCGGTGCCGTGATCGGGACGCCAGACAAGACTGAGCGCTGCGGCTCCAACAGCACCTGCGTGCTGTTGGACGGCGCGAAGAAGGCCTGTCTCCGCCAGGCCTGCACCCTGCAAGGGAGACGACGCGGCGGGCTTGCTGCCCG
>DCVY01000027.1 GCA_002327945.1 Acidovorax delafieldii | reverse complement strand
TGTCCTGCTCTGACCAGCACGGGTTCTACCCATCATTTCACGTCCAATTCAACTCTCACAGGAGACACCATGAAACGCCCATACTCCTCCCAAACCGTATTGCCCGTGCTTGCAGCATCGATGCTGCTGGCGGCCACGCAAACGAGCATGGCCGAACCAGCCCAGGCATCCGCTGCGCGCATTGCTGCGGCGACCCGCAAAGTCGATGGCAACTTCATCCGCGCCAACGAAGCCAAAACCAATGACTGGCCCAGCTACGGCCTGGACTACGCCGAAACGCGCTTCAGCAAGCTCGACCAGATCAACACCGGCAACGTCAAAAACCTGGGCCTGGCCTGGTCGTATGACCTGGGCTCCAAGCGTGGCGTCGAAGCCACGCCGCTCGTGGTGGACGGCATCATGTACGTCACCGCCTCGTGGAGCGTGGTGCACGCCATCGACGTGCGCAGCGGCAAAAAAATCTGGACCTACGACCCCAAAGTGCCCAAGGCGCTCGGCTACCGCGGCTGCTGCGACGTAGTCAACCGCGGCGTGGCCCTGTATGAAGGCAAGGTCTATGTCGCCTCGTTCGACGGCCGCCTGATCGCCCTCGACGCCGCCACGGGCAAAAAGGTCTGGGAAAAAGACACCATCATCGACCACAAGCACTCCTACACCATCACCGGCGCGCCGCGCATCTTCAAAGGCAAGGTCATCATAGGCAACGGCGGCGCCGAATACGGCGTGCGCGGCTACATCACCGCCTACGACGCCAAGACCGGCGCGCAGAAATGGCGCTGGTTCACCGTGCCCGGCGACCCGAGCAAACCCTTCGAAGACGAATCCATGGCGCGCGCCGCCAAAACCTGGGACCCGAGCGGCAAATACTGGGAAACGGGCGGTGGCGGCACCGCCTGGGACACGCTGACCTTCGACCCCGAACTCAACCTCATGTACGTAGGCACGGGCAACGGCAGCCCCTGGTCACAGCGCAAACGCAGCCCTGCAGGCGGCGACAACCTGTACCTGTCCTCCATCGTCGCGCTCGACCCCGACACCGGCAAATACGTCTGGCACTACCAGGAAACGCCCGGCGACAACTGGGACTACACCTCCACCCAGCCCATGATCCTGGCCGACCTCAAGATCGACGGCGCCCCGCGCAAGGTGATCCTGCACGCGCCCAAGAACGGCTTTTTCTACGTCATCGACCGCACCAACGGCAAGCTGATCTCGGCGAAGAACTTCGTCGATGTGAACTGGGCGACGGGCTACGACGCCAACGGCCGGCCGATCGAAACGCCCGATGCGCGCCCCGAAGGCAAGCCGTACGATGCCATCCCCGGCCCCCACGGTGCGCACAACTGGCACTCGATGTCGTACAACCCGCAGACGGGGCTGGTCTATCTGCCGGCGCAGAACATCCCGGTCAATCTGATGGACGACAAGAACTGGAGCTTCAATGGCAAAAACCTTGGCGCTCCAGGTTCGGGCACGGGGTGGAACACGGCCGTGTACCTGAATGCCGCGCCACCCAAGAGCAAACCCTTCGGGCGCCTGATCGCCTGGGATCCGGTGCAGCAAAAAGCCGTCTGGACGCAAGAGCATGTCTCGCCCTGGAACGGTGGCACGCTGAGCACGGCGGGCAACCTGGTGTTCCAGGGCACGGCCGATGGGCGCTTCGTCGCCTACAACGCCAAGACGGGTGAAAAGCTCTGGGAAGTCGCCACCGGCACCGGCGTAGTTGCAGCGCCATCAACCTACATGGTCGACGGCAAGCAGTATGTGTCGATTGCCGTCGGCTGGGGCGGCGCATATGGGGTATCCACGCGCTTTACGGACCGGGGTGGTCCGGGAACGGTCTATACCTTCGTGCTCGATGGCAAGGCACCCATGCCTGACTTCGTCGCTTACCAGCAGGGTGCGTTGCTCAGCGGCGTCAAATACAACCCTGCCGACATCGAGGCCGGCACGGCGCTGTACGTGAGCAACTGCGTGTTGTGCCACGGTGTGCCGGGTGTGGATCGCGGCGGCAACATCCCGAACCTGGGCTACATGGACGCGGCGTTCATCGAGCACCTGGACAAGTTCATCTTCAAGGGCCCTGCCATGGAGCGCGGCATGCCCGACTTTACGGGCAAGCTGAGCATGGAGGACGTGCAAAAGATCAAGGCCTTCATCCAGGGCACGGCGGACGCCATACGGCCGAAGAAGTGAGCGTAAAACAACGGCGGTGCGTGCTTTCGGGCGGTCTCTACCTTATCTGGCGGGCTTACGGAAATGCTCCAACGTATTCATGCAAGCCCGCCATCCTGCCCCGCAAGTGCAAGGGCCTGTGTTGCCAGCGCTTGCACCATGCGCGGCTCGAAGGGGTTGTGCCCTGTTTCTTCGATCCAAAGCAAGCGACTGCCAGGCAGCCGCGCATGCACCTCCCACGCGGCGATGGGGCGGCATACCCAATCCAGGCGGCCATGAAGCAAGATGGTCGGAATGCCATGCAGACGCTGCAAATGCTTGAGAAAAAAGCCCTCATTCCTGCCGAAACATCCGTGGCGCAAGTAGTGCGCCTGTATGCGGTATTTATCGACCAGAGTGCGGGCAAGTTCTGGCGCCACGCCATGGCGTGGCGCGACCAGCCGGCGTTCCGTCACGCAGGCTTCCCAAGCCTCCCAGGCCAAGGCAGCGGCCAGCGCTTCTTCGGGCGCGCCTTCCAGCACCGCGTGCGACAAAGATGCCAGCGCGCCATCCGCGGTTGCGCTGGGAAACTGCTGCACCAAGGCCTGCCAGGCATCGGGCAAAAGCACGCGCACCTGATGGAAAAACCAGTCCAGGTCTGCCTTGCGCCCCAGAAACACGCCGCGCAGCAGCAAGCCTTTGCACACCGAAGGATAAGCTGCAGCGTAGGCAAGCCCCAGTCCCGCTCCCCAAGAGCCGCCGACCACCAGCCACTGCGCAATGCCCAAGTGCTTGCGCAACTGCTCCAGATCGCGCAGCAAGTGGAGGGCGGTATTGGCGTGCAGGCCGCCCCTGGGCGTGCTGCGGCCGCAGCCGCGTTGATCGAAAAACACCATGCGAAAACGTGTGGGGTCGAACAATCGCCGATGTGCAGGACTGCAACCGCTGCCGGGGCCGCCATGGAGAAACACCAATGGCACCCCTTCGGGGTTGCCGCATTGTTCGTGATAAACCCTATGGCCGCCTCCCACAGCCAGCATTCCACTGGTATAAGGGGCTATCGGTGGATAAAGCATGGAAGGCATGAAAAGGTGCGTATGTCAAGAGGGCGGGTTGTCAATTCTAGGAGCCTGTCGGACTTTGGAATCGTCGGCTGCGAATGCGCCGCAGCGGCCCATTTTTTACCGTCTTCTTGCCCCATAGTCCCGCTATGGGGCTGCGNNCAAAGCCCGACAGGCTCCTAGGGATTATCCCTAGGGAGCTTGCCGGGCAAAACTGGCACACTGAATCTGTCCCTTCGGATCATCCGAAGGATTTTTGTTCCTCCAAACCTTGAAAGGAGTATCACCATGAAATGGGAAAAACCTGCTGCAATCAATATGCGCTTTGGTTTTGAAATCACCATGTATATTGCAGTTCGCTGAAATATAAATCCCGTCAAGCTGCCTTGGCGGGATTTATATTGAAAAGTTGCTGCGACATGCGGCATGAATAAATGTTCCTGCCTCCAGGAAATTAGTGTCACGATCATCGACGGGCTTTATTTTGAAAATCCACATTCTCGGTTCTGCCGCCGGTGGCGGCTTTCCGCAGTGGAATTGCAACTGCCTTCACTGCACGGCCATACGCAGCGGCAGCCCAGATTACCGCGCGCGCACGCAGTCTTCGATTGTGGTGAGTGGCAACCACACAGATTGGCTGCTGTTCAACGCATCGCCTGACATCCTGCAGCAGCTGCGCGCATTTCCGGCGCTGCAGCCAGGGCGCACGCTGCGCGACACTGCCATTCGCGCCATCTTTTTGATAGACGCGCAGATCGACCACACGACCGGCCTGTATATGCTGCGCGAGCACCGCGAGCCCTTGCAGATATGGTGCCATGCCTGGGTGCGGGAAGACCTCACACACGGCAATCCCATATTCAACCTGCTGCGCCACTATTGTGGCGTGCAGTGGCACGATGTCCCTCTGCATGGAGAAGGCTTTGCCATTCCGGCCGTGCCGGGGATCACGTTCGATGCGCTGCCACTCATCAGCAACGCTCCCCCGTATTCACCCCACCGCGACCGCCCCCAGCCGGGCGACAACGTAGGCGTGACGCTGACCGACCAGCAAACCGGCAAAAAGCTTTTTTACGCACCGGGTCTCGGCCAGATGGAGCCGCATGTCTGGGCGGCGATGCAAGCGGCTGACTGCGTGCTGGTCGATGGCACGCTGTGGAGCGACGATGAAATGATCGCACTCGGCGCATCCCGAAAAACCTCGCGTGCCATGGGGCACCTTCCGCTGAGCGGGCCTGGCGGCATGCTTGAATGGCTGGAGCAACTGCCCCGGCGCACGCGCAAGGTGCTGATCCATATCAACAATACCAACCCGATCCTGAGCGAGCGCAGCCCTGAGCGGCAAGAACTCACGCGCCGCGGCATCGAGGTGTCCTACGACGGTATGGAGATCGAACTGTGAGCCAACATCACCTCCCACCTCCCTGGAGCAAGGAAGAATTCGAGGGAAAGCTGCGCGGCAAAAGCAGCAGCTACCACATCCATCACCCTTTCCACGTGATGATGGCCGAGGGCAAGCTGACGCAAAAGCAGCTGCAAGGCTGGGTGGCCAACCGCTTTTACTACCAGATTTGCATCCCGATCAAAGACGCAGCCATCCTGTCCAACTGCGATGACCGCGAGATTCGCCGCGAGTGGATCCAACGCATTCTCGACCACGATGGCTACAAGATCGGCGGCATCGAAGACCCGGGCGGGATTGAGGCCTGGATTCGCCTGGGTGAAGCCGTCGGCCTGACGCGCGAAGCCGTCACGTCCTTGCGCCATGTGGCGCCGGCTGCGCGCTTTGCCGTGGATGCCTACGTGAACTTCGCACGGCGCCAGCCATGGCAAGAGGCCGTGGCATCCAGCCTGACCGAGCTGTTCGCCCCGCACATTCATCAGCAGCGCATAGACACCTGGCCCACGCAATACCCGTGGGTACAGACGCAAGGCCTGCACTATTTCAAGCAGCGCCTCACACAGGCGCGTCGCGACGTGGAACACGGGTTGCGCTTCACGCTGGACTATTTCAGCCAGACACGTGCCATGCAGGAGCGTGTGCTGGACATACTGCAGTTCAAGCTCGACGTTCTGTGGGCCCTGGCCGATGCCATCATGCTCGACCAATGCCACATCGAGATCAAGGGGCCCAAGCATGGCTGAGCTGCCTTCCCTGACGCCGCAGGAGCGCCCGCGCCTGGCCGGGCACTTCCGCCTGCAATGGGAGGAGGCGCAAAAGGCCTGGGTGCTGCTTTACCCGGAAGGCATGGTCAAGCTCAACGCCAGCGCCGGGGAAATCATGCGCAGGATCGACGGCTGCAAAACGGTGGGCGAGATCGTGGCGGAACTGGAGCATGCCTTCGCCACCGCGGGGCTGGCCCAGGATGTGCATGACTTTCTGGTCATTGCACAACAGCAAGGCTGGATCAAGACATGAGTGAGCCTGCCACCCAGGCTTTTGCAGCTGGCGGCCCGGACATCGGCCCGCCGCTCTGGCTGCTGGCCGAGCTGACCTATCGCTGTCCGCTGCATTGCGTCTTTTGCTACAACCCCGTCGATTTTGCCCACGCCGGCCCGGAGTTGGGCACGGACGATTGGCTGCGCGTGCTGCGCGAGGCGCGCGCCGCGGGCAGTGTGCAATGCGGCTTTTCAGGCGGCGAACCCCTGCTGCGCGACGACCTCGAGGTGCTGGTGGCCGAAGCGCACCGGCTGGGCTTCTATACCAACCTGCTGACTTCCGGTGTGGGCCTGACGCAGCAGCGTGCCGCGGCCCTCAAAGCCGCAGGCTTGGACCACATCCAGCTCTCCTTTCAGGACTCGACCAAAGAGCTCAACGATTTTTTGTCCCACACCAAGACGTTCGATCTCAAGCGCCGCGTCGCCGACACGATCAAAAGCCATGGCTGGCCCATGGTGATGAACTGTGTGATCCACCGCCAGAACATAGACCACATCGGCACCATCATCGAGCTGGCGGTGGAGCTCGGCGCCGAATACCTGGAGCTGGCGAACAACCAGTATTACTCGTGGGCTGCCCTCAACCGGGATCAACTGCTGCCCTCGCGCGCGCAGTTGCAGCGTGCCGAAGCCCTGACCAACGACTATAGGCAAAAGCTCGGCGACAGGATTCGCATTTTTTTCGTGGTGCCCGATTACTATGAAACCCGCCCCAAAAAGTGCATGAACGGTTGGGGCAACGTGTTCCTGACCATCACGCCCGATGGCTATGCGCTGCCTTGCCACACGGCGCGCATGCTCCCGGACATCGACTTCCCGAACGTGCGCGACATGCGCGTGGACGACATCTGGCACCGCTCACCCGCCTTCAACCGCTTTCGTGGTTTTGCGTGGATGAAAGAGCCTTGCCGCACCTGCCCGGAAAAAGAAAAGGACCTGGGCGGCTGCCGTTGCCAGGCCTTCATGCTGAGCGGCGACGCGGCGAATGCCGACCCGGTGTGCAGCAAATCGCCCCAGCATGCGCTGGTCGAACAAGCCGTTGCGCGCGCCCAACTGCCTGATGCCGAACGCGTGGACGCCAAACCTTTGGTGTTTCGCGATCCGGCCAATGCACGGCCCGCGTCCCGATTTTTTAAACCGTGAGGGATACGCGCGCTGGGCTCCCTCGGGCAGCAGTCGGAATGCGCGCGCATATCAAAAGCATAGCAAGGAGACGCCATGGACTTGCACGTCAACGGCAAAAATCACCCCCTGCAAGGCGACCAGGTCGCACCCGAAATGCCCTTGCTCTGGGCGCTGCGCGACGTGCTGCAGCTCACGGGCACCAAGTTCGGCTGTGGCATCGGCGCCTGTGGTGCGTGCACCGTGCACCTGGATGG
>DCVY01000232.1 GCA_002327945.1 Acidovorax delafieldii | reverse complement strand
GGCCGGTCTGCTGGGCAAGACGCCCGAGCTGACCGCCGGGCAACTGGCCCAGGTGGCAGCCTTGTTGCATGACCGCATGACCGAGTCGGTCGTGGCCGATCGCGCAGGCGCTGCGGCGCTGTTCACCGAGCTGCAGCCTGCGCCCATGGAGCATGTCGATGTGCTGGCCGGTGGCCGCGCTGCGCTGGAGGCCGCCAACACCCGCTTTGGCCTGGCCCTGGCCGACGATGAAATCGACTACCTCGTGACGGCCTTCACCGGCCTGGCGCGCAACCCGACGGACGTGGAACTGATGATGTTCGCGCAGGCCAACAGCGAGCACTGCCGCCACAAGATTTTCAATGCCCGGTTCACCATCGACGGTGTGGCGCAAGACAAGAGCCTGTTTGGCATGATCCGCCACACGCACCAGATGGCGCCGCAGCACACGGTGGTGGCGTATTCGGACAACGCCTCGGTGATGGAGGGGCATCAGGTCGAGCGATTTGTGGCAAAAATGGCCTCTGGCGCTTATGTATTAAGCGCAAGTAGCTATGAAAAGAGCAGTGCAACCCACCATGTGCTGATGAAGGTGGAAACGCACAACCACCCCACGGCCATCTCGCCGTTTCCGGGCGCATCCACCGGCGCGGGCGGTGAAATCCGTGACGAGGGCGCCACCGGGCGTGGCTCCAAGCCCAAGGCCGGCATGACGGGGTTCACGGTCTCCAGGCTCTGGGGCAGCACGCTGGGCAAGCCCGAACATATCGCCAGCCCCTTGCAGATCATGGTGGAAGGCCCGCTGGGAGGAGCCGCGTTCAACAACGAGTTTGGTCGGCCCAATCTGCTGGGATATTTCCGCGAATACGAGCAGAAGGTTGCGGGTGTGGACCGGGGCTACCACAAGCCCATCATGATCGCGGGCGGCCTGGGCGTCATCGATGCGCAGCTCACCCAGAAAATTGAATTCCCCGCCGGCTCGCTGCTGATCCAGCTGGGTGGCCCCGGCATGCGCATCGGCATGGGCGGCAGTGCGGCCAGCTCCATGGCCACGGGCACCAATGCGGCGGAACTGGACTTTGACTCGGTGCAGCGCGGCAATCCCGAGATCGAGCGCCGTGCGCAAGAGGTCATCAACCACTGCTGGGTGCAAGGTGCTGCCAACCCCATCCTGGCCATCCACGACGTGGGTGCGGGCGGTCTGAGCAATGCCTTCCCCGAGCTGACCAACGACGCAGGCCGTGGCGCGCGCTTTGATCTGCGCGCCGTGCAGCTCGAAGAGTCGGGCATGGCCCCCAAGGAAATCTGGAGCAACGAGAGCCAGGAGCGTTATGTGCTGGCGATTGCGCCCGAATCGCTGCCGTTGTTTCGGGCCTTCTGCGAGCGCGAGCGCTGCCCGTTTGCCGTGATCGGAGTCGCCACAGAAGAACGCGACTTGGTGGTTGCTTTTGAGGACGTTTTCGAGGGCGCTGCGGCGCACCGCGCCGGGCCGCCCCAAGCAAGCGCGGCCCCCTCGGGGGGCAGCGAACCATACGCAGAGGGAAGCGTGGGAGTGCCTGTCAACATGCCCATGAACGTGCTGCTGGGCAAGCCGCCCAAGATGCACCGCGACGTGACCACCGTGCAGCGCAGCTTCGCGCCCATGGACTTGACCGGCGTGCCGCTGCAAAAGGCCGTGATCGACGTGCTGGCCCACCCCACCGTGGCATCGAAGCGGTTCCTGATCACCATTGGCGACCGCACCGTGGGTGGCATGAGCCACCGCGACCAGATGGTGGGCCCCTGGCAGGTGCCCGTGGCCGACTGCGCCGTGACGCTGGCCGATTTCAAGGGCTTTGCCGGCGAGGCCATGAGCATGGGCGAGCGCACGCCCCTGGCCGCCATCAACGCCCCGGCATCGGGCCGCATGGCGGTGGCCGAGGCCATCACCAACCTGCTGGCCGCCCCCATCGAGTTGCCGCGCGTCAAGCTCAGCGCCAACTGGATGGCCGCCTGCGGCGAGCCCGGCGAGGATGCCGACCTGTATGCCACCGTGAAGGCAGTGGGCATGGAGCTGTGTCCTGCACTGGGTATCTCCATCCCCGTGGGCAAGGACAGTCTGTCGATGCGCACGCAGTGGGTTGAGGGCAGCGACAAGAAAAAGGTCACCTCGCCCGTCAGCCTGATCGTGAGCGCCTTTGCCTCGCTGGCCGATGTGCGTGGCACGCTCACTCCCCAGCTCAACGCCACGGAAGACGACACCACGCTGGTGCTGATCGACCTGGGCAAGGGCCACAGCCGCATGGGCGGCAGCATTCTGGGGCAGACACTCGACCAAAGCGGTGCTGTGGTGCCCGACCTGGACGACCCGCAAGACCTGGTCCATCTCGTCAACGCAGTGAACGCACTGCGCGCCAAGGGCCAGATCCTGGCCTACCACGACCGCAGCGACGGCGGCCTGCTGGCAGCCGTGGCCGAAATGGCCTTTGCCGGCCATGTGGGCGTGGCCCTGAACGTGGACATGCTCGTGACCGAGGGCGACGGCATCAGCGACAGCCGCATGGAAACCGGCGACGCCAAGAACTGGGCGCAGCAGGTAAGCGCGCGCCGTGAAGAGCTCACGCTCAAGGCCCTGTTCAATGAGGAACTGGGCGTGGTGCTGCAGGTGCGCACGGCAGAGCGCAACGAGGTGATGCAGACGCTGCGCGAGCATGGCCTCTCGCAGTTCAGCCACTTCATCGGCAAGACGCGTCCGGCATCGTCCAGCATCGAAGCTGGCAAGGGCCAGTTGCAGGTCTGGCGTGATGCCAAGGCCGTATTCAGCGCCCCGCTGGGCGATTTGCACCAGGTGTGGGACGCCGTGAGCTGGAAGATCTGCCAGCAGCGCGACAACCCCGCCAATGCCGATGCCGAGCACGCTGCAGCGGGCGAGCCCGCCGACCCTGGCATGCATCTGCATCTCACGTTCGATGCGTTGGATAACGTGGCGGCGCCGTTTTTGAACCTGTCCAAGCCCAAGGTCGCCATCCTGCGCGAGCAGGGCGTGAACTCGCATGTGGAAATGGCCTACGCCTTCACCGAAGCGGGCTTCGAGGCGTTTGACGTGCACATGACCGACCTGCAGACCGGCCGC
>DCVY01000109.1:26423-32308 GCA_002327945.1 Acidovorax delafieldii | reverse complement strand
GGCGTCATCAAGGAGACATTGATGAAGTTGGCGCTCCTGTCAGACATCCATTCCAACCGCCAGGCCCTCGACGCCTGCATGGCCCACGCCCGCGCGCAGGGTGCGCAGCGCTTTGCCTGGCTGGGCGACCTGGTGGGCTATGGTGCCGACCCCGGCTATGTGGTGCGGCAGGCCATGGCGCTGGTGGCAGACGGTCACTGCGTGATTGGCGGCAACCATGACGCCCTGGCCGTGCACCCGCCGCTGCCGGGCGACCAGGCAACCGGCACCGTGGCCGCACAGGGGGCCGGCTGGACCCACGCGCAGCTCACGCAGCACGAGCGCGCATTTCTCGCTGCACGCCCGCTGGTCGCCGAAATGGGTGGCGTCTTGCTGGTGCACGCCAGCGCCGACGCCCCCGAGCGCTGGCGCTATGTGGACAACGCAGCGGTGGCGCAGCAATGCCTGGACGCCGCAACCCAGCGCCCGGGCATCCGCCATGTGTTTTGCGGCCATGTGCACCAGCAAACGCTGTACTACCGGGGCACCGGGCGCGGGCTCATGCGCTTTGCACCCCAGCCGGGCGTGGCGATTCCGGTGCCGCCGCGCCGGCAATGGGTGGCCACTATCGGATCGGTGGGGCAGCCGCGCGACGGCGATCCACGCGCCATGTATGCCCTGCTCGACACCGATGCCTGGCGGCTGCGCTTTGAGCGCGTGCCCTACGACCATGCGGCGGCTGCCGCTGCCATTCGCGCTACAGGCGCCATGCCCGACTATTTTGCCCAGCGCCTGGAGATGGGCCGATGAAGCTGCTCGAACCTGGCACCGAAGTGGACGGCTTCACCGTGCTCGAATGCATCCATTTGGGTGGCATGGCCCATATCTACCGCGTGGAATACGCCGTGGGGCCACCCCAGCCGGGGTTTCCGCTGGCCATGAAAATCCCGCGCATGGCGGTGGGCGATGGCGCCGAGAACATCGTCTGCTTCGAGGTCGAGCTGCAGATCCTGCCCGCGCTCACCGGGCCGCATGTGCCGCGCTTTGTGGCCGCGGGCGACCTGGAGCGCATCCCCTACCTGGTCATGGAATATTGCAGCGGCCACACCCTGCAGCACTGGCTGGATGCAACCGAGCGCCCCGACGTCGCAACCATCGCCCGCCTGGGCGCTGCCATGGGGCGTGCCGCGCACAGCCTGCACCAGCAAAACGTCTGCCATCTCGACCTGAAACCCGGCAACGTGCTGTTCACCCGCGCCGACCATGCCGTGCTGCTCGACTTCGGCCTGTCGTGCCATGCGCATTACCCTGACCTGCTGGCCGAAGAACTGCGCCGTGCCGTGGGCTCGCCGGCCTGGATTGCCCCCGAGCAGGTGGTGGGCGTGCGTGGCGACCCGCGCAGCGACATCTTCGCCATTGGCGTCATGCTTTATGAGCTGGCCACGGGCGAATTGCCTTTTGGTGCGCCCACCACACAGGGCGGCCTGCGCCAGCGCCTGTGGATGACGCCCGCGCCGCCGCGCCAGCACCGCCCCGACCTGCCCGAATGGCTGCAGGAAACCATCCTGCGCTGCCTGGAGCCCGAGGCCGCGCAGCGCTACCCCTCGGCCGCGCACCTGGCGTTCGACCTGACCTACCCCGAGCAGGTGCCCATCACCGAGCGCGGGCAGCGCCAGCGTGGCCCGGGCCTGCGCGCGCATTTCAAGCGCTGGATCAAGGCTGCGGGCATGCATTACCAGCCCAGCCCGCTGCCCACGCGCCAGATTGAGGAAGTGCCCATCGTCATGGTGGCGGTGCCGCACGACGACGTGACCGATGCCACCCTGTACTCGCTGCGCCAGGCCGTGGCCCGCTCGCTGGGCATCCGCCCGGGCGCACGGCTGGCCTGCATCACCGTGATATCGCCTGCGGCCAGCAGCCGCACCGACAGCGAGCGCAGCGAAACCGCCCTGCACCGCCAGCACCGCGCGCGGCTCGTGCAATGGGCCAAACCGCTCGATCTGGCCGGCCACAGCGTCAGCTACCATGTACTCGAATCGGGCGATGTGGCCCACGCGCTGGTGCGCTATGCCGAGGGCAACCAGGTCAGCATGATGATTGTGGGCGCCGCCACGCACGGGCTGCAAACCCAGCGCTTCATCGCCACCGTGCCCATGCGCGTGGCGCGCGACGCGCCCTGCACCGTCATCCTGGTCAAGCAGGCGCTGCCCTTTGCCCAGCTGGCGCGTGAATACAGCGAGTAAGCAGCCCCCCGCAGCCGGGCGACAATGGCCCGATGAACATTCCCCCCGAAGCGCCTGGCCTGCACCCTTTTTCCACCCTGACGCCCGACCGGGTGCTCGATGCACTGGCCAGCGTGGGCCTGTATGGCGACGGCCGGCTGATGGCGCTCTCGTCCTACGAAAACCGCGTGTACCAGGTAACGCTGGAAGACGGCGAACGCGTGGTCGCCAAGTTTTATCGGCCCGGCCGCTGGAGCGAGGCGCAAATTCTCGAAGAACATGCCTTCGCCGCCGCTCTGATGGCGGCCGAGGTGCCCGCCGTGGGCCCGCTGGTGCTGGCGGGACACACGCTGCACCCGTTCGGCGGCTTCCAGTTTTCGGTCAGCCCCTGGCGCGGCGGCCGGCAGCCCGAGTTGGACGACTTCGAGGTGCTGGAGTGGATTGGCCGCTTTCTGGCCCGCATCCACACCGTGGGCGCGACGCAGCCGTTCGTGCACCGCCCGCCGCTGGACTTGCACGGCTTTGGCTCGGAGCCGCACGACTGGCTGTTGGCCCACGAGTTGATCCCGCTGGATGTGCAGTCGGCATGGCGCAATGCCTGCGAACAGGCGCTGTCGCTGATCGGCGGCCACACCCACCTGGCGCATGGCCCCGACCGCCTGCACCTGAAAGACGCCACCATGCTGCGCCTGCATGGCGACTGCCACCCCGGCAACATCCTGTGGACGCCGCTGGATGAATGGGGGCGGGGCGGCCCGCATTTTGTGGACCTGGACGACGCACGCATGGGCCCGGCCGTGCAGGATTTGTGGATGCTGCTGTCCGGCGACCGGCGCCAGCGCACGCACCAGCTCAGCGCGCTGCTCGATGGTTATGAACAATTCCGCTCGTTCGACCGGCGCGAGCTGGCGCTCATCGAGCCCCTGCGCACGCTGCGCCTGATCCATTACAGCGCCTGGCTGGCAAGGCGCTGGCAAGACCCGATCTTCCCCATTAACTTTCCCTGGTTTGGCAGCAGTGACTACTGGCGCGGCCAGGTGGACATGCTGCACGAGCAGATCGAGGCGATGCAGGAAGAGCCGCTGGTGGCGTGAAGTGCGCACCACGCCACCAGCGCAGGCCTGCGCAGCCTGACCGCGCCCGCCGCTGCAGCAAGCGCTGACCGCATCAAAAAAGCCCCGACGGTGCCAGCATCTAGGCGTTGGCCTGAAGTGTGGATCGAGTAGGTTGTAAGCCACAGCAGGGTTCCGGATTACTTGCACAGTTATCTATCACATATACAAAGCCTTACAGCTTCAATAGTGATATAATTCTGTGCAAATGAATGCGAGCTGCACCCTCCAATTGTTCGCCAACGGCGCTTGGTGCGACGTGGGAAGCGTGAGCCTGTTGGGCGCTGAGGCACAAGGCTGGCGCAGCAAGACGTATACCGGCTACTCGGTGGAGTGGGCCATCGAGCACGGCGCAGCGCGAGACGCTCATGCCTTTGCCTGTCGCTTCCCAGTGGGTCTCCAAGCGTTCGAGCATCCGCACTGGCCCGTTTTCCTTATCGATATGTTGCCGCAGGGCTTTGGGCGAGAAGAGCTTCTGCGCAGGCTGGGGCTATCTGTAACGGCAGGGGAGAGCGTGGACTGGCGGTTGCTGCTCGCGGGTGCAGGCAACTCGGTGGGAAACCTGCGCGTGAAGGAGGCCGCGAGCTGGCTAGCCGCGAACGCGGGTCCGCTACGGGGCTTCACGGACGATGAGGTGGCCGAACGGGGAGACGACTTCGCTGAGTACCTGGCCTCGCACGGCCTGTTCGTGGCCGGCTCTTCTGGGGTACAGGGCGAGTGGCCCAAGATTTTGCTCACGAGAGCAGAGGATGGCCTGCTGTACCTGGACCACACACTTGCGGATGCGCGGGCGCGGGAGCACTACATCGTGAAGTTCGGACGGGGCAGCAACGAGGCTCTTGCGTCCATCCTGCGGCATGAAGCCCCTTATATGGCGTTGGCACGAATGCTGGGGCTTCGCGTGCATGCAGACCTCGTACTGCTCAAGCGAGCGCTTTTCATCCCCCGGTTCGACCGCCAAGTGACGGGCGGGGGGGTTGTGCGCCTGGGGCAAGAGAGTATCGCGACGTTGACGGGCAACCCTGGCTTTGATGCGGTGCCCAGCCACGACGAAGTGTGCCGGCAGCTGCTGCGGCAATGCACCCACCCCCTTACGGAAGTGCTTGAGTGCATCAAGCGGGATGTGGCCAACCTGGCTCTGGGGAACAAAGACAATCACGCACGAAACACCGCAGTCCAGCGCGACTTCGGTGGCGGTATCCGCTTGACACCCCTGTACGACTTCGCGCCGATGTACCTCCACCCTGACGGAATCGCCCGTCGCATCCGATGGGAGGGCAATGACAGCGGCGCTCCAGACTGGAACAGGGTCATCGACAAGGTGTGTGAGATGGCGCAGACCCTGAGGGATGAGAAGCGGATGCCTTCTGCGCAGAAAAAAGCGTTGCGCGAGGTGTGCCGACCGGCATTGGTTGAAGGCTTGCGCTCGATGGCTGAGCCTCTGAAAAAGATTGCAGCCCACGGCACTGACTTCGGCTTGGAACCGGTGGTGCACGCTCACCTCAAGCGCGGAATCGAGGCGCAAGCCCAGCGATTGACCGCGCTGAACTGAACTGGACGCCGACATGGACAAGCGATACGAAACCTTGACCCTGCCTCAGCAGCTGGAACTGCGTAAGAAGGCTATCAACGACGTGCTGGCGAATCCGCAATGGAGCCTGGCACAGGCCGTGCGCCATCTGAAGAAGACGATGCATCTCACCACGGCAGAACTGGCTAAGTTGGCGGGAATATCGTTTCGCACGCTGCAAGACATTGAGCGCGAGAAAAGCGAGGGAACGGTCCAGACAATGAACCGGGTCTTCGGCGTGCTCGGACTCAAGCTCGGTGTAGTCCGCGTGGCGCACGACGACGAGTTTCGTGCCGCGTCGGCCCCCGAGTCCGCGCAGGAAACCTGAGGTCGGGGCGTAGGCCGTCGAACCGCCAAGCTTCTCAGGTACTGGAGAAAATTCCGACTTTTTGAATGCGATTCATGCAGAGGCAAGAGCGGGGTTGGTAGCTCGGAGCTTGAATTCGGGCGTGGCAGCCCTGATGTCGGAGGAAGTGAACCTTTCTGGAACCCAAGCCATGACATCCGCTTTGCACATCGTTTGCCCGCACTGCCACACCACCAACCGCGTCCAGCCGGCCCAGTTGGGTAGCGCGCCCGATTGCGGCAGCTGCCACCAGCCACTGTTCACGGGTGCGCCGCTGGTGCTGGACGCTGTCAGTTTCCAGCGCCACATCGCCCGCAGCCACATTCCGGTGCTGGTGGATTTTTGGGCCCCCTGGTGTGGCCCCTGCCGCCAGATGGCCCCGGCGTTTGCGCAGGCCGCGCGCGAGTTGGAGCCGGGTGTGCGCCTGGCCAAGCTCGATACCGAGGCCCACCCGCAGGTAGCCGCGCCCTACAACATCCGCAGCATTCCGACCATGGTGCTGTTCAAGGGCGGGCGCGAGGTGGCGCGCATCTCGGGCGCTTTAGGCGCGGGCGACATCGTGCGCTGGGTGCGCGCAGCGGTCTGATCCTAAAACCGGCAGTTGACCGCTTTGTATCCCTTCGCAAGCCGAATGCAATCTATCGTGGATGGCTTCG
>DCVY01000109.1:15975-26306 GCA_002327945.1 Acidovorax delafieldii | reverse complement strand
TTCGCGCTGGCGCCCTGGGTGTTTAGCGAACGCTCAGCCAGCGGTCCAGCGACACGCTGCCCGCCCCGCGCCCCGCCAGATACAGCAGCAGGCCCGCCCACGACAGGTGCGTGGGCCAGGCATCGGGATAGACAAACACCTGGATCACCAGCGTCATGCCCAGCAGCGCCAGGGCCGACAGGCGTGTGAACAGGCCCAGCACCAGCAGCACCGCAAACACATGCTCGGCCACCGTGGCCATTTGTGCGGCCAAATCAGGGGGAATCCAGGGCAGCCGGTATTCCTCGCGGAACAACAGGTAGGTGCTATCGGAAATGTGGAACCAGCCATCGACCTTGGTGCGCGCCGAACTCCAGAAAATTCCTGCAATGGCAAACCGGTCGATGAATGCAAGCACGCTGTGCGGTGTGGCCCGTTCGAGCCCGCCGGCCAGGCGGGCCCACTGGGTGCGCAGGCCCGCGGTGGGTGCGGCAGATGTTGCCGGTGTTGCACTGCGCAGGAGTCGTGAGGGCGTGTTCATGGCGTTTCTCCATGGGGTGGATCAGGGTGGGTGCTGCTCTGAGGGCACAGAGCGCCGGCCTGCAGCAGCAGGGCCATCAGCGCCGCCAGGTCAGCGTCGGGTTCTGCGGCCAGGGCTGCTTGCGCCGCAGCCTGCAGCGGCAACCCTCGTGCGCAGGCGTTCAGAAATGCGCACCCGGCAGAGGAAATGCGCCGCCATTGCACGGCGCCGTCGGGCCGCGTGAGCAGGCCGCCATCGCCCAGCCACTGCAGTTGTGCATCCACGGGCTCGCCATCGCGGTGGCGCTGCCACAGGGTGTAGGCCGGGTGCGCGCTGCACCAGGCCCAGCGGGTGGCCGGGTGGGGGTGGAGGCGCAATGCACCCAGCACGTCGGGGGATTGCCGGGCCAGCCATGGCGCATCCAGCGTGGGGGCGTCGGCTGCCAGGTGGCATTCGGTCCAGCGGCGATCCCATTGCGCCACATCGGCCAGGTAGGGCAAGGCGGCCGCGGGTTCAAACTGCGCCAGAAAATCGGCAAAGCCCAGACCGTAGGCCATCAGTCGCCCGTCGCTGGGAGGATGGGCCTGCACAAAAACCTGGGCGGCTGCGCCAAACCAGTCCTGCCCCACCAGGCTGCAAACGGTGGGGTAGTTGGCTTGCAAGGCGTCGATGCAGCCCTTGAGCACTGTGTTGCGATACACCGCAAACCCCGGCTGCGCCACCAGCGCGGCCAGAGGGCCGTGGTGCCCGGCAGCGGGGGTGGGCAGCAGCGCTTGCGCAAAGCTGTCCTGGAATTGGCTCAGGGGCATGGCAAGGCCTGCGCGCAGTGGTGGCGGGTGAGCGCGGCGTGCGCCTGGGCGCGTTCGGCCAGCAGCTCGCACAGGGGCGGGATCTGGTCGTCGCGTTCGATCAGGGTGGGGCGCGGGCCCGCGCGGTCGATCACCCGGTGGTACAGGGCCCACACGGCGTCGGCCACCGGTGCGTCGTGGCTGTCGATCAGCAGCGCAGGCCCGTGCACCGGGTCGGCATGGTGGCCTGCCAGATGGATCTCGGCCACGGCATGCAGCGCAAAGGCATCCAGGTAGTCCGTGGCGCTGGTGCCCAGATTTCGGGCGCTGATGTAAACGTTGTTCAGATCCAGCAGCAGGCTGCAACCCGTGCGCTGCGCCAGCATGGCCAGAAAATCGGGTTCGCTGAAGGCGTGGCCTTCGATGTGCAGATAGTGCGTGGGGTTCTCGATGGCCACTGTGCGCTGCAGCATGTCTTGCGTGCGTGCAATGTTGTCGGCAATGCGGTTCAACGCTTCATGGGTGCGCGGGAAGGGCAGCAGATCGGGGTGGTACACCCCGCGCCATGCCGACCACGCCAGGTGTTCGGACACCAGGGTGGGCTCGATGCGCCGCACCAGCGCGGCCAGTCGGGCCAGATGCTGGGTGCACGGCGGTGCATCGGCCGCCAGCGACAGCGACACCCCGTGCAGCGCCACCGGGTGGCGTGCGCGGATAGCCTCCAGCCACGCCAGCCGTGGCCCGCCATCGGCCAGGTAGTTTTCGGGGTGCACCTCCCACCACAGGCCCGCAGCCTCGCACTGCAAGGCTTGCGCGTAGTGCTGCGGCTTGAGCGACAGGCCTGCGGTGAGGGGTGTGATCATGGCGGTCAGGCCTTGATGGCGCTGAGCGATCCCATGCCCTTGGGCGTCTTGATCGTGGTGCAGGTGCCGGCGGGAACAAGCTTCCAGGCGTTGCCCTGGTAATCCACTTTGGACGAGCCCGCGCAGGTGGTGCCGGGGCCGGCTGCGCAATCGTTCTTGCCGGCCATCGAGACGCCGTAGCACTTTTCCATGGCGGGCTTGGCCATGTCGCCAGATTTCATGGTGTCGGGCTGCGTTTGCGCCATGACGGCGCCGCTGGCAAGTGCGGCAAGGGCCAGGGCGCCGAGGCTGAGGGTGCGTGAGGTCATGGAAAGATTCTCCAGAGGTTGAGGGATGATGCCGACCGGGGTGCTGGACTTCAGCGCTCTCGATCTGCGATGTAATTCGCGCTGCATGCGGGGCGGGTTACACCGCGTTCAAAAAAATGGGTGGGCTTTTTTTTTGAAGCCTGCCGTAACCGGATGGCCCACAGGCACGAATACCTTTGAGGGAGATACCATGGAGAGTGAAGACAGACTGCGTGCCCTGCTGCTGCAGGGGCTGCAGGTCGATGCTGCGGCTTACCAGCGGTTTCTGAAGGAATTGAGCGCCCATCTGCGGTCGTTTTTGCGGCGCCGTCTGGCGCAGTGGCCGGACGCGGTGGAAGACCTCGTGCAAGAGACGCTGCTGGCCGTGCACAACCAGCGCCACACCTACCAGTCCGACATGCCGGTGACGGCCTGGGTGCATGCGATTGCCCGCTACAAGCTGGTGGACTGGTTGCGCTCGCACGCAGTGAAAGAAGCGCGCAACGACCCGCTGGATGGCGCCCACGAGCTGTTTTCCAGCAGGGATGCCGAAGCCGCGGAGGCCCGGCGCGATCTGGGCCAGTTGCTGCAGACACTGCCCGACCGCCAGCGCTTGCCCATCGTGCATGTGAAGCTGCAAGGGCTGTCGGTGGTCGAGACGGCGCAGCTCACGGGGCTGTCGGAGTCGGCGGTCAAAATCGGCGTGCATCGGGGGCTCAAGGCCCTGGCCGCCAGGATCAGGGGAATGGCATGAAAACCGATGAATTGATCTCTTTGCTGGCCACGAATGCCACGCCAGTGGCTCGCCACCGCATCGAGCAGCGCTTTGCCGTGGCCACCTTGGCGGGTCTTGCGGGCGCAGGCATGCTGCTGGTGGCCTGGTTTGGCTTGCGGCCCGACCTGGCGCAGGCCGCGGCCCTGCCCATGTTCTGGGGCAAGCTGATGTTTGCTGCATCGCTCGCGGTGGCCGGTCTGGCGTTGCTTCGGCGCTTGGCACGCCCCGGTGCCGCCCTGGGGGGCGCCGCCTGGTGGCTGGCCGTGCCGCCCCTGGTGTTGTGGGCCATGGCCGTCTGGGCCCTGTGGCAGGCCGCGCCAGCCGAACGCCTGCCCCTGCTGCTGGGCAGCACCTGGCGCACCTGCCCGTTCAATATCGCAGCCCTGTCGGCGCCGGCCCTGGCGGCCTGCTTGTGGGCGCTCAAAGGGGCGGCGCCCACCCGCCCGGCATGGGCTGGGGCGGGCGCCGGCCTGCTGGCAGGCACCTTGGGGACGCTGGTCTATGCGCTGCATTGCCCCGAGATGGCTGCGCCGTTCCTGGCGGTGTGGTATTTGCTGGGCATGGCCATCCCCACGGCCGTGGGTGCGGCGCTGGGGCCGCGCCTGTTGCGCTGGTGAGGCGGCTGGTGGTGGTCCTGCGAAGGTTCAGTCGGCTGCAGTGGTCTGAAGCCAGTGGGCCACAGCCTGCACCCGTGCAGCGTGAATCATTTCACCCACTTTTTGCCCTGTAATGCCCGCTTGCGCTGCGCGAGCAGCGATCACGCTGGTCGCAACCGATTGCATGGCGGCCAGTGCTTCGCGCAGCCGCAGGCGTTGGGGATAGGGCGCTTCGTCAAAGCCCAGGCGCCCGCGCGCATCGCATTCGCAGGCCAGCAAAATTTCGTCAAAGCGTGCCGGCTTGCGGATGCCGTCGCAGCGCTCGATCAGGCGCACCAGGGCGGCTGCGCCCAGCCCGCCGCTGCGGTGGATGTTGCCGTGCTCGCGCGCCACCACGTCGGCGATTTCGCGGCATTCGGTGGGCACGCGCAGGCGCTCGCACAGGCCCTTGAGCAATTTGGCGCTGCGCTGCTCGTGGCCGATGTGGCGCGGCAGCATGTCGGGGGGCGTGGTGCCTTTTCCCAGATCGTGCACCAGGCAGGCAAAGCGCACGGTGAGCGGGGTGGCCAGCCGCGCCGCCATGTCCAGCACCATCATCAGGTGCACGCCGGTATCCACCTCGGGGTGGTATTGGGCGCGCTGGGGCACGCCCCACAGGCGGTCCACTTCGGGCAGCACCACGGCCAGCGCGCCGCACGCCCGCAGCACCTCGAACATGCGCGAGGGTTTTTCTTCCATCAGGCCGCGCGCCAGTTCCTGCCACACGCGCTCGGCCACCAGGTGGTCGGCCTCGCCGTGCTCCACCATCGAGCGCATCAGCGCCATGGTTTCCGGCGCCACCGAAAAATCGGTGAAGCGTGCGGCAAAGCGCGCCACGCGCAGGATGCGCACCGGGTCGTCGTGGAAGGCGTCGGTCACATGGCGCAGCACGCGCGCCTTGATGTCGCGGGCGCCATGGTAAGGATCAAAGAGGCTGTCAGCGCCCGATTCGCTTGCGCAAGAAGCTATGGCATTGATAGTGAGGTCGCGCCGTGAGAGGTCTTCTTCCAGCGTCACATCGGGCGAGCTTTGCACCACAAAACCCCGGTAGCCGCGCCCGCTTTTGCGCTCGGTGCGCGCCAGCGCGTATTCCTCGCGCGTTTCGGGGTGCAGAAAAACCGGAAAGTCGCGCCCCACCGGCAGATAACCCAGTGCCAGCATCTGCTCGGGCGTGGCGCCCACCACCACCCAGTCGTGGTCATTCACGGGGCGGCCCAGCAGTTTGTCGCGGACGGCGCCCCCTACCATGTAGATTTGCATGCAGGCAGTTTAGAGCCTGCGTCGCGCCGTATATTCAAGTCCACCATGTCCCTGTCATCGTCCCTCACCATCGCCCAGCTCAACCCCGACGGCAGCGTGCCCTTGCCCGCTGCGCCCGACGCCGCGGCCAACGCCGCCGCGGCCGCCGTGCAGCGCGAGGCACAGTTCGCGGCCTTGCAGTCCAGGGTGGACGACTTGCAGGAGATTTTGGCCAAGCCGCTCAGTGAAATCCTGGCTGACCGCGAAAAGTTCAAGGACGCCGCCGCTGCCTGGGATGCTTTTGGCGCCATGTGGATGCTGTCGCAGCGCGCCATGAAGCGCGTGGCGCTGGATCTGGCTGCGCTGCAGGGCGTGGGCGATGACGAGGTGGTGGCGCGTGCACTGGCCTATGCCGACGACGTGCTCAACGGCGATGGCGTGGACCTGGGCGGCACCATCGCACCCGCTCAGATGGCGCATATTGCGCGGCACAGACCATTTTTGCGCAAGCAGTTTCGGCAGGAATGATGCCGCTGCGGCGAACGCTTACCGATTGACTCCATCGCGCGCTGGATGCGACCCGCGGGCATAGCGCTCTCACCCAAAAGGNNGATAGATTTCATGCGGCTTGGCAAGGGATACTATGGATCCGGCGCGAATTGTTCGTGAATCCCGTTCGGACTGTGTCTGTGGAAGCGCTTCGACAAACGCAGGATGAACGATATCGAATCTCAGAAATAAACCGTGCCGGATCAATAGGCTGACTGACTGCCCTTGAGATTGATGCATGATGAAAATGAAAACTACCCCTTCTTCCGACCTGTTTGGCGAAGTTCCTTCTGCCAATACCCACCCTGCCGGGGATGGCGTGGCGCGCCTGAAAGTGCAGAAAACCGCGCAGGGCAACAAGCTCAGCGCCGCGCAGCAGCGCTTCAACAAGCAGCTGGCACGGGTGAACAATCTGGGCCGCCAGATGCAGGACATCGAGCAACTGGCGGCCAGCGTGCGCGAGCCGCATCTGGCGCAAATATCCGCGTTCGAGCGCGCAATTGCACAGACTCAGGCGCAGATGCTGCTTTTTCTGCATGAGCGGCTGCAGCGCAAGGGTTTGTCGGCGGCCCAGCAAAAATCGGTGTGCGCTCTGGTGCAGAGCCTGCTGCAGGTGGCGCGGCCGGAAATGGACGAGGCGCAGTGGACGGCTTTGCATGCGCAGTACTTTCCGCCCGAAGTCCAGAAGCAGCAGGCGCAGGAGCGCCAGGAGGCCAAGCAGCAGGTGCTGGATGCCGTGGCGGATTTTCTGGGGCGTCCGCTGGATCTGGATGGCATCGACGGCATGGATTCGCCGCACGAATTGCTCGAAGCCGTGATGCGCCAGGTGCAGGCCGACCGGGATACCGCGCAAGAGCGTCAGGCTGCGCGCAAGGCAGGACGCCCGCCCACGGCCAAGCAGCGCAAGGCCGAGCAGAACGCTCTGGATGCCAAGGCGGCCCTGCGCGCCATTTACCGGCAGTTGGCCAGTGCATTGCACCCAGACCGGGAGACCGACCCCATGGAGCGCGAGCGCAAGAGCGCGCTGATGAGCCAGGCCAACGCCGCCAATGCGCGTGGTGATCTGGTCACGCTGCTGCGCCTGCAACTGCAGGCCGAGCAGGTGGATGAGGCCCACATCGCCAGCATGGCCGACGAAAAGCTGGCGGCGCTGTCGCTGCTCTTGAAGGAGCAGGTGGCGGTGCTAGAGCGCGAGGTGGCAGAGGCGGAAATGCGGCTCAGCAACGAGCTGGGCGTGATGGTGAGCGCCACCATGAAGGAGGCTGTGCTGACAGCGCATCTGCAAAGACTGCAGCGTGAGATGGCCCGCACCGCAGAGGGCATGCAGCAGGATCTGGAGCGCGTGCGCGACGACGCCGAACTCAAGCGCTGGTTGCGCGAGCAAGCTGCACTGGCCAGGCAGCAAGAGCGCGAGGAGGCCATGCTCATGCGTTTTGGCGGATTTTATTGACGCGGCTTGTGCCGCGCCCGCGGGCCTCAGCGCCATTCACACCGGCCAGACCACCCCGTTGTCGTTCAGGATGGCGTCCAGCGGCAGGTCAAACTCCTCGGGCTCGAAGTCGTCCAGGTAACCATGCGTGTACCCCAGGCCCACGGTGAACGGCCGGGGTTGCAGCGTGGCCAGCGTGCGGTCGTAAAAGCCGCCGCCGTAGCCCAGGCGGTAGCCGCCCGCCGCATAGCCCACGCAGGGCACGAAAAGCAGGGTGGGCACGATGACTTCGGTGTCTTTGGGCTTGGGGATGCCGTAGGCGTCTTCTTCCATGGGGCAGCCGGGGTGCCAGGCATGAAAGGTGAGTGTTTTGTGCTGCTTGTTGACCACCGGCAAGCCAATGCGCCGGCGCAGGGGTTCGTCGAGCAACTCGCCGTCTTCCTTCCAGCGGTGCAGGGCGGGCAAGGGGTCGAACTCACCCTTGATGGGCCAGTAGGCACCGATCACGGTGTCGGGCCGGTTCACCAGCCAGATGCGCATCACTTGTTGTAACAAGTCGGCGCGCTGTAGGCGATCGGGCAGGTTGAGGCGTTCTTCTATCAATGCGCGCCGAAGGGCTGCTTTGTCCATCAGATAATTCCCCCATGCAATTACTCAGAGCCATTCTGACACCCCTTGTCGCCGCCGCCGTGCTGGCCCCTGCTGCGCCCCTTGTCCAGGCGCAAAATCGGGGGGACGATACCTTGCTGGAGATGCAGCAGGCCTTTCGCAAGGGCGACCGCAAAAAACTTGAACAGCTCCTGCCCGCCGCGCGCGGCCATGCACTGGAACCCTGGGCCGCCTATTGGGAGCTGAAGGTGCGCCTGGATGAGGCCATGCCGCAGGAAGTGCAGGCCTTCCTGCAACGCTACGCCGGCAGCTACCAGGAAGACCGGCTGCGCAACGACTGGCTGCTGCTGCTGGGCCAGCGTCGCGCCTGGGCACAGTTTGCCGAGCAGCACCCCAGCTACCGCATGTCGGACGACCGCGAGGTGCGCTGCTATGCCCTGNNGCAACTGGTATGCGCTGCGCGATGCGGATGACGGCTGCACCCACGCTGCCAGCGAGTTTTACAGCGATAAAAAGCTCAGCGCATTGGATGTGTGGCGCAAGGCGCGCCTGGGCATGGAAGCCAACCGCCTGCGCGTGGTGCGCAACGCCGTCGAAATTGTCTCGCCCGATGCCCTGCCCCAGCTGCGCGAAGTATTCGACTCGCCCACCAGATACCTGCTGGGCCGTGCCACCGCGCACGGCAAGATGCACCAGGGGCTGGTGGTGCTGGCCCTGGTCAAGCTGGCCACCGGTGACCCGCAGGCCGCCGCCAACCTGCTGGACGCCAAATGGGGCGTGCAGCTGTCCGCCGAAGAGCGCAACTGGGTCTGGGGCGTGATTGGCAAGCAGGCCGCGCAAAAGCTGTCGTCCGACGCCATGGCTTATTTTGCGAACGTGGCCCGCGACAGCGACCTGAACGACGACACCCTGGGCTGGAAGGCGCGTGCCGCCTTGCGCGCTGGCCAGTGGAAGGTGGTGCGCAAGACCATCGACGCGATGGGCCATGACGCCCGCCAGGAAAGCACCTGGGTTTACTGGAAAGCCCGCGCCCTGCTGGCCGCCAAGCCCGGCGAGGCCGAGCGTGCGCAAGCGCGGCAGTTGCTGGAGGGCATTGCCGGAACCCGCGGCTTTTATGAACAACTGGCCCTGGAAGAGCTGGGCCAGCGCATTGCCACCCCGCCCGCGCCGGCGCCACTCACCGCCGAAGAAAAGGCGGCAGCGCGCGCCAACCCGGGGCTCAACCGGGGCCTTTACGCTATCTTGCTGGGCCTGCGCAGCGAAGGCGTGCGCGAGTGGAACTACACCACCAACCTGCACACCCCTGGCGGCATGGCCGACCGCGAGCTGCTGGCCGCCGCCGACTTTGCCTGCCAGCGCGAGGTGTGGGACCGCTGCATCAACACCAGCGAGCGCACCAAGACCGTCACCGACACAGCGCAGCGCTTTCCCACGCCGTTTCGCAGCGCCGTGGTCGAGCGGGCCCAGGGCATCGGGATCGATCCGGCTTACGTTTATGGCCTGATCCGCCAGGAAAGCCGCTTCGTGATGGATGCGCGCTCGCATGTGGGTGCGTCGGGCCTCATGCAGGTGATGCCGGCCACGGCCCGCTGGACGGCCAGGAAGATCGGGTTGACCGGCTTCACGCCCGACCAGATCACCGACCGCGACACCAACATCACCATCGGCACGGCCTACCTCAAGCTGGCGCTAGACGATTTCGCCGGCTCCATGCCCATGGCCGCCGCGGCCTACAACGCGGGTCCTGGCCGCCCGCGCAGCTGGCGCAACGGCCCGGTGCTCGATGCGGCCATCTGGGCCGAAAACGTGCCCTTTGCCGAAACGCGCGATTACGTGAAGAAGGTGCTGTCCAACACCACCAACTACGCCGCCATGCTGACGGGACAGCCGCAGTCGCTCAAAAGCCGCCTGGGCACCGTGGGCCCGCGCGACGCTACCGCAGCCGAGGTGAACACGGATCTGCCCTGATGGCGCCAGCCTTCAGGGTGCGCGCCAGNNTGCGCAGGCCGGGTGTGCGCGTCAGTCGTGCAGGTCGCGCCCCATGGCGAGCACGGGTTCGAGCGGCTGCTCGCGCGCATGGCGTTGTCCCACGCCGCGCGGCGACGCAGCGTGTGGCATCGCTGGCCGTGCCCGGTGTGGCCAGCCAGGCGCGGCCGGGAACATGGTCTGCAGCGTGTCGGCAATGCGGCCAAACTGGGCGTCGCGCTCGCTGTGGTCGCGCTCGCTGTAAAGCGCCTGCAGAAAGAACAGCGCGGCAGGCCCCAGCGTGGAGGATTCCATCCGGTCGGCATAGGTGCCGGCAAAGCGGCGCACCTGCAGTGTCTTGGTGCGTGCAACGGTGGCCCCCAGCATGGGCTCGCCGGCGCAGTCCAGGCGCAGGGCCGTGACATCGGCAATGCAGTCGCGGATGGTGTGGCCGCATCCATCAGGTACTCCCAGGGCAAGCCGCACAATGCAGACTGCTATAACCCTAAAACCGGCAGTTGACCGCTGAATACCCCTTGCCAGGCCGCATGCAATTTATCGTTGAGGACTTCGATGGCGTTCACCCTGGGGGTGAGAGCGCTCTGCACCCGCCAGCACCGCGCTCGGGGCACCATGCGGCGTTGCTCCTCCTTGCGGGCAGTACGGGCAGGAGCCCGCCGCGTCGTCGCCCTT
>DCVY01000109.1:8327-15964 GCA_002327945.1 Acidovorax delafieldii | reverse complement strand
CGCATCCAACGGCCGTTTCTAGGTTTATTACAGCACCGCCCATCCATGAACGCACGCTGGCAGCAAGCCGTGGTCCTCTTCAACACGCTGGCCACGATCGCCTGGCTGGCATGGCAGTGGCCCCGCTCGCCGCTGATGGCGCTGGCGGGCGTGGCCGGTGCAATGGCTTTGTTTGGGCTGGTGCTGGGGTTGCAGTTCGTGACCATGCTGCGCGTGAACCAATCCGACCCCGCGCCGCGCCCGACATGGCGGCAACTGGCGACGGCCTGGTGGGCAGAGGCGAGGCTGGCGCTGGCGATCTTTGGCTGGCGCCAGCCCTTTCGCCACAACGCCATTCCCGACTGGCTGCCGCCCCTGGCGCCCGGCGAGCTTGCCCCGTGCCGGGGCGTGGTGCTGGTGCATGGCTTTTTGTGCAACCGCGGCTTTTGGCTGCCGTGGATGGCTGCGTTGCGCGAGCGGGGCCATGCCTTTGTGGCGGTCACGCTGGAACCCGTCTTTGGTTCGATGGACGACTACGCTGCCACCATCGACGCCGCAGTGCAGCGCGTGCAAGATGCCACTGGCTTGGCACCGGTGGTGGTGGGCCACAGCATGGGCGGGCTGGTGGCCCGCGCCTGGTTGCGCTCGTTGCCGGCGCACAGCGCCGCTGCGCGCGTGCACCGGGTCATCACGCTGGGAACGCCGCACGGCGGCACCTGGGCCGGGCGTTTCAGCCGATCGGTGACTGGGCAACAGATGGCGCTGGGGGGGGACTGGGTGCAGCAACTGCAGCAGGACGAACCCGATGGGCGCGTTGCCTTGTTTACCTGTTGGTATTCGAACTGTGACAACATCGTTTTTCCTGCAGGCACGGCGATGTTGCCTGGGGCTGACAACCGGTTGGTGGAGGGGGTGGCGCATATGCAGATGGCTTTTGACCCGACGGTGATGCGGGCCTGCATGGAGGAGATTGCGCAGGGGTGAGGGTGGTTTCAACAGCCACACGGGCCTTTGCTGTGCAGGGCCCTGTCTCGCGGTCGCAAGCGCCACGCACTGTGCAACGGGGGCCGAGCGCAGCGACGGGATGTCCCAATTCCGGGTTCCCTCCACGATGCGCCGAGGAGCGCAGCGGCCAGCGGATCAGGGCCCGCGATGGTCTGAAGTGGTGCAGTGCGCCGCACGCACGGGCGCGATGGATTGCCTGCCCAGGGTGGGGGTGGCCGACATGGCGCACTGCAGCCGCTTCATCATGGATGCGCTGCCCCCCAGCGTGCAGGACCGCACAATGCGCTTTGTGCTCGACCGGGTCCACGCCACCACGGCGGCACCGTTGGGAGCCCTGTAGGCGGCGGTGTAGTCTTTTTTTGTAACGAAAACTATTAATTCAATAGCGTTGTTTATCCAGTTTGTATGGTTTTAGGTCATTTTGCCGTGTTTTGGCGTATGCCTCTGTTTTGTTGCAGTGCAGCAAAAAGGCCGTGAAAAATAAGGGGAAACCCTTAAAATGGACGCCATGATCGCAACCAAAGACTGGCTCAAGGCTTCGTGGGACGCAGGCAAGGACATGCTGGCGCCCCTTGCTGGTCATGTGCCGGGTGATTCCCATGCGCCCACACCCCTGATGGTGCCCATCCGGTCGCTGGGCCCTTCGTACCGCGAGCGCATCACAGCGCACCTGTTGCAGCTGGAGCCAGCAGACAGGTATTTGCGTTTTGGCTATGCCGCCACGGATGAGCAGATCCGGCGCTACACCCATCAGCTCGATTTTGACCGTGACGAGATCTTCGGCATCTACAACCGGCACCTGGAGCTCATCGCCATGGCCCATCTGGCGTTTGCCGAGTACCCCGAATACAAGCAATGCGCCGAGTTTGGTGTGTCAGTGCTCAAGAAGGCCCGTGGCCGTGGATTCGGTGTACGCCTGTTTGACCGGGCCGTCATGCACGCCCGCAATGAAGGCGTGAGCATGGTGTTTATCCACGCGCTCACGGAAAACACGGCCATGCTCAAGATCGCGCGCAATGCGGGCGCCACGGTCCGGCGTGACGGTTCGGAATCCGATGCCTATCTGCAGATTCCGCCGGCCAGCTTCGACACGCGCATGGCCGAAATCGTGGAGCAGCAATTCGCCGAGATGGACTACTGCCTCAAGAAGCAGGCCAGGCAGTTCTGGGGCTTTCTGGCCGGTGTGCAGGAAGTGCGCAAAGGCGTGCGGCCCGCCCGCCACCAGTCGACCGAATAGCACCAGCGTGGCACGCACGGGCCCGCGGTGGAAGCGGTGCGTGAAACACTACACTAGAGGCTTGTTTCACTACCGCACGTCCTGCACTCCAAGACAGTGTCTGACCCGCACCCCCAGCGCTTGCCCGCAAAGGAAGACAAGCGCACCTTCCTGCAAAAAGTGGCCGAGTTCATCCATCCCGGGCCGGACTCCACTGAAGAGCTCATCGAGACCCTGGCCGAGGCCGAAGACAACGAGGTCATTGGCGCCGACTCCCGTGTGATGCTCGAACGCGTCATCCGCATGGCCGACATGACCGCCGGTGATGTGATGGTGGCTGCCCCGCGCATGGACCTCGTCAATATCGAGGCCCCCTTTGATGAGTTGCTGCGCCAGGTGATCAACACCGCGCACTCGCGCTTTCCGGTGTACCAGGGCGAGCGTGAGAACATCATCGGCATCCTTATGGCCAAAGACCTGCTCAAGCTGCAGCGGGCCCCCGAACTGAGCATCCGCGCATTGTTGCGTCCGGCCACCTTTGTGCCGGAAACCAAAGGCCTGAACGATCTGCTGCGCGAGTTTCGCGGCAACCGCAACCACCAGGCCATCGTGATCGACGAGTTCGGCCGCGTGGCGGGCCTGATCACCATCGAGGACGTGCTGGAACAGATCGTGGGCGAGATCGAAGACGAGTTTGACATCCCCGAAGACGAAGGCGACATCTTCGCCCTGGCAGACCACACCTACCGCGTAAGCGGCGACACCCCCATCGAGCGTGTGGCCGAGGCCTTTGGTGTCACCATGCAGGGCTGCGATCCTGACGAGAGCTTCGACACCATTGGCGGTCTGATCGCCCACGAAATGGGGCATGTGCCCAAGCGGGGTGAGCACCTGCAGTTGTGCGGACTGCACTTTGTGGTGCTGCACACCAAGGGCGGCGCCGTGCGCTGGTTCAAGGTGTCGCGCGTCGACGAAAACAGCACCGCTGCCTGATGGCCTGGCTGCGACGCCTGCCTGGGGCCGATCTCGCCATGCGTGCCGGCCTGGCAGCCGCTGCGGGTGTGGCGCAGGCGCTGTCGCTGGCCCTGCCATGGAGTGGTGCGCCGCAGTGGTGGCTGCAGATCCTGTCGCTGGCGGTGCTGGCCTGGCTGGTGCGCGCCCCCACGCCCTGGCGCCAGGCCGCCGGGCTGGGCTGGGTGTTTGCCACTGCCTGGTTGGCGGCCACCTTCTGGTGGCTTTTCATTTCCATGCACACCTACGGCGGCCTGGCGGCGCCGCTGGCGGTGGTGGCCGTGCTGGGGTTGGCAACCTTTCTTGGTGCTTATTACGCTGCCGGCGTGGCGCTTTTTTCTCGTTCGACGCCCACCCATCGTGTGCTGGCAGCGTTTCTTTTCGGCGCAGTCTGGTTGCTGGCGGAGCTGGCACGCGGCACGCTGCTGACGGGTTTTCCCTGGGGCGCCGGCGGCTATGCGCATGTGCAAGGGCCTTTGAGTGCGCTGGCGCGTACCGTGGGGGTGTATGGCGTCGGGTTCGTGGCCGCGGTGCTGGCCATGCTGCTGGCGCAGGCGCGCAGCAGCGATTGGCGCAGCCTGCGCGCCTGGGCGCTGGTTGCGGGGGGCGTGCTGGCGCTCGTGAGCGCCGGGCTGCAGCGCGAATGCGCCATCGAGTTGTGCCGCACACCAGCGGCGCAGCAGTCCGCCCCGATCAGCCTGGCGCTGCTCCAGGGCAATATTCCGCAAGATGAGAAATTCCAGCCTGGCAGCGGCGTGCCGCTGGCCCTGCAGTGGTATGCCGATGCCATGCGGACCGCCAAGGCATCCCTCGTCGTGGCGCCTGAAACCGCCATTCCGCTGCTGCCGCAGCAACTCATGCCGGGTTATCTGGAGGGGCTGGCGGCGCATTTCGGCCAGGGCGCACAGGCGGCGCTGGTGGGCATACCTTTGGGGGATGAGGGGCAGGGCTACACCAATTCGGTGCTGGGCCTGGCGCCATCCCAGCCGTCGCCGTACCAGTACGACAAGCATCACCTGGTGCCGTTCGGCGAATTCATTCCGCCGTTTTTCAGGTGGTTCACAGCCATGATGAATATCCCCCTGGGTGATTTCAACCGGGGCGTGCTGGCGCCGCCATCCTTTGCCTGGGCGGGGCAGCGCATTGCTCCCAACATCTGCTACGAGGACTTGTTTGGTGAAGAGCTGGGGGCCCGATTCGCAGATCCGGCCAGTGCGCCCACGCTGTTTGTCAATTTCAGCAACATTGGCTGGTTTGGCAACACGGTCGCCATCGACCAGCATCTGCAGATCAGCCGTATGCGTGCGCTGGAGTTCGAGCGCCCCATGGTGCGTGCCACCAACACCGGGGCCACCGCCATCATCGACCACCGCGGGGTGGTCACCCATGCGCTTGCTCGCCACACCCGCGGGGTGCTGAACGGCGAGGTGCAAGGGCGCGGGCTCAGCGCACAAGAGGGCTGGGGCATCACGCCGTATGCGTGGTGGGTGGCGCGCTGGGGGCTGGTGCCCTTGTGGGTGGCAGGCTTTTGCGTGGTCGCCGGGGCCGGGTTCGCGCGGCGCCGGCGGCGCTGAAAGGCACGGCNNCCGGTTGGCATGGATTTGCGACATGCAGCCCCAGCCTGTCATGGTCGACCCACAGGTCAATCTGCGGGTGTGCACGCCATCGGCCTGGATGTGCCTTGATAATGGAGCCTTGCAGTCGGGAGCAGCGGTTGCGCATGGTGAATTTTTGAAGCGGCACGGCCGCGGTTCTGGAGCACGATTGAAAATGGCAGATTCTTTTTCCTACGAACAACTGATCGCCTCGGGCGAGGGCCGGCTGTTCGGCGCTGACAGCGGGCGTCTGCCGCTGCCGCCCATGCTGATGTTTGACCGCATCACCCACATCGACAGCGATGGCGGCGCGCACGGGTTGGGGAAAATCCGGGCCGAGCTGGATGTGCGTCCTGACCTGTGGTTTTTTGCCTGCCATTTCCAGGGCGATCCGGTCATGCCCGGCTGCCTGGGCCTTGACGCCATGTGGCAGCTCATCGGCTTTTACCTGACCTGGCTGCAATTGCCCGGCCGTGGCCGTGCGCTGGGGGCGGGCGAAGTCAAGTTCACCGGTGAAGTGGGGCCCCAGGTCAAGCTCGTCACCTACGAAATCGACATCAAACGCGTCATCAAGCGCAAGCTCGTCATGGCCATTGGCGATGCCCGCCTGCTGGCCGACGGCAAGGAAATCTACGTGGCCAACGACCTGCGCGTGGGCTTGTTCAAAAAAGAAGAAACGGCACAAGATGGAGCGCCGCAAGGAGAGACAGCATGAAACGCGTGGTGATCACGGGCACGGGCATCGTCTCGTGCATTGGCAACGACATGGCCACCGTCACAGAGGCCTTGCGTGAAAGCCGCTCGGGCATTCGCGCCATGCCGCAGTTCGCCGAGCTGGGCATGCGCAGCCGCGTGGCCGGCGTTCCCCAGATCGATCTGGAGGCGCTGATCGACCGCAAGCAGCTGCGCTTCATGGGCGATGCGGCGGCCTATGCCCACATTTCGCTGGCCAACGCCATTGCCGAATCGGGCCTCACGCCCGAGCAGGTGTCGCACCCGCGCACCGGCCTCATCATGGGCTCGGGCGGCGGCTCGCCCGCCAACCAGATCGAAGCGGCCGACATCCTGCGCAGCAAGGGCATCCGCCGCGTGGGGCCGTACCAGGTCACGCGCTGCATGAGCTCCACCGTGTCCGCCTGCCTGTCCACCAACTTCGGCATCAAGGGCATCAACTACTCCATCACCTCGGCGTGCAGCACCTCGGCGCACTGCATCGGTGCGGCAGCCCAGCAGATCGCCTGGGACATGCAGGACGTGGTGTTTGCCGGCGGCGGCGAAGAAGTCACCTGGGGCATGGGCCTGCTGTTTGACGCCATGGGCGCCATGTCCAGCGCCTACAACGACACGCCCGAGAAAGCCTCGCGCGCCTACGACGCGAATCGCGACGGCTTTGTGCTGTCGGGCGGCGGCGGCGCGGTGGTGCTTGAAAGCCTCGATCACGCCCTGGCGCGTGGGGCTACCATCCTGGGCGAAGTCATCGGCTTTGGTGCCACGTCCGACGGCGCCGACATGGTGGCCCCTTCGGGCGACGGCGCCATTGCCTGCATGCGCCAGGCCATCTCCACCGTGAGCGAACCCATCGACTACATCAACACCCACGGCACATCCACGCCCGTGGGCGATGTCCCCGAGTTGCGCGCCATCCGCGAAGTTTTTGGCGACGCCATTCCGCCGTTCTCGTCCACCAAGTCGCTCACCGGCCACTCGCTGGGTGCCACGGGTGTGCAAGAGGCCATCTATTGCCTGCTCATGCTGCGCCAGGGCTTCATTGCCGCGTCGGCCAACATCGAGACGCTGGAGCCCGCCGCCGAGGGCATGCCCCTGGTGCGCAAAACGGTTGACGCGCCGCTGCGCACGGCGCTGTCCAATAGCTTTGGTTTTGGCGGCACCAACGCCAGCCTGGTGCTGCGCCGCTGGGACGGCGCGTAAGCCTGCAGCTGCGCGTTCAGTGTGGCCGGGCGCAAGCACCTGGAATTCGACATCTCCAATACATCGCCCCATCCTGAGAACATGTTCACGATCTTCCAGGAGGCTGTCGGACTTGGAAATCGTCGACTNNGTCGGCTGCAAATCGGCCGCAGCAGTCCATTTTTTACCGTCTTTTTGCCCCATGGCCGGGCTATGGGGCCGCAAATCCGGCGAAAACTGTCCTCGCTGGGGCCGATTTGGGTGAAACCTTCGATTTTCGCTATCGACGCTCCAAGTGCGACAGCCTCCCAGGATAATTGGGCAGCGCTGACTGCCCCTCTTTTTTCATCGGCGCAGGCCCGGCCTGCGGCAAGCCAGAATCGATTCCATGCTGACCTTCCAACAAATCATCCTGAAGCTGCAGTCCTACTGGGACGCCCAGGGCTGCGCGCTGCTCCAGCCCTACGACATGGAAGTGGGCGCCGGCACGTCGCACACCGCCACCTTTTTGCGCGCCATCGGCCCCGAGCCCTGGAAGGCCGCCTACGTGCAGCCCAGCCGCCGGCCCAAGGATGGCCGCTACGGTGAAAACCCCAACCGCCTGCAGCATTACTACCAGTTCCAGGTGGTGCTCAAGCCCGCACCGAGCAACATCCTGGAGCTGTACCTGGGCAGCCTGGAAGCGCTGGGCTTCGATCTGAAAAAGAACGACATCCGCTTTGTTGAAGACGACTGGGAAAATCCCACGCTGGGCGCCTGGGGCCTGGGCTGGGAGGTCTGGCTCAACGGCATGGAGGTGACGCAGTTCACCTACTTCCAGCAAGTGGGCGGCATTGACTGCAAGCCCGCCACCGGCGAAATCACCTACGGCCTGGAGCGCCTGGCCATGTACCTGCAAGGCGTGGACAACGTCTACAACCTGA
>DCVY01000109.1:3112-8303 GCA_002327945.1 Acidovorax delafieldii | reverse complement strand
CGCCCATGAAAAACAGGCCCAGCACCTGATGGCGCAGCAACTGGCGCTGCCCGCTTACGAGCAGGTCTTGAAAGCCGCGCACAGCTTCAACTTGCTGGACGCGCGCGGGGCGATTTCCGTGACCGAGCGCGCCGCCTACATCGGCCGCATCCGCAACCTGGCGCGCGCCGTGGCGCAAAGCTACTACGAGAGCCGCGAGCGGCTGGGCTTCCCCATGGCCCCGCGCGCCTGGGTGGAAAAAATGACCAAGAAGGCCGCGTGAAGTGAGCCCCCCCCTGAGCCGCTTCGCGTCTCCGTGCAGCCGCCAGAGGCGGCAGCCCTTCGGGGACGTCCAAGCCTGCGCAGGCAGGCTTGGAGCCGCGCCCTCAGCCCCCGCTCGCGCAGTGTTGCGCAATGCGGGCCGGTGGACGCAGCCAGCGCTGCGGGGCGGCCCTTGCGCGGCTGCCCGGGCGTGGGCAGCGCCTGTTGCGGGCGGTTCTGGCGTAGCGAATGCGAAATGGATAACGGAATAGAGCCGAAAACATGACAACCCAAAACCTTCTCGTTGAACTGTTTGTTGAAGAGTTGCCGCCCAAAGCGCTGCAAAAGCTGGGCGACGCCTTTGCCGGCGTGCTGTTCGAGCAGCTGCAAGCCCAGGGCCTGCTGGGCGATGACTCGGCCGTGACGGCGTTTGCCTCGCCGCGCCGCCTGGCCGCGCACATCACGCATGTCTATATCAAAGCTGCCGACAAGGCCGTGCAGCAAAAGCTCATGCCCGTGAGCGTGGGCCTGAGCGCCGACGGCCAGGCCACGCCCGCGCTGCTGAAAAAACTGCAAGCCCTGGGCGCTGACCTGACCGACCCGGCCGCCGCCGTGGCCTCGCTCAAGCGCGCCCCCGATGGCAAGGCCGAGGCGCTGTTCTACGACAGCCTGGTCACCGGCGCCACCCTTGACACCGGCCTGCAAAAAGCCCTGGACGAGGCCATCGCCAAGCTGCCCATCCCCAAGGTGATGAGCTACCAGCTCGAAACTGACTGCGAGCTGCCCGGCTGGAGCAGCGTGCACTTTGTGCGCCCCGCCCACGGCCTGGTCGCGCTGCACGGCACCACCGTGGTGCCGGTCAAGGCGCTGGGCCTCACCGCCGGTTGCACCACGCAAGGCCACCGTTTTGAAGCCCTGGTCAGCCCGGTGCGGGTGCCGCACGCCGACCAGTACGCCGAAGTGCTGCACAGCGACGGCGCCGTGATTGCCAGCTTTGCCGCGCGCAAGGCCGAGATCGCCCGGCAGCTGGCCGCTGCGGCCGCCCAGGTGGGCAACGGCGCGCGCCCGATTGACGACGACGCGCTGCTCGATGAAGTCACCGCGCTGGTCGAGCGCCCCAACGTGCTCACCTGCACTTTTGAGCCAGAGTTTCTGGGCGTGCCGCAGGAGTGCCTGATCCTGACGATGAAGGCCAACCAGAAATACTTTCCGCTGCTCGATGCCGCAGGCAAGCTGACCCACCAGTTCCTGGTGGTGAGCAACATCAGCCCCGAAGACGCCAGCTTTGTCATTGGCGGCAACGAGCGCGTGGTGCGCCCGCGCCTGGCCGATGCCAAGTTCTTCTTCGACCAGGACCGCAAGAAGACGCTGGCCTCGCGCGTTGAGGGCCTGGGCAAGGTGGTCTACCACAACAAGCTGGGCACGCAGGGCGAGCGCGTCGAGCGCGTCAGGTCCATATCCAAAGCCATCGCCGCGCAGCTGGGCGACGCTGCCCTGGTGGCACAGGCCGACCAGGCTGCGCTGCTGGCCAAGACCGACCTGGTGACCGACATGGTGGGCGAGTTCCCCGAGCTGCAAGGCACCATGGGCCGCTACTACGCGCTCAACGACGGACTGGGCGAGGTGGTGGCCGACGCCATCGAAGACCACTACAAGCCGCGCTTTGCCGGTGACAGCCTGCCGCGCAACACAGCGGGCGTGGTGGTGGCGCTGGCCGACAAGCTCGAAACCCTGGTCGGCATGTTCGGCATCGGCAACCTGCCCACCGGCGACCGCGACCCGTTTGCCCTGCGCCGCCACGCGCTGGGCGTGATCCGCATGCTGGTCGAAAAGGATTTGCCGCTGGANNAGCTGGCCGATTTCATCTACGACCGCCTGGCTGGCAGCCTGCGCGAGCAGGGCTGCAGCGCGCAAGAGGTCGACGCCGTGCTGGCCCTGCGTCCGCAGCGGCTGGCGCAAGTGCCGCAGCTCCTCGCGGCGGTGCGCGCCTTTGCCGCGCTGCCCGAAAGCCCGGCCCTGGCTGCGGCCAACAAGCGCGTGAGCAACATCCTCAAAAAAGCGGGCGAGGTGGATGCGCACGTCAACCCCGACCTGCTGCCCGAGCAGGCCGAGCAAGACCTGTACGCCGCCCTGCAGCGCTTTGTGCCCGAAGCCAATGCGCAATTCGATGCGGGCGACTACACCGGCAGCCTGCAAACCCTGGCCGTGCTGCGCGCGCCGGTGGATGCTTTTTTTGACGACGTGATGGTCAATGCCGAACAGCTTGACCTGCGCCTGAACCGCCTGGGCCTGCTCAAGAGCCTGCACGATGCGATGAACCGCGTAGCCGATCTCTCGCGCCTGGCGGCCTGAGATGGTGCAACCCCCTGAGCCGCTGCGCGTCTTCCCCCCACGGGGGGACGACGCCAGCGCTTGCACGGTGGCGTATTGGCGGCCCTTGCGCAGCGTCCGCTGGCCTGGCGCGCGCCAGTATCATGTGCTGGCACCCTGGCATGCGCGGGGTGGGGCACAAAAGGGCACTCATCCATGAAACTCGCCATCTTCGACCGTGACGGCACCCTCAACCCGCTGGGCGATGACTTCATCACCTCGCCCGAGGAGTGGAGCGCCCAGCCGGGCGCGCTGGAGGCCGTGGCCCGCCTCAACCACGCAGGCTGGCGTGTGGTGGTGGCCACCAACCAGCCCGGGCTGGGGCGGGGGCTGTTCGATGTGGTGTCGCTCAATGCCATCCACGCCAAAATGCTGCGGCAGGTGGCGGCGGCGGGCGGGCGCATCGACGCGGTGTTCTATTGCCCCCATGCGCCCGATGAAGCCTGCCAATGCCGCAAGCCGGCGCCCGCCCTGCTGGAGCAGATCTGCGAACGCTATGGCGTGGAACCTTTCGATGTGCAGGTGGTGGGCAATTGCGTCGAGCATCTGCAAGCCGGCGCGGCGCTGGGTGCACAGGTGCACCTGGTGTGCACGGGCCGTTCGGCCCACATGAAGCCTGGGCAGGCATTGCCCATCGACTTTCCNNCCCCAGACGCTGCTGCAGTGTCTGGCGCACCGCAATTGCCCGCAGCAGGCGCGCCACCCCTGGCGTATTGAAGCGATCCATTCGGTAGCAATTCGCGTTTGAATGGCAAACGCAAGAATCCCCAAAAAACGCAAAAAATATGGCTTTGATCCGTTCCATCCTCCACATGCTCTGGATGGGCATCACCGTGGTGCCCTACACGCTGGCCATCCTGCTGGTGCGGCTGCTGGGCGCCAGCAGTCGCACGCGTTACCGCATTGCGCGGGCCTGGCTCAAGCTCAGCGTGGATGCGGCCCGCGTGATCATGGGCATCCGCCCCCGCATCACCGGCATGGAGCACCTGCCCACGCAGGAAAACCAGGGCGTGGTGTTGCTGGTCAAGCACCAGTCCACTTACGAGACTTTCCTCATGCCGGCCATCATGCCGCGCCCGCTGGCCTATGTGTTCAAGAGGGAGCTGCTGCGCGTGCCGTTTTTCGGCTGGTCCATCGGCAGCCTGGACATGATCCACATCGACCGCGGCCAGGGTGCGCGGGCCTTCGTCAAGGTGGTGCAGCAGGGCCGGGCACTGCTGGCGCGGGGCACCTGGGTCATCATGTTTCCCGAGGGTACGCGCGTGGAGCGCGGCCAGGCGGGGCAGTACAAGAGCGGCGGTACGCGGCTGGCCATCGATGTCGGGGTGCCCGTGGTGCCGGTGGCCGTCACCTCGGCCCGGGTCTGGCCGCGCAAGGCCTTCATCAAGCGCCCCGGGGTGGTGGATGTCTCGATCGGCAAGCCCATTCCCAGCGTGGGCCGCAAGCCCGACGAGCTGATGCGGGAGGTCGAGGAATGGATCGAATCCGAAATGCGCCGGCTTGACCCGCAGGCCTACCCCGAGGCCGCCCCTGCGGCATCTTCCTCGGCCCGGTGAGGGCACCATGATGCAGCGGCTGGTGCAACTGGCGCTCGACTTGTTCGACCCGCCTGTCCCGGATCGCACGGCCAGTGCAGCGGGCGGCGCGCCAGCGCCGTCCGGATCTTCGGCGCAAGAAAACAAGTCTGAACGGCCCGTGCCCCTTATTGATAAAGCGCACTCGGCTCCCGAGGCAGGAGTCAAAGGTCCGCTTCCTGTTGCATCTGCGGTGCTTGCAGCACCGGCTTTGTCATCGCTGTTGTCCCCTGCCGAGTTCCGGCACCCCCAGGCCAATCGCGAGGTTTTGTTGGGCGATGCCGTGGTGGCCTATGCGCTGCAGCGCGTGCGCCGGCGCAGCATCGGCTTCACGGTGGGCGTGGACGGCCTGGCCGTGCGGGCGCCCACATGGGTCACATTGCCGGCCGTGGATGCGGCGCTGCGCGAAAAATCGGGCTGGATCCTGCGCAAGCTGGACGAGGCACGCACGCGCCAGCAGCGCAGCGAGGGCGGCCGCATCACCTGGGCCCACGGTGCGCAGCTGCCTTATCTGGGCGAGCCACTCACCGTGGTGCTGGACCCCACCCACGGCTTCGCCGGCAAGGGCGGTGCCTTGCACCCCGCCTGTGAAGGGGCCACCGGTGCCAGCCTGCGCATCGGCCTGCCCCACAGCGCCAGCCCGGCGCAGATCCGCGATGCCGTGCAGGCCTGGCTGATGCGCGATGCGCGCCGCCACTTCACCACCCGGCTCGACCATTTCGCGCCACTGCTCGATGTGCGCTGGACCAGCCTGCGCCTGTCCAGCGCCCAGACCCGCTGGGGCAGCGCCAAGGCCGATGGTTCCATCCGCCTGAACTGGCGCCTGCTGCATTACCGCCCGGCCATCATCGACTATGTGGTGGCGCACGAGCTGGCGCACCTGCGCGTGATGGACCACAGCCCGCGTTTCTGGGGCACGGTGGCCACGGTGGTGCCCGACTACCCGGTGCTGCGCCACGCCCTGCGCGAACAGCCGGCACCGCTGTGGGAGTGAATGTGCCGATGCG
>DCVY01000109.1:1970-2929 GCA_002327945.1 Acidovorax delafieldii | reverse complement strand
GCGGTGCAGCTGGTGGATGGTGAAACGCTGGCCTTTGGCGGCGAAACCCTGCGCGCCCTGCACACCCCCGGCCACACGGCGGGCAGCATGTCGTACCGGTGGCGCGACCATGTTTTCACCGGCGACACCTTGCTCATCAACGGCTGCGGTCGCACGGATTTCCAGTCGGGCAGCGCGGCCGAGCTGTACCGCAGCATCACCGGCGTGCTGTTTGCCCTGCCCGATGACACCACCGTGTGGCCTGGCCATGACTACCATGGGCGCAGCCATTCCACCATCGGCGCTGAAAAGGCCGGCAACGCCCGGGTGGCTGGCCGCAGCCAGGCCGAGTTTGTGGCGCTGATGGAGTCGCTGCAATTGCCGCGCCCGCGCCGCATCGACGAGGCGGTGCCGGCCAACCTGCACTCGGGCCTGCGGCACGACGCCGATGGCGCCACCCTGCAGGCGCCGCGCGCAGCCGAGGGCTATGCGGGTGACGTGTCGGCGCAGCTGGCATGGCAGTGGGTGCAGGACGGGCAGGCCGTGCTGATCGACGTGCGCAGCGATGCCGAGCGCGAATGGGTGGGGCAGGTGCCTGGCGCCATCCCCGTGGCCTGGAAACAATGGCCCGGCATGGTGATGAATGCCGACTTCGATGCCCAGCTGCGTGCCGCCGTGCCCGAGGGCGGTCGCGCCGTGCTGCTGTGCCGCAGCGGCGTGCGTTCGATTGCCGCCGCGCGGCGCGCCACCGAACTGGGCATCACCGCCTACAACATCCTCGAAGGCTTCGAGGGCGACCCCGATAGCCATGCGCAGCGCGGCAAGAAGGGCGGCTGGCGCCGGCAGGGGCTTCCCTGGCGGCAGGGGTGAGCACCACGCCATGCAAAAGCGGGCCCCTCCGATGGGAAGGGCCCGCTTTGCTCATGGGGGGCTCAAGCGCCCCGGTGCCACCTTAAAACCTAAAAACGGCCGTTGGATGC
>DCVY01000109.1:0-1874 GCA_002327945.1 Acidovorax delafieldii | reverse complement strand
GGTCAACTGCCGGTTTGAGGGTCAAACGCCACCTGCACGCTGCTCACGCCCAGGTTTTGCGATGCGATGCGATGCAGGTCTCGGTGGTCTTGGCCGCCTTGGCGTTGAGTTCGTCCATGGCGGCAGGGCTGTTCTGTGCTGCCTCCGCGCCCTTGCCGCCCCAAAGTTTCTCGCCAGGCTTCCTGGATGAAACGGAATAAGCCCATGTCGATTCTCCTGTGGTTGCAGCGCGTGGAGGGGGCACTGTATTGCAGCGGTTGTCGGGCAGGTTGTTTGACAAATGCCCAAGCTTGCGCGCACCCCGTTGTGCAGCGTGTTGCCGCGGCGCGGTGCCTGGGCATGCACGCCGGTCTTGTTGGCGAACCGGGGGGCTGAAAACTCTGGATAATCCGCCACATGACATTTTTGGCCATCGACGTCGGCAACACGCGTCTCAAATGGGCGTTGTACGACGCTCACCGCCCGGGCGCCGCACTGCTGGCGCATGGCGCCGAATTCCTGGACAACATCGACCGCCTGGCCGAAGGCTCCTGGGCCAACCTGCCGGTGCCATCGAAAATGCTGGGCTGCGTGGTGGCGGGCGATGCCGTCAAGCGCCGCGTGCAAGACCAGATGGAGTTGTGGGATGTGGCCGCGCAATGGGTGGTGTCTTCGGCGCAAGAGGCAGGCGTGGTCAACGGCTACGACTACCCCTCGCGCCTGGGCTCGGACCGCTGGGTGGCCATGATTGGCGCCCGCCACCATGTGCTGGCAAATGGCCCTGCGCGCCCGATTGTGGTGGTGATGGTGGGCACAGCGGTCACCGTGGAATGCCTGGATGCGCAAGGGCGTTTTCTGGGAGGCTTGATCCTGCCGGGCCACGGCATCATGCTGCGCGCCCTGGAGGCCGGCACCGCCGGCCTGCATGTGCCCACGGGCGAGGTGCGCCTTTTCCCCACCAACACCAGCGACGCACTGACCAGCGGCGGCACCTATGCGATTGCCGGTGCGGTCGAGCGCATGGTGCAGCATGTCATTGCCCACTGCGGCACCGAGCCCGCCTGCGTGATGACCGGCGGCGCTGGCTGGAAGATGGCGCCCAGCATGACGCGCCCGTTCGAGCTGGTGGACAGCCTGATTTTTGACGGTCTGCTGGCGATTGCCGCGCGGCGTTTCGGCTGAGCCGGGGCGCCGCGGCCAGTACCGCTGCACGGGTTGCGCTGCCTCAGCCTCTCAGCCCTCCTGCAGTTCGAGGCGCGCCATCTCCACGTCCAGGCGTTCTTTCGCATCCAGGGGTTTGCTGGCCGCCGCCTTCTCATAGAGCTGCGTGGCTTGCTGCGTTTTCCTGTCGCCTTCCAGCATCACCAGTGCATTGGCGTATTCGATCATGCCAGCGGCAGAGTCCGGGTGGATGCGCAAGGCCTCCTGAAAATGCTGCAGGCCCTGTTCTTTCTTGGCACCATAGGTCATTGCGCCAATCAGCGCGCCCACCTTGTCGATCACCTCGGCGTGAAAAGTGCCCATTGCGATGTGGGCATCGGCATGCTGCGGTGACAGGGTCATCGCTTTCTCCAGCGCATTTCTGAACTTGCCGCCCAGCCCTTGCGCCAGCGCCTTGGCCACGCTGATGCCCTGGTTGTAGCGGCCCAGGGCATAGGCTTGCCAGTACCAGGCATTGGCGTTTTCGGGCTCTTGTGCGGCCTGGGCTGCTGCGCGCTCTGCCACCTGCATAAACAGATCAAGGCGCGTCTTCTCTTTGGGCTCAAGGTAGTTGGCGTAGATCACGGTGGCCTTGTTGGCCACCGTGATGCCGGCGCCGCCTGCGTTCAGGCCCGCCGCAGCGGCTTGCTCGAATTCGCCATTGTGAAAAAGCACCCAGGCCTGCAGCACGGCGG
>DCVY01000004.1 GCA_002327945.1 Acidovorax delafieldii | reverse complement strand
CGGGTTGTGCGACGGGTTGTGCGGCGGCCTTGCTGGCTTGGCCCTGCGCGGCGTCGAGGCGCCCGAGCAAAGCGTGCAGAGCTGCCGCGTCCAGCCCGACGACTTTGCCCGGCCGCTGGCCCGCATCGAGCAAGCGCGCGATGAGCTTGAGGCGCTGCACCTGCTCGGGCGGGTAGCGCCGGTCGCCGGCGGCATCGCGCAGGGGCTGCGGAAAGCCGTAGCGTCGCTCCCAGACACGCAAGGTGTCTTTCGCCAGCCCCGTCTCGCGCTCCACGGCGGCTATCGGCAATGCGGCCGCAGTGGCGGCAGTCAGGAGATCACGCACGAAAAATTCCTCGATTCGGTGAAAGGGTCGCAGACGGTGGCTGCGGGTTTGGCACAAGCACGCCCAAAAATACCATGGACAAAAAGCATATTTGCCTTTATTGTCTATGACAAATAAATTTTTGTCTAATACAATTCGCGCCAGACGTCGACGATCGACTTCCTGGACGTTCGGTTTTTGCCCCAAGGACACAACATGCGTATCGCCATCATCGGTTCCGGCATTTCTGGCTTGGCCGCGGCCCACGTGCTGCGGCAGCACGCCCGCGTGACGCTGTTCGAGGCGGCGGATTACTTTGGCGGCCACACGCACACCGTGGACGTGTGCCTGCCCAATGCCCGCGGCGAGCCGGTGGAGCACGGGGTGGACACGGGATTTTTGGTGTTCAACGAACGCACCTACCCGGGGCTGATCGCCTTGCTGCGCGCCCTGGACGTGCCCGTTGCGCGCACGGACATGTCGTTTTCGGTGCAGGTGCCGGGCGCCGGCCCCGGCGGGCGCAGTCCACTCGAATGGAGCGGCGCCAACCTGCAGACCATTTTTGCGCAGCGCGCCAACCTGCTGCGCCCGCGTTTTTGGGCCATGCTGGGCGAAGTGCTGCGCTTCAACCGCTTGTGTACCGAGGTGGCCACGGCAAAGCACGAGGCCACGCTGCGCCAGCCGCTCGCGGACTTTTTGCGCGCGCATGGCTTCGGCGCTGCATTCCAGCAGTGGTATCTGCTGCCCATGCTGGGCTGCATCTGGAGCTGCCCGACCGAGCAGATGCTGCGCTTTCCCGTGGCGACGATGATCCGCTTTTGCCACAACCACGGTCTGATCCAGGTCCAGGGCCGTCCTGCGTGGTGGACGGTCGCGGGCGGCGCACGGCAGTACGTGCAAAAAATGGTGGCGGGCCTGGACGCGCGCCTGGCCAGCCCCGTGCGCCGCATCGTGCGCGACGCCGCGGGCGTGCAGCTGCAATGCGATGACGGCAGTGCGCGCTTTGACGCCGTGGTGCTAGCCGTGCACAGCGACCAGGCACTGCGCCTGCTGGCCCAGCCCACGGCGCAGGAGCAAGCCGTGCTCGGCGCCATCCGCTACCAGAGCAACCGCGCCATCCTGCACACCGACGCGCGTTTGCTGCCCCAGCGGCGCGCTGCCTGGGCCGCGTGGAATTACGAGCGTGCGGCCGACGCCGGAAAAGAGTCGGCCCGGGTCTGCCTGCACTACTGGATCAACCGCCTGCAGCCGCTGCCTTTCGCGCAGCCGGTGCTGGTCTCGCTGAACCCGGTGCGTGCGCCCGATCCACGCACAGTGCTCGGCGCGTACGACTACGAACACCCGGTGTTCGACCTCGCCGCGATCGAGGCGCAGGCCCGCGTGCCGCAGTTGCAGGGCGTGCAACACACCTGGTACTGCGGTGCCTGGGCGGGCTACGGTTTTCACGAGGATGGCCTGCAGTCGGGCTACCGCGCGGCGCACGCTTTGCTGGCCCGTTGGCAGCGCAAGGAGGCCGCATGAGCACCCCGGCCCGGCCCACCATGGCCCTGCCCACCACACCCGTGCCGCACATCGGCTTCGGGCAGGTGTGGCACACGCGGCTGCGTCCGCGGCGCCACCGCTTTGCGTACCGGGTGTTCTTTCTGCTGCTGCCCATGCGCACCTTGCAGGCCCAGCCGCAGGCGGGGGGCGTGCTCGCGTACAACCGGCGCGGGGCGCTGTCTTTTCACGACGCTGACCATGGCGACGGGCGTAGCCCCGCCGCGGGCGGGGCGCTCGCCTGGCTCGATGCGCTGCTGGCTGCTGCGGGCATCCACGACGCCGGCGGCGAGGTCTGGCTGCAGTGCTTTGCGCGCGTCTTGGGCTACGCCTTCAAGCCCGTGAGTTTTTGGTACTGCCACGGTGCGGACGGCAGCCTGCGCGCCATCGTCGCCGAGGTCAACAACACCTTTGGCGAACGCCACGCCTATTTGCTCGACGCGCCCCGGCCCGGTCAGCCCCTGGTGGCGAGCAAGGTGTTCCACGTCTCGCCGTTTTGCCCCGTGGACGGGGAATACCACTTCGACTTCGCTTGCCAAGGCGACGCGCTGCAGGTGCGCATCGACTACCACGACGCCCAGGGTGCGCTGCTGCGCACGGGGCTCGTGGGCCGGCTCGCACCGCTGAACGCTGCGCTGCGCCGTCGCGCTCTGTGGCGCCATCCGCTCATGACGCTGGCCGTGATCGCGCGTATCCACTGGCATGCGCTGCGGCTGCTCGCCAAGCGCGTGCCTTTCTTTCGCAAACCACCGCCGCCCGTGCAAACGGTGTCCCGCTCCACCCCAGTTTGAGGTCGCTTGCCATGCCCAGCACCATCGCCAGCCCAGCAAAAAGCAGAGAAATCGCTACCCAAGTCCCATTCTTTGCGCGCAAGGCGCTACGTTTTTTGGAGCGTATGCAGCACGGTTGCCTGCACCTGGAGCTGCCCAACGGCCGCACGCTGTCCTTCGGTCCGGGCGGCAGCACGGTGGC
>DCVY01000228.1:4152-4610 GCA_002327945.1 Acidovorax delafieldii | reverse complement strand
TGAGCGCTGGCCTGGCCGCCGACGAGCGCTTTGTGGCGGCGCCTGTGCCCGCGCTTCGTGACGGCGACCTGGTCACCGCAGCAAAGGAGGCGCGATGAGCGACCCGAAGCTCAACAGCGCCGGACGACTGGCACACCTCTTTGCCACTTCCAAGTTGACCGTGCTGTTCATGTTGGCTTGCGCCCTGTTGGGGTTGCTCGCCGTGGCGCTGACCCCGCGCGAGGAAAACCCCCAGATCGTGGTGCCCGGAGCCCAGGTGTGGGTGGCGCTGCCCGGTGCTTCCGCCGAAGAAGTGGAGGAATTGGTGATCCGCCCGCTGGAGGGCATCGTCAAGCAGATTGCCGGCGTTGATCACACTTACGCAACCGCCGTGAATTCGATGGGCGTGCTGATGGTGCAGTTCAAGGTCGGCCAAGACAAGGAGAAATCCCTGGTCAAACTCTACGACCGGATCCTGG
>DCVY01000228.1:0-4055 GCA_002327945.1 Acidovorax delafieldii | reverse complement strand
ACCCGCAGCGCCTGCAGGCCTTCGGCGTCACGCTGGACCAGGCACATGCCACCCTGCGCGCAAGCAATGTCGCCGCGCCCCTGGGCACAGTCGTGCAACAGGGACAAAACCGCCAGGTGTTCCTGGACGGCTTTCTGACCTCGGCGCAAGACCTCAAGCGCCTGATCGTGGGCAGCCACGCCGGACGCCCGATTTACCTGGGCGATGTGGCGCAGGTGATCGACGGCCCGCCGCAAGAGCGCACGCACCTCAGCCGTCTCGCATTTGGCCCGGCGGACGGGCGTTCTGGCAAGACGCAGCAGGCGGAGATGCCGGCCGTCACGTTGGCAGTGGCCAAGAAAGCCGGTAGCAACGCAGTCTTTGTTGCCAACGATGTGCTTGAGCGCATCGAACGCATGAAGGCGCAATTCGTGCCGACGGGAGTCGAACTGGTCGTTACCCGCAACGATGGCCAGAAGGCGGATGCCGCCGTCAGCGGGCTGATTGAGCACCTGGGTATCGCGGTGCTGGCCGTGTTCCTGGTGACTGCCGCGTTCCTGGGCCTCAAGGAGGCACTGATTGTGGGCGTGACCGTGCCGCTGATCCTGGCCCTGACCTTGGGCGCCGCGTACCTCTCCGGCTTGACTATCAACCGCGTCTCTTTGTTCGCACTCATCCTGTCGCTGGGTCTGCTGGTCGATGGCGCAATTGTCGTGATCGAGAACATCCACCGCAACTACAACCGTCTTGGCAAGCAGGACAAACGCCTGGTCACGGTGCAGGCCACCAACGAAATCGGCAACCCCACCAACCTGGCGACGCTGGCGGTGATGCTGGTGTTCGGCTCGCTGCTGGTGGTCAGCGGCATGCCGGGGCAGTATTTCTACCCGGTCGCTTTCAATGTGCCGGTCGCCATGGCGGCCTCGCTGCTGGTGGCCTACGCGGTGGTGCCCTGGGCCGCCAACCGCTGGCTCAAACCCGGCGAAGGGCACGACCTGGAAGACCACGACACCCATGACCGCCTGCATCGCTTCTACCGCGCAGTCATGTCACCGCTGGTGGATCGCTCGCGCAGCCGCTGGCTCGTTTTCCTGTTGGCGGGATTGGCCATTGCCGTATCGCTGTTGCAACCGGCCTGGCAGTTCTTGCGCCCCGCCGGTTTGAGCGGACCGCAGTCCTGGTTCGGTGTCGAGTTGGCCATGATGCCCAAGGACGACAAGAACACCTTCAACATCACCCTGGACATGCCAGAGACCGCGCCGGTGGAGACGACGGATCGGTTCGCGCGCGAGATCGGAGCCGTGTTGCGGGAGAACGCCTACGTTCGCAATTACCAGAGCTGGATTGGCGAGGCCGGCGTGATCGACTTCAATGGCCTGCTGCGTGGTTCCGGCAACAAGCAAGGGGCGCACGTCGCCGAGATCCGCGTCAACCTGCTGAACAAGGCTGATCGGAGCAAGACCTCGATCGACATCGTGCGCGAGCTGCGGCCCACACTGCTGGCCATGGCTGCACGTTACCCCGGCAGCACGGTGCAACTGGTGGAAGACCCGCCGGGGCCGCCGGTGCGCGCCACGGTGCTGGCCGAAATCTATGGCAAGGACTTGCAACAACTGCGCGCACTGTCCGAGAAGGTCAATGAGGCCTTCCGGCAGACGCGCGACATGGTGGAAGTCACCGACTCCGAGGCCCAGGACGTGCCCCAGTATCGCTTGACGGTGGACCGGGAAAAGGCCGCGCTGTCCGGGCTGAGCGTGGCCGAAGTCGCCGTCGCGCTGCGTCGGCTGATCGACGGCGAAGAAATGGGCCGGGCCCGCATCGCCGGCGAGAAGAACCCGGTGCCCATCCGCTTGCAGATTCCCCGGCGCCACCAGATCGATCCCGCGCTGCTGGCACGCGTGTCTGTGACCAACCGGCAGGGCCTGCGGGTGCCGCTGTCCGAGGTGGTGCAGGTCGTCCCCGGCTCAGTCGACCGAGCGATCTCGCACAAGGATGGCGAGCGCGTCACCTACGTCGGCGGCGAGCTCGAATCCACCGCCCCCGTGTACGCAGTGCTCGACCTTGACCGGCGACTGGACGGCTTGCTGCTCGCCGATGGCAGCCGACTCACAACAGCCAACCTGCGCCTGAACCCGGTCGCGCCCGACACGCTTGAAGGCCCGCGCCTGCTCTGGGACGGCGAGCTGCGCATGACACTCGACACCTACCGCGACATGCTGGGCGCACTGGGCTTGGCGCTCACCTTCATCTTCCTGGTGCTGGTGGCTTATTACCAGTCGTTCAGCCTGCCGCTGGTCGCCATGGCAGCGATCCCGCTGGGGCTGGCAGGCATCTTTCCGGGGCACTGGCTCATGGGGCAGCCCTTCACGGCCACATCCATGATCGGCATCATCGCCCTGGCCGGCGTGGTGGTGCGCAATTCGCTGCTCATCATCGATTTCGTGCTGGATTACCGGCGACAGGGCATGGACTTGCGCGAGGCCATTCTCGAAGCCGGCGCGGTGCGCCTGCGCCCCATCCTGCTGACGGCGCTGGCCATCATGCTGGGCAGCGCCGTGATGCTGACCGACCCGGTGTTCGGCGGGCTGGCGATCTCGCTGATTTTTGGCACGCTGGCTTCCACCGTGCTCACCCTGATCGTTATACCGCTGTTGCTGTACCTGCTGCTGCGCTACAAGGACCGGAAAGAAGCAAACCTGACACGAGGAACACAATGAAACGCTCGATAAAAGTTCACTGTCTGTTGCCGCTGGCCGGCCTGGCCGCTGCCCTGCTCGCCGGCAACGCCGCCGCCGAGTCCCTGCAACAGGCATGGGATACCGCACTGGCCGTTGACCGTGGGCTCAAGGCGTCACATGAAGGCACCGTCGCGGCGGCTAGCCTGCTGGAAGCGGCGAAATCCGCCCGTCTTCCCAATGTAGCGCTGGAGACCGGCTATACCGCCCTCGACAAGACACCGGCGGCCAGGGCTGAATTTTTCGGCCAGTCGCTGCAAATGCCGCTGGCGCAGAAGGACAGCGCTGCCTACCGCGCCATGGCGACGCTGCCGCTCTACACCGGTGGGCGCATCACGCGCGGCATTGATGCGGCCACGGCCGGCCTGGATGCGGCGCGGCTGGGCGAGAGCGCCGACGCACAGAACCTCAAACTGCGCGTGGCGGATGCTTATGTCGGCGTGCTGCGCGCCAGCCGCATGTTGAAGGTCACTGAGAGCCACGTCACCAGCCTGCAGGCCCATGCACAAGACGTGGAGAATCTGCACGGGCAGGGCATGGTGGCCAAAAACGACCTGCTCTCGGTGCGCGTGGCCCTGGCCGATGCGCAGCAGCGTAAATTGCAAGTAGCCAATGGGCTGGATCTGGCGCGCGCCGCCTACAACCGCCTGCTGGGGCGGCTGCTGGATCAATCCGTCTCGCTCGACGAACTTTCGCCCGAGGCAACGACACCGCAGCCGCCCCCCGCCCTGACCGAGCGGGCGCTGGCGCAGCGCAGCGAGCTGGCGGCACTGGCGCGCCAGATCGAGGCACTGCGCCACCAGGCTGCGGCAGTACGCGGCGAAAACGCTCCGCAAGTCGCGCTTTCCGGCGGCTACGGGTACCAGAAGAACCGCTATCAGGTGCACCCGGGGCAATGGATGGTCACCCTGGGGGCCAAATGGAACCTGTTCGACGGTGGCGTGGCCGACCACCGCGCTAACGCGGTTGAGCGCCAAGCCGCGGCATTGACGGAGCAACGCGACGAGCTGGCCTCCATCATTGCCCTGCAGGTGCGCCAGACCTGGCTGGATGTAAAAGAGACCCGCAAGCGCCTCATCGTCACCCAGTCGGCCATCGCCCAGGCCGAAGAAAACCTGCTCGTGGCGCGCGACCGCTATGCCAACGGCCTGTCCACCCATACCGAAGTGCTGGATGCCGAGACCCTGCGCACCAGCAGCGAGAGCAACCACGCCAATGCGCAGTTTGATGCAGCACTGGCGGGGCTGCGCCTGAAGCGCGCCATGGGCGATCTCTGAGTTTGAGAAGATGGATGCCATGAGAACACCTTCAAAACGCTGGCTCATTGCGGCGACGGTGGCC
>DCVY01000249.1:10348-11184 GCA_002327945.1 Acidovorax delafieldii | reverse complement strand
TGGTGGCCTGGGACGGAATCGAACCGCCGACACAAGGATTTTCAATCCTCTGCTCTACCGACTGAGCTACCGGGCCTAAGCCTTAAATTATAATCAGAATTTTAGTTAAAAAACCAAAAATACGTAGATTAATTGCGTTTTCCTCGCCCCAGGTCCACGCCCAGTTGGCGCAGCTTGCGGTACAGATGGGTGCGCTCCAGCCCGGTTTTTTCTGCAACGCGGGTCATCGAACCGCCTTCACGGGCCAGATGGAATTCAAAGTAGGCTTTTTCAAAGCTGTCGCGGGCTTCGCGCAAGGGGCGGTCCAGGTCGAACCCTTGGTGGGCATGGGGGCCGACCTCTCCCACCATGGCAAGGGTGGTGGCGATCGGCGCGGGCGCGAAGCCTCCCTCGACGGATTTGGCCGTGGGCTGCTGGGCGATCACGGGGGGGGCCTGGTGGGCGGCATTGCGCGCCAGGCCCAGCTCTACGGCCTTGAGCAGTTTTTGCAGGGTGATGGGTTTTTCCAGAAACGAGAAGGCGCCAATCCGGGTGGCCTCCACGGCGGTGTCTATGGTGGCGTGCCCGCTCATCATGATGACGGGCATGGTGAGCACCCCTGCCATGGCCCATTCCTTGAGCAGCGATACGCCATCGGTGTCCGGCATCCAGATATCCAGCAACACCAGGTCGTACACACCCGCGGCACGCGCCGAGCGCGCCTGCGTTGCGTTCTCGGCGAGGTCCACGCTGTGTCCCTCGTCGTTCAGAATTTCCGACAAGAGGTCACGAATGCCGAGTTCGTCATCAACCACCAGAATGTTTGCCATGTGTATGAAACGCCTTGGATGCTGCAG
>DCVY01000249.1:5476-10298 GCA_002327945.1 Acidovorax delafieldii | reverse complement strand
ACGGTCAGGCGCACGCGGCGCGACGACTCGCTCCAGCGCGTGCTGATGCGCACGGGGGGCAGTGCGGCCCCGTCCACACGGGCCTGCTCGGTGGCGTCCTGGGCGTTTTGCAGCAGGTTGTGCACCACCTGGCGCAGTTGCTGGGCGTCTGCGGCAATGGGCGGGCAACGCGCATCCAGTTCGGATTCAACGGGCACGGTGGCGTTTTCGACGCCGTACAGATAAAGCACATCGGTCACCAGCGCATTCAGATCCAGTGCCTGCAACTCCGCAGCCGGCAGGCGGGCGTAGTCGCGGAACTCGTTGACGAGCCGCTTCATGGCATCGACCTGATCAACGATGGTTCTAACCGACTTGGTCAGGATGGCCTGTTCTGGCGCTGGCAGCTTGCCGGTAAGCTTCATTTCAAGGCGCTCGGCAGACAGCTGAACGGGCGTGAGAGGGTTCTTGATTTCATGGGCCAGGCGCCGCGCCACCTCACCCCAGGCCTGGGCTCGCTGGGCGGAAACAATTTCCGAAATATCGTCAAAAACCAGCAACCGTGTCGCATCCGGAAGCTCGGCACCCCGCACCACCAGGCTGGTTGCATGGTGCGCCGCTCCACTGGGGGAACCGTGCAGCTCAAACGGCTGCTGCCAGTGGTCCAGGCCGTGGTGGTGGCGATCGCCCAGGAAATCGTCAAACTGTTTCTGTACCGCAGCGGCAAATGCGGCCAGGCCCGGCACCGCCGCCAGCGGTTTGCCCGCATAGGCCGCCATGGGGGCCCGCAAAATGCGCGTGGCGCCGGGATTGAACGACAGGATGAGGCCCTGCGGGTCCAGCACCATCACGCCGGCAGTGAGGTTGTCCAAAATGGTCTGCAGCTTGGCCCGCGCAGCATCGACCGCGCCCATGCTTTGCGCTACCGCACCCTGCGCGTCCGCAATTTGCTGTGTCATGGTGGCAAAGGAACGGGTGAGCCCGTCAAGTTCATCCCGGCCCTGCAGGGCGGCCTTGGGGCTGAGATTGCCGGCCGCCACCTCCCGCACCCCCTCGGCCAGCACCAGCAGCGGCCGCACCAGTTGATTGCCCAGCAACACCGCCAGCAACACCGCGCCAAACACCGCCAGAAACAAGCCCAGCGTCAACGTGCCCACATACATGCGGCGCAGGCCCTCGCGGGCCAGGGCACGCTCCTGGTACTCCCGATTGGCCTCCTGCACCGCCAAAGCATTGGCCACCAGGGCCGGGGGCAAGGGCATCGTGACCTGCAAAAAACGTGGCTCCAGCAGCAGCCCTACACTGGGGCTGGCGACCAGCGCAAACACCTTCACTCGGGCATTCTGGGCTGTGGCAGGGTCGGTGATGTCGTCCAGACCCTCGATCTGGGCCAGGGTGCGCTGCTGGCGCACCATGCGCAACTGGGCTGAACCTGGGCGCTCCGGATTCAGGCTGAAACGCGACTGGCCGGCGCTCGACACTGCCTGGCCTGCGGCGTTCCACAAGACCACGTCGCTGGCCGAAAGCTGGTCGCGGATGCGCTCGAGCACCAGCCCGGCTGCGGCATCAGGCACCTGGGCCAGTTGCACGCTGGCAGCCCGCGCCTTGGTGGCCATGTCTTCGGCCATGGAATCAAGGGACACCCGCGCCAGGTTCACACCCGCCACCAGAGCGCCCTCCACCTTCACGTCAAACCAGCTTTCAATGGACCGCGTGACAAACTGGTACGACACCACATAGACCAGCAAGCCGGGCAGCAGGCCGACCAGCGCGAATATGGCGGCCAGCTTGACCAGAAGGCGGCTGCCGAAGCGTTTGCGACGCAGGCGCACAGCCAGCCGCACGCCCACCCACACCAGCACCACCAGCAGCAAGGCTGCCACCAGCACATTGACCCCGAACAGCCACGCGTAGTTGCGCTCGTAAAGCGCCCGGTTGTTGGTGGCCAGTGTCAGCATGAACAGCAGCACCATGCCGATGGCCGATATGATGGCGGCCCCCACACCAACGGTCCAGCGCACCGCGCGCGACTGCCGCGCCAATGCCTGGGCCGTCGCCGGTTCGTCGGTGGGTTGGCGCTCGCTCACCGCGCAGCCTCGGGAACCAGCCGCTGGTTGCGGGCAACCACCAGGCTCCAGCCGGCGCTGCCGACGGCACCAATCTGAAGCGGACGGGGCAGCTGCGACATGTCCAGCCGGAACCGAAAATTCACCAAATGCAAAACATCGGCGTCGATTTCACTGGCATCCGCGATCTTCCAGCGTGAAATTCGCTGCATGGCCAACACTGCATCGCGCAGGTCGTCAAAGTTCTGGCCCAACACCACCCCCAGCCCGGTGTTGGAAATCGGCGAGGTCGACGTGCTCAGACGCCAGCGCCGGGTCAGCGGCTGATAGCTCAGCCGCAGATAGCGCGTGGCGGTGGCCACCCGGCGGTCTGACCAGTACCAGCGCTCCCGCAGCACCTGGGCTTCGGCCACAAAAAACATGGGAATGCCCTTGTAGAGAGCGTCTACGGCCAGCTCGGGCAGTGCAAATTGCAGCGTGGCGCTCAAGTACACACCATCGTCGGCCCGCTCCAGGCGCAGCTCCGACACCTCGCTCGCAGGGGCTTGCGCCTGTGCATGCACCGGCCAGGCCAGCACCAACAGCCATGCCATCGCCCACAAAAAAACCGAGCGAGCCTTGCGGCGCTCACCCGGGGGCTTTTTGCAACAGTGCGTAAAAAAATCCGTCGTGCTCACCCGATGCATTGTCCGGGACAGCTCCGCGATTGTTCGCATTGCCAGGGATTAAATGACCGGGGGATGGCAGCAATCGGGCGTCGGTGTTGTGTGCAAGAAACGTTTGAACCTGCGCATCGCCCTCGGCGCGAAACACTGAACAGGTGCAATACAGCAATCGCCCACCCGGTCGCACCAGCGGCCACAGTGCTGCCAGCAGGCGCGCCTGCTGGGCGGCCAGCTGGGCGATGTCGGTTTCGCGGCGCAACCAGCGTACATCCGGGTGGCGGCGAACGATGCCCGATGCGGTGCAGGGGGCATCGAGCAAGATCGCATCGAACAGGGCGCCAGCGCAATGCTGCTGCCACCAGTCCTGCGGCCGCGCCGCGTCGGCCACCAGCACCTGTGCCAGCAGACCGAGGCGATCCAGGGTTTCGTGGATACGCGCGCTGCGCACCGCGTCTACCTCCAGGGCGGTCACCTGCACGGTGCTGGCGGCGCCCGCGTATTCCAGCAAATGGGCGGTCTTGCCCCCCGGAGCGGCGCAGGCATCCAGCACCCGCAAAGGCTGCGTGCAATCGAGCCCCTGCAACAAAAGCGGGGCGGCCTGCTGTGCAGCCGCGTCCTGCACCGAAACCATGCCCTGCGCGAATCCCGGCAACTGCGTTACCGGCAGAGGCTGCTGCAAAATCAAACCGCTTTCACCCACCACCGTCGCATCAATATCCATAGCAGCCAGCGCTTTCTGGTATTGGGCTACCGTGCCCTTTAATGCATTCACCCGCAAAACCATGGGCGCATGGGCATTGTTGGCCTGCAGGATCTGCTCCCACTGCGCCGGGTGGTCTTGTTGCAGCTTTTTCACCCACCACAGCGGATGGTTCCAGCGTGCCACGGGGTCGGAATCCGTCGCGGCGACCAGGGCTTCGCGCTCCCGCAGCAAACGGCGCAGGCAGGCATTGATGAACGACGCCTGCGCACGCGTGGCAACGTTGCGCTTGGCAGCCTCCACGGCCTGGTTGACCAGGGTGAAGGGCTCGTAAGGCGCCGATTCAGGCTGCCATGACAGTGCCAGGGCCGTGCACAGCAGCGCATCGGCAGCGGGCGGCGGCGTGCGGGACACCAGCTTGCGCCGCAGCGCCTGGGCACGGCCGAGCGAGCGCAATACCTGGAACAGCAGTGACTGCACCCCCGGCCGCAAGCCGGCATCCACTGCGGCCAGCGCCGCAGTGCCTGACTGCCCGGCGCGGATGGCCTGCAACGCAACAGCCACACCGGCGAGTTGCTGCCACAGTGCAACCCCAGTCCCCGCCATGTCGCGGGATTCCGCGCTGCGCTCTGCCGGCGAGGCAGCGCGGCCAGCCGATGCGCCCGCGCGGGACGGGTTACTGGGTTGTTGGGGGGAACCGGCTCGTGTCATGAATTGCCTTCTCGCGCGATGGACAGCGCACGCGCTGGGGAGAAACCGAAGACCCAGGCCAGTAGCACCGCAGGAAACTGCCCGATCGCGGTGTTGTAGTGAAGCACCGCTTCATTGAAGATCCGGGCAGCCTGTTCGTTGTGGTTGCGCAATTCGTCCCACCGCACGCGCCAGGGCGCCATCTTGCGAAGGGCGTCGCCGGGATCGCCGCCGGGTTGAAGATTCGGCCACACCGCATCCAGAACAGCGCATGCAGCGGACAGCGCCGCCACGGCATCCCCTTGCAGCGGATATGCCCGCACCACTGCCAGGGAGGCCGTCAATTGCGTGGTGGCCCCTTGCAGGGTGCTGCGCGCTTCGCGGTCCAGGGTGCCTGCGGTGGCTTGCGCGGCGTCAAATTCGCCCAGCATGGCAAGCCATCGGACCAGGTGGGCATCCAGGCTGCCAAATGCCTGAACCACGGCCGAGCGCAGCCGCACCAGGCGGTTGTGGGCGCCGACGGCCCAGAAAAGAACGATCGCAATGACTATCCAGATGAGCGGCGATGACCACATGCGCTAATACCGGCACCGCATGCACCATGCGGCCCGGTCCGTGAGAATTCCAGAAAAAACGCTCCCGGCCCGTCGGGAGACAGGGCGGGAGCGCATCAGTGACGGCCCGGGGGCTTAGTCAGCAGCCGCGTCAGGTGCAGCGCCTTC
>DCVY01000249.1:3673-5424 GCA_002327945.1 Acidovorax delafieldii | reverse complement strand
CCACGCAACGCGTCGCGCTTGCCCATGATGGCAGCCTCGGTGAGCACGCGGGTGGTTTCCTGGAAGGACGCGGCCGAGATAAACGAGTCGGTTGACAGCGATGCCTTGGTGATACCCAACAACAGGTTGCTGTAGGTCGCAGGGATCTTGCCCGCCGCCAGCAGCGCATCGTTGGTGTTGAGGATCTCGGAGCGTTCGACCTGCTCGCCACCGATGTAGCTCGACTCGCCGATGTTCTCGACCACCACGCGGCGCAGCATCTGGCGAACGATCACCTCAATGTGCTTGTCGTTGATCTTCACGCCCTGCAAGCGGTAAACGTCCTGCACTTCATCGACGATGTAGCGCGACAGCTCTTCGATGCCCAGCAGCCGCAGGATGTCTTGTGGATCGGCCGGGCCGTCCACAATCGATTCGCCCTTGTTCACCACCTGGCCTTCATGCACCAGAATGTTCTTTTCCTTGGGCACGAGTTCTTCGAACACATGGCCTTCAGGATCGGTGATCTGCAGGCGCACCTTGCCCTTGGTTTCCTTGCCGAACGATACGGTACCGGTCATCTCGGCCAGCGTGCCCTTGTCCTTGGGCGTACGGGCTTCGAACAACTCGGCCACACGCGGCAGACCGCCGGTAATGTCACGGGTCTTCTGACCTTCGACCGGGATACGCGCCAGCACTTCGCCGGGGCCCACATCCTGGCCGTCGCGCACCTGGATCAGCGCACCGACCTGGAAGCCGATGGTCACCGAGTGGTCGGTGCCAGGGATCTTCACTTCGTTGCCCTGCGCATCGATCAGCTTCACCTGCGGACGCACCACCTTGGCGGCACCCCGGCGCTTCGGATCGATCACCACCAGCGTGGACAGACCGGTCACTTCATCGACCTGCTTGGCCACCGTCAGGCCTTCTTCGACGTTCTCAAACTTGGTCTGACCGGCGAACTCGGTGATGATGGGGCGCGTCAGCGGATCCCAGTTGGCCAGGATGGTGCCAGCCTTGATGGTCTGGTCGGCCTTCACCGTCAGCGTGGCACCGTAAGGCACCTTGTGGCGCTCACGCTCACGGCCATGCTCGTCCTGGATGATGATTTCACCCGAACGGGCAATCACCACCAACTCGCCCTTGGTGTTGCTCACATAGCGCATCGTGGCGTTGAAGCCGATCACGCCGTTGGACTTGGCTTCCACGCTCGACGCAATGGCCGCACGCGAAGCCGCACCGCCGATGTGGAACGTGCGCATGGTCAGCTGCGTGCCGGGCTCGCCGATGGACTGGGCAGCGATCACACCGACGGCTTCGCCGAGGTTGATCAGGCCGCCACGGCCCAGGTCACGGCCATAGCACTTGGCGCACAGGCCGTAGCGGGTTTCGCAGGTCAGGGCTGTGCGCACCTTCACTTCATCCACGCCCGCGGCTTCGAGTTCTTCGATGATGTCTTCGTCGAGCATGACGCCCGCCGGAACCAGCACCGAGCGGGTCTCGGGGTGCAACACGTCTTCGGCCGCCGTGCGCCCCAGGACACGTTCCCGCAGCGATTCGATCACTTCACCGCCCTCGACGATGGCGCGCATCAGCGAACCATTGCCAGTGCCGCAATCATCTTCGGTCACAACCAGATCCTGCGTCACGTCCACCAGACGGCGGGTCAGGTAACCCGAGTTGGCGGTCTTCAAAGCCGTGTCGGCCAGACCCTTACGGGCACCGTGGGTGGAGATGAAGTACTCCAGCACGTTCAGACCTTCGCGGAAGTT
>DCVY01000249.1:0-3647 GCA_002327945.1 Acidovorax delafieldii | reverse complement strand
GACTCCTGATCCACTTCGTTGCCATGGCGGTCCATGACCTTCTGCTTGGACAGCTGGGCCATCATCACCTTGGAGACTTCGTCACCGGCCTTGCCCCAGATGTCCACCACCTTGTTGTAGCGCTCGCCAGAGGTGACCAGACCGGACACGTATTGGTGCTCGATCTCTTTGACCTCCTTCTCGGAGCGCTCGATGATGCCGGCCTTTTGCGGCGGCACCAGCATGTCGTCAATGGCGATCGAGATACCGGCGCGCGTGGCCAGACGGAAACCGTTTTGCAGCAGCTTGTCGGCAAACACCACCGTTTCCTTCAGACCGCACTTGCGGAAGGACACGTTGATGAGCTTGGAGATTTCCTTCTTCTTGAGCGCCTTGTTCATGTTGGAGAACGGCAGCCCCTTGGGTAGGATTTCGGACAGCAGAGCGCGGCCCACGGTGGTTTCCACCAGCGAGGTCGAAGGCACGAATTCGCCGGTTTCCTTGTTCTTCGTCCACTCGGTCATGCGAACCGTGATCTTGGCTGCGAGCTCGACTTCGCCAGCGTCCAATGCACGTTGCACTTCGCCGGTGTCCGAGAAGATCAAGCCTTCGCCCTTGCCGTTGATGCGGTCACGGGTGGCGTAGTACAGGCCCAGCACCACGTCCTGCGAGGGCACAATGGAAGGCTCGCCCGAGGCAGGGAACAGCACGTTGTTGGAGGCCAGCATCAGCGTGCGGGCTTCCATTTGTGCTTCCACCGACAGCGGCACGTGAACAGCCATCTGGTCACCGTCGAAGTCGGCGTTGAAGGCCGCGCAAACGAGAGGGTGCAACTGGATGGCCTTGCCTTCGATCAGGATGGGCTCAAACGCCTGGATACCCAGACGGTGCAGCGTAGGCGCACGGTTGAGCATCACCGGGTGCTCTTTGATCACCTCTTCCAGGATGTCCCACACCACCGGCGTGCCGGATTCGACTTCCTTCTTGGCCGCCTTGATGGTGGTGGCGATGCCCATGGCTTCGAGGCGCGAGAAGATGAAGGGCTTGAACAGCTCCAGGGCCATCAGCTTGGGCAGGCCGCACTGGTGCAGCTTGAGCGTTGGGCCCACGGTAATCACGGAACGACCCGAGTAATCCACGCGCTTGCCCAGCAAGTTCTGGCGGAAACGACCGGACTTGCCCTTGATCATGTCGGCCAGGGACTTCAGCGCGCGCTTGTTGGCGCCTGTCATGGCCTTGCCACGGCGGCCGTTGTCCAGCAGCGAATCGACGGCTTCCTGCAGCATCCGCTTTTCGTTGCGGGCGATGATTTCAGGGGCCTTCAGCTCCAGCAGGCGGCGCAGGCGGCTGTTGCGGTTGATGACGCGGCGGTACAGGTCGTTCAGGTCGGAGGTCGCGAAGCGGCCGCCGTCCAGCGGCACCAGCGGACGCAGGTCCGGTGGCAGCACGGGCAGCACTTCCAGCACCATCCACTCGGGCTTGATGCCGGACTTCTTGAACGCTTCGAGCACCTTCAGGCGCTTGGCATTCTTCTTCACCTTGACTTCGGAGCCGGTCAGGTCGCCGCGCAGGCGTTCGATCGACATGTCGATGTCGATGGATTCCAGCAGATCCTTGATGCCTTCCGCGCCCATCTTGGCGATGAATTCGTCGCCATATTCCTTGCGCTTGGCGTCGTAGTCGTCCTCGGACATGATGTTGAACTTCTTCAGCGGGGTCATGCCGGGGTCGGTCACCACGTAGGCCTCAAAGTACAACACGCGTTCGATATCACGCAGCGTCATGTCCAGCACCAGGCCCAGACGCGATGGCAGGCTCTTGAGGAACCAGATATGCGCGCAGGGTGCGGCCAGATCGATGTGGCCCATGCGCTCGCGGCGCACCTTGGTCTGCGTGACTTCAACGCCGCACTTCTCGCAGATCACGCCGCGGTGCTTGAGGCGCTTGTACTTGCCGCACAGGCATTCGTAGTCCTTGATGGGACCAAAAATCTTGGCGCAGAACAGGCCGTCGCGCTCAGGCTTGAACGTGCGGTAGTTGATGGTCTCGGGCTTCTTCACTTCGCCGAAAGACCACGAACGGATCTTTTCGGGCGAAGCCATGCCGATGCGGATGGCATCAAAGTGCTCATCCGGCGTGAATTGCTTGAACAGGTCGAGTAGCGATTTCATGTGACTCTTTCCTTTTTAATCGGTTGAGGACAGAGCGGCGCAGCGCGCCGGGCTGTCCCGCAAGGCTTCACGAACGTTCCAGCTCGATGTCCAGGCCCAGCGAACGGATTTCCTTGACCAGCACGTTGAACGATTCGGGCATGCCGGCTTCGATGGCGTGTTCGCCCTTGACGATGGATTCGTACACCTTGGTACGGCCCACCACGTCGTCGGACTTCACGGTCAGCATTTCCTGCAGCACGTAGGCGGCGCCATAAGCTTCCAGCGCCCACACTTCCATTTCACCGAAGCGCTGGCCACCGAACTGCGCCTTGCCGCCCAGCGGCTGCTGCGTGACGAGCGAGTAAGGGCCGGTCGAGCGGGCGTGCATCTTGTCGTCCACCAGGTGGTGCAGCTTCAGGTAGTGCATGTAGCCAATGGTGGTGGGACGCTCGAAGCGGTCACCCGTGCGGCCGTCAAACAGATAGGCCTGGGTGCGCTCGGGGGTCAGCCCCTTGCGCTCGGCCCGATCATCGGGGTAAGCCAGTTTCAGCATGGCCTTGATTTCGTCTTCCGACGCACCATCGAACACGGGCGTGGCATAGGGCACGCCATTGGTCAGGTTCTCTGCCATGGCGACCAGCTCGTCATCGCTCAGTTGCGACAAGTCTTCGGTGCGGCCACGCGAGTTGTAGACCTCTTCGAGGAACTTGCGCAGTTCAGACGCCTTGGCTTCCTGCTGCAGCATGTCGCCAATGCGCTGGCCGATGCCCTTGCCAGCCCAGCCCAGGTGAACTTCAAGCACCTGGCCGATGTTCATCCGCGAAGGCACGCCCAGCGGGTTCAGAACGATGTCAGCAGGCGTGCCGTCGGCCATGTAAGGCATGTCTTCGACCGGCACGATCTTGGAGACCACACCCTTGTTGCCGTGGCGACCGGCCATCTTGTCACCCGGCTGCAGGCGGCGCTTGACGGCCAGGTACACCTTGACCATCTTGAGCACGCCCGCAGGCAGCTCATCGCCCTGCGTGAGCTTCTTGCGCTTTTCTTCAAAAGCCAGGTCGAAGCTATGGCGCGTCTGCTCCAGCGAGTTCTTGATGGATTCGAGCTGCGTAGCGACTTCGTCTTCTGCAGGGCGGATGTCGAACCAGTGGAACTTCTCGACCGAGGCCAGATAGGCCTTGTCGATCTTCGTGCCCTTGGCCAGCTTTTGCGGGCCACCGTTGGCCACGCGGCCGGTCAGCAGCTTTTCGATACGGTCGAAGGCGTCGGCCTCTACGATGCGCAACTGGTCGTTCAGGTCCAGGCGGAAGCGCTTGAGTTCATCGTCGATGATCTGCTGTGCGCGCTTGTCGCGCTGGATGCCTTCCCGGGTGAACACCTGCACATCGATCACCACGCCCTGTGAGCCCTGGTCCACGCGCAGCGAGGTGTCCTTCACGTCCGATGCCTTCTCGCCAAAGATGGCGCGCAGCAGCTTTTCTTCGGGCGTGAGCGTGGTCTCGCCCTTGGGCGTGA
>DCVY01000033.1 GCA_002327945.1 Acidovorax delafieldii | reverse complement strand
CCACAACCCGCACGCTCAAACACCCGTCCGCCTTCCATGATCTTGGTGATGCCGTCGCCCTGCAGTGGTTCGCCCGGTGGTTTGTTCCAGGCGTCGGCCAGAAAGCGCGCGCCACCCTCGCCTTCCACGGCTTCGAGCGCATCGGTAATGCGTGCCTGCAGGCCCTGCAGGTAGCTGCGCACACGCGCCACGGTCGAGGCCGCATTCATTCCAGGTTGTTGCATTTCAGTTGTCCATTGCACTTTGCACCACACACGGCCCTGCGAACTGGCCCGGCACAGGCCGGGGACGCCGAGCAAGGGCCGCCCCGCTGCGAGGGCGTCGCCCTCCCTGGGAAGGCGCCAAAGGCGGCACAGGGGGAATCACTTCACGGCTCTGAAGCCAATGTCGTGGCGGTACTGGGCACCGTCAAAGTGAATGCCACGCGCCACGTCGTAGGCGCGTTGCTGTGCCTGCTTGACGCTGTCGGCCAGCACGGTGACGCACAGCACGCGGCCACCGGTTGCGCGGACCACACCGTCTTGGAGCTGCGTGCCCGCATGGAACACTACGGCGTCGTCCGCCTCGGCAGGCAAGCCGGTGATGGTGTCGCCCTTGCGCGGGCTTTCAGGGTAGCCGTGCGCGGCCATGACCACACCGAGCGCGGTGCGGCGGTCCCACTGCAGTTCCATCTGGTCGAGTTTGCCATCGGCGGCTGCGCCCAGCACATCGCAAAAGTCGCTCTTGAGGCGCATCAGAATGGGTTGCGTCTCGGGGTCGCCCATGCGGCAGTTGAATTCAAGCGTCTTGGGCTGGCCCTTGGCGTCGATCATCAGGCCGGCATACAGGAAGCCGGTGTAGGGAATGCCGTCTTTTTCCATGCCACGGATGGTGGGCAAGATGATCTCGCGCATGGCGCGGGCATGCACGTCGGCCGTGACCACGGGCGCGGGCGAGTACGCGCCCATGCCGCCGGTGTTGGGGCCTTCGTCGCCGTCTTTCAGGCGCTTGTGATCCTGGCTGGTGGCCAGCGCCAGCACGTTCTTGCCGTCGCACAGCACGATGAAGCTGGCTTCCTCGCCTTCGAGAAACTGCTCAATCACCACCCGCGCACCGCCTTCGTTGTGCGTCACTCCGTACTTGTTGTCGACCAGCATGAAGTCCACGGCATCATGCGCCTCTTGCAGCGTCATGGCCACCACTACGCCCTTGCCGGCGGCCAGGCCGTCGGCCTTGATGACGATGGGGGCGCCCAGGCGGTCGACAAAGGCGTGGGCGGCTGCCGGGTCGGTGAAGGTGTCGTAATCGGCCGTGGGGATGCCGTAGCGGCGCATGAAGGCCTTGGAGAAAGCCTTGGAGCTTTCGAGTTGAGCGGCGGCCTTGGTGGGTCCGAAGATGCGCATGCCGTTGGCACGGAATTCATCCACCACACCCGCGGCCAGCGGTGCCTCGGGGCCTACCACCGTGAGGCCGATCTTCTCGGCTTGCGCCCACGCGCGCAGCTCGCGCACATCAGCGATGGCCACGTTTTCGAGTTTCGGATTCAGGGCCGTGCCACCGTTGCCGGGCGCCACATACACCTTGGTCACCTTGGGGGACTGGCTCAGTTTCCACGCCATCGCGTGTTCACGGCCGCCGCCACCAATCACAAGTACTTTCATAGGAGCCTTTGGTGAACCCGGCTCGCAGCACTGAGGCTGCCTGGCGGGATTCGGGGAAATATCAGTCGAAAACCAGGTCGGCGCAACAAAAAAACGGCGCGCTCGCGCAGGGTTACAGCGCCGCGTTGTGATAGACCTCCTGGGTATCGTCCAGGTCTTCCAGCACATCCAGCAATTTCTGCATACGGACGGCATCTTCGCCCGTGAGTTCAATGGTGTTTTCGGCACGCATGGTCACGCCCGCCACCTCGGGGCTGAGGCCTGCGGCTTCCAGCGCATTTTTCACGGCCTCGAAGTCGGCCGGGGCGGTCAGCACCTCCACTGCGCCATCGTCATCGGTCAGCACATCTTGGGCGCCAGCCTCCAGCGCGACTTCCATCACCTTGTCTTCGCTGGTGCCCGGGGCAAAGATCAGCTGGCCGCAATGCTTGAACTGGAATGCCACCGAGCCTTCGGTGCCCATGTTGCCGCCATGCTTGCTGAATGCGTGGCGCACTTCTGCCACGGTGCGCACGCGGTTGTCGGTCATGGTGTCGATCATGATGGCGGCGCCACCGATGCCGTAGCCTTCGTAGCGGATTTCTTCGTAGGTCAGGCCTTCGGCGTTACCCGTGGCCTTGTCGATGTTGTATTTGATGCGGTCGGCCGGCATGTTGGCCGCCTTGGCCTTGTCCACCGCCAGGCGCAAACGGGGGTTGGCCGACAGGTCACCGCCACCAGCGCGGGCTGCCACAGTGATTTCACGAATGATGCGGGTCCAGATCTTGCCGCGTTTTTCATCCTGCCGCCCCTTGCGGTGCTGGATATTCGCCCATTTACTGTGTCCTGCCACGGAAAGTCCTTTTGTATTGATTTAATCTAGCAGCCGCAATTTTACTTTTTGCCGAACCCGCACCCCCGAGGAAAACTGAAATGGATGACCCCCTTCTGATTGCCAAGCATGGCACGATTGAATGCCACCTGCTGCCCGGCCTGGCCAACCGCCACGGGTTGGTCACCGGGGCCACCGGCACCGGCAAGACCGTGACCCTGCAAACCCTGGCCGAGAACTTCTCGCGCATTGGCGTGCCGGTGTTCATGGCGGACGTGAAGGGCGACCTCACGGGCGCCAGCCAACCGGGAAGGATCGGCGACAAGCTGGCCGCCGTGCTCAAGGAGCGCGGCCTTCCGCTGCCCGCCCCCCTGGCCTGCCCCACCACGCTGTGGGATGTGTTTGGAGAGCAGGGCCACCCGGTGCGCGCCACGGTGTCCGACATGGGGCCGCTGCTGCTGGGCCGCATGCTCAACCTCAACGAGACGCAACTCGGTGTGCTCAACCTGGTGTTCAAGATTGCCGATGACAACGGCATGCTGCTGCTGGACCTGAAAGACCTGCGCGCCATGCTGCAGTATGTGGGCGACAACGCCAAAGAATTCACCACCGAATACGGCAACGTCAGCGCCGCCAGCGTGGGCGCCATTCAGCGCGGGCTGCTGCAGATCGAGCAGCAGGGCGGCACGCAGTTCTTTGGCGAGCCCATGCTCGACATCAATGACTTCATTCAGACGGTGGACGGCCACGGCGTGGTCAACATCCTGGCGGCTGACAAGCTCATGAATTCGCCGCGCCTGTATGCCACCTTCTTGCTGTGGATGCTGTCCGAACTGTTCGAGCAGTTGCCCGAAATCGGCGATCCCGAAAAACCGAAACTGGTGTTTTTCTTCGACGAGGCCCACCTGCTTTTCAATGAGGCGCCCAAGGTACTCATCGAGCGCATCGAGCTGGTGGTGCGGCTCGTGCGCTCCAAGGGCGTGGGCGTGTACTTCGTCACACAGAACCCGCTCGACATCCCCGACAGCGTGCTCGCCCAGCTGGGCAACCGGGTACAGCACGCGCTGCGCGCCTTTACACCACGCGACCAAAAAGCCGTGAAGGCCACGGCCACCACCATGAGACAAAAGCCGGGCCTGGACATCGAGACCGCCATCACCGAGCTGGCCGTGGGCGAGGCGCTGGTGAGTTTTCTGGACGCCAAGGGCCGCCCCAGCGTGACCGAACGCGTATTTGTGCTGCCCCCCGGCAGCCAGCTCGGCCCCATCACACCCCAGCAGCGCCAGGCATTGATGGCCAGCTCGCTCGTGGCCGGTGTGTACGAAAAGATTGTGGATCGCGAATCGGCCTACGAAAAACTCAAGGGCCGAGCCGCTGCGATCAGCGAGCAGGCCGGCAACGCGGCAGGCAATGGCAAGAGCGCCAACGGCGCGCCGTCCGATGAAGGCGGCGGCCTGATGGGCGGGCTCAATGACATGCTCTTTGGCAGCACCGGCCCACGCGGTGGCAAGCGCGACGGCCTGGCCCAGACCATGGCCAAGTCGGCCGTGCGCACCATGGGCACTTCGCTGGGCAGGGAGATCCTGCGCGGCGTGCTGGGTGGAATCTTCGGGGGCGGCAGACGGCTTTGAGCACCCTATGGACCCAGCCGATTGTCCAGCCCATTGATGTGTGAACCGTTCGCCCTGAGCCTGTCGAAGGGCTTCGACAGCCTGAACGGTAGTTGATACACCAAAGGGCCGCATCAATAGGCTGAATGCCTATGCCCTTTTTTCTCAGCCCCCGCCATTCTTCGGCTACAAGAGTTCGTCGTCGTGTTCGCCAATGAACGGTGCGGGGCCTGGGCGATCGGTCGCCGTCCGGCTGAACCTGGGTGCCGGTGAAGGCTGAAGCACGCCGTCTCGCTCAAAGAAAGTGCCGCGCGCGCTGTTGTGTGGGTGGCGTGCTGCCTCGTCCAGTGTCAGCACCGGTGCAAAGCACACGTCGGTCCCCTCCAGCAACGCACACCAGTGCGCGCTTGGCTGGGCGCGGAAGATGTCGGTGATCTGGCGTTTGAGCGCCGGCCAGGCCACTGGATCGCGTTGCCGTTGAAACTCGGGATCGCTGATGCCGAGCTTCTCCAGCAGCAGCACATAGAACTGGGGCTCCAGTGATGCGATCGAGATCCATTTCCCGTCAGCGCACTCGTAGGTGTCGTAGAAATGCGCGCCACCGTCCAGCAAGTTGGCCTGCCGCTCGTTCTTCCACTGCCCCAGCGCTTTGAGGTCACAGACGATGGAGGTCATTAGCGCCGCGCCGTCGGTGATGGCGGCATCGACCACCTGGCCGCGACCGGAGGTACGCGCTTCGAGCAAAGCGCAAACGATGCCAAAGGCGAGCATCATGCCGCCGCCACCCAGGTCGCCGACCATCGCCGGCGGCGCCACCGGCCCGCCTTCCGTGCGGCCGATCAGGCTGAGCGCGCCCGACAGCGCGATGTAGTTGATGTCATGTCCGGCGACCTGCGCCAGCGGACCGTCCTGGCCCCAGCCGGTCATGCGTCCATAGACCAGGCGTGGGTGGCGCGCCAGCAGCACGTCCGGGCCCAGACCCAGCCGCTCCATCACGCCCGGGCGGAAACCCTCGATGATCGCGTCGGCCCCGTCAACCAGTTCCAGCACCCGCTGCACGTCGGCGGGCGATTTCAGGTCGACCGCCACCGAACGCCGGCCGCGGTGCAGCACGCTGCGCCGACCACTGGCCAGGAAGGTGCCCTCCCCGCGGTCTTT
>DCVY01000219.1 GCA_002327945.1 Acidovorax delafieldii | reverse complement strand
AAAACGCAAGACTTCACTTGTGACATAGTAAGAATAGACGCACCACATCGCGTCCGTTGGCACAAAGCATCAAACGCTGCCGTAGTACGCGCAGTACCAGCGCACAAAACTCCCGATGCCTTCCGCCAGCGGCGTGGACGGCGCAAACCCCACCCAGTCCTGCAGCGCCTGGGTGCTGGCGTAGGTGGCCGGCACATCCCCCGGCTGCATGGGAAGCAACTGCTTGATGGCCGTTTTGCCCAGCGCGTTTTCGATGCACCCGATGAAATCGAGCAGCTGCACGGGCTCGCTGTTACCGATGTTGAACACGCGGTAGGGGGCTGCGCCCACACCTTCAGGCGTGGCGGGCCGGTCCAGCACGCGCAGCACGCCCTCGGTGATGTCGTCGATGTAGGTGAAGTCGCGCCGCATGTCACCGTGGTTGAACACCGAGATCGGCTCGCCGGCCAGGATGGCACGGGTGAAGAGGTGGTAGGCCATGTCGGGCCGCCCCCAGGGCCCGTAGACCGTGAAAAAGCGCAACCCGGTGGTGGGAAATCCGTAAAGGTGGCTGTAACTGTGGGCCATGAGCTCGTTGGCCTTCTTGGTAGCAGCGTACAGGCTCACGGGGTGATCGACCGCATCCGTCTCAGCAAATGGCATCTTGGTGTTGCCGCCATAGACGCTGGAGCTGGAGGCATACACCAGGTGCGCAACTTCCTGGGCACGACAGCCTTCCAGGACATGGCCAAAACCTGTCAGGTTGGAGTCGAGATAGGCATGGGGATGGGTAATGCTGTAGCGCACGCCGGCCTGGGCGGCAAGGTGGATGACGCTGTCAAAACGCTCGGCGGCAAAAAGTCCGGCCATGCCCGTGCGGTCGGCCAGGTCGAGCTGCACAAAACGAAAGCCCGGTGCCCCCTCAAGCCGCCGCAACCTGGCCCGCTTGAGCGCGGGGTCATAGTAATCATTGAGGTTGTCCAGTCCCAGAACCCGGTCGCCGCGCTGCAGCAGGCGCTTGGCCACATGGCTGCCAATGAAACCGGCGGCACCGGTCAGAAGAATGTGTTGGGGCTTTCGCTCTGTTGTCATGAAGATGGTTCCTGCGCGCCGGGCCAGCGCGGAAATCAGCGCCCATACAGGTCTTCAAACCGCACGATGTCGTCTTCACCCAGATAGGCGCCGGACTGGACCTCGATCATCTCCAGGTCGACCTGGCCGGGTTTTCCAGGCGGTGCGTCACGCCCAGAGGGATATAAGTGGACTGGTTCTCGGACAACAGGAACACTTCGTCGCCCTTGGTCACGCGGGCGGTGCCACGCACGACGATCCAGTGCTCTGCACGGTGGTGGTGCATCTGCAGCGACAGCTTGCCGCCCGGCTTGACCATGATGCGCTTGACCTGAAAGCGCTCACCCCCGTCAACGCCGTCGTACCAGCCCCAGGGCCGGTACACCTTGCGGTGCAGCAAGCCCTCGGTGTGACCATCGCGTTTGAGGCGGTCAACGATTTTTTTCACGTCCTGGGTGTGGCGCTGATCGGCCACCAGCACCGCGTCGGGCGTTTCCACAACCACCAGCCCCTGCACGCCCACGCAAGCCAGCAGGCGCCCGGATGACAGTGCCAGGGTATTGCAGCTGCCCTGCATCAGCGTGCGCCCCTGCACCACGTTGCCGTCGTCATCCTTGGGCAGGATTTGCCAGAGCGCGTCCCAGGCCCCCACATCGGACCAGCCCGCCGACAACGGCACCACCACGCCCGCAGGCAGCCCGGCCACGGCCTGCGGGCCGGCCAAACGCTCCATCACGGCATAGTCGATGGAATCGCTCGGGCAGGCGCCAAATGCCGCAGCATCCACACGCAGAAACGACAGGTCGGGGGCGCCGCTTTTCCAGGCCGCTTCACAGGCCGCCAGGATGTCGGGACGGCACAACGCCAGCGCTTTCAGCCAGACCGAGGCCCGCAGCACAAACAGCCCGCTGTTCCAGAAGTAATCGCCCGCCTGCAGGTAGCCTTCGGCGGTGGCGAGATCGGGTTTTTCAACAAAACGGGCGATGGCACGCGCACCGTCTTCGTTCAGCGCGGCGCCGGCCTGGATGTAACCGTAGCCCGTCTCGGGTCGATCCGGGGTGATACCGAAAGTGGCGATGGCACCCTCCTGCGCCAGCCGGGCAGCATGGCACACGCCTTGCTGGAACACCGCGGGCTGGGTAACGACGTGATCGGCGGGCATGACCAGCAGCACCGGGTCGCCCCCGTCGGCCTGTGCGGCCAGCGCCGCGAGCGTGAGCGCCGGGGCGGTGTTGCGGCCCACCGGCTCCAGCACGATGCGGCCTGGCTTGCCGATCAGGCGCAATTGTTCTGCCACCACGAAGCGGTATTCCTCGTTGCACACCACCAGCGGTGGCGCGCTGTCGGCACCGGCCACCCCGTCAAACCGACGCAGCGTCGACTGCAACAGCGAGTCCTCGCCCATGAGCGCGAGCAATTGTTTGGGGTATTTCTCCCGCGACAGCGGCCACAGGCGAGTGCCCGAACCGCCCGACAACACCACCGGCTGGATCAACATGGTTTGTTTGTTTCCCGTTTGTCTGCAGACATGGAGACCACCTTCGATCAATCCGGCGCTGCTGGATGACCCGCGCTTCACGCCGGAAGGCACACTGTTCGTCCATCTTATTGCATGTGCAGCGTGAATCACGCTGCGAAATTGCCATGCACCGGCAAGCACAGCGCGCCCATCCCGCTTTGCGGCCCCGCCCTACAATCGCGCCCTCATCCACTGGCGTGGCGATACTCCGGAAAATGAACCAGTTTTCTGTTCTCTTCGTCTGCATGGGCAACATCTGCCGCAGCCCCACGGCCCATGGCGTGTTTCGCCAGCGCGTGGCACGCGCCGGGCTGGCCGACCAGGTGCGCATCGATTCCGCCGGCACCCACAGCGCCCGCAAGGGCGCGCCGCCCGACCCGCGCGCGCAGGCCCAGGCCCGGCTGCGCGGTTATGCGCTGGCAGATCTGAGGTCGCGCCAGATCACCGATGGCGATTTCCACCGCTTTGATCTGCTGCTGGCCATGGACCATGACAACCTGGCGGAACTGCGCCGCCGGTGCCCCCCGGGGCAGCACTATCGCTTGCGGCGCATGACAGAGTTCTGCCTGCGCAGCAGCAGCCCCGTGGTGCCCGACCCCTACTACGGCAACATACAGGGCTTCGAGCATGTGCTGGACCTGCTGGAAGATGCCTGCAACGGTCTGCTGGCGCATGTGCAGCAGCAACTGAACCCGGCTCCTTGAGCCCTGCGGTGAAGCGCCCTGGCGCGATCAGGCCAGTTGCGCGCGCAGGGTGTCGATCACACCTTTGTAATCGGGCTTGCCGAAGATGGCACTGCCCGCGACAAAGGTGTCCGCACCCGCATCGGCCACGCGGCGGATGTTGTCGGTCTTGATGCCGCCGTCCACCTCCAGGCGAATGTCCTTGCCGCAGGCGTCGATGCGCTTGCGCACTGCTTCGATCTTGCGCAGCGCCGAGTCGATGAAGCTCTGGCCGCCAAAGCCGGGGTTGACGCTCATGACCAGGATGAGATCGATGTCGTCAATCACCCAGTCCAGCACATCCAGCGGCTCGGCCGGGTTGAACACCAGGCCGGGCCTGACACCCTTGCTGCGAATGGCCTGGATGCTGCGGTGCACATGGCCCGAGGCGTCGGGGTGAAAGCTGATGAAATCGGCACCCGCGTCAGCAAACGCGGCGGCCAGGGCATCCACGGGCTCGATCATCAGGTGCACGTCCACGGGCACCGCCACACCGGCGGCCGTCCTGGCATGCGGCTTGAGCGCCTGGCAGACCATGGGGCCAAAGGTGAGGTTGGGCACGTAATGGTTGTCCATCACGTCAAAGTGAATCCAGTCGGCACCGGCGGCGATGACGTTGCGCACTTCTTCGCCCAAGCGGGCAAAGTCGGCAGAGAGGATCGAAGGGGCAATGCGAAAAGGTCGGCTCATGGCGCAATTGTCGCAGTTACCATTCGCCCATGCCCATGCCCATG
>DCVY01000200.1 GCA_002327945.1 Acidovorax delafieldii | reverse complement strand
AACACATGATCCTAAAACCGGCAGTTGGATGCGCCCGCCGGTGCCGTGATCGGGGTGCCAGGCAAGACTGAGCGCTGCGGCTCCAACAGCACCTGCGTGCTGTTGGACAGCGCGAAGAAGGCCTGTCTCCGCCAGGCCTGCACCCTGCAAGGGCGAGGACGCGGCGGGCTTACTGCCCGTACTGCCCGTACTGCCCGCAAGGAGGAGCAACGCCGCATGGCGCCCCGAGCGCGGTGCTGGCGGCTGCCGCGTGCCGCCGAAGCCATCCCCATTTTGACTTTTGCGGTCTGTGCCGCAGGCAAGAACCCAGCGCGGCGCTGCAGCGCCCCATATGTAAATGACCCAATGTCCTACACGCGGCGCGCGCGCAAGCCGTTTCAATGCAAGTTCCGCAACACCCACGGGAAATGCCATGAAACCCCTTCTTCTTGACTCCTCCATGACCAGCATGGCCGGCGTTTTCTACCCCACCGGCCATGTGTTTGCGCTGTTTCCCGACGAGGATTGCGTGCGCCAGGCCGCTGCTGCACTGCACACGGCCGGGCATCCGGGCGACACCGCCTACGCCAGCCCNNCTTTCCCTCGGTGGGTGCCGAAGGCGACATCGTTCGCCGCATGGCCGACCTGGCCGGCAGCGGTCACCACGGCATGCTGGTGGCTCTGACCGACGATGACGATCCCCAAGCCGTGGCTGACGCCATGGCCTCAGAGGGCGCCGTGGCCGCATTCCATTACCGGACTTTTGTGATTGAAGCACTGATCACACAGCCAACGGGGCAGGACACACCGATAGCCACAAACACCCATTTGGGCGACGCATGAGCCTGGGCACAACCCAGATGAACCTGCCGAGCCGCCCCGAGCCTGCCGAAGGGCTTCGACAAGCTCAGCCTCAACGGTAGTTGCTGCATCAAAGGGCCGGATCAATAGTGCGGCTTGCGCGCGGATGGCTTGGCCGCTCCCGTCACCCGCGGCGGCAGGCCGGTGTGCTGGGTCAGCAGGCGGCCTTTTTGCGGCCTGGCCGGTGTGGTGCCTGCCGCCTTGGAGGAAGATGGCGTGGAATTGGTGCGCCGCGCACTCTGGTAACCCCCATCGGTCAGTGGCTGGAAGGTCGGTATCAGATGGTGCTTGCCGTTGCCAATCAGGTCAGCCCGGCCCATGGCCTTGAGGGCTTCGCGCAGCAGCGGCCAGTTGTTGGGGTCGTGGTAACGCAAAAAGGCCTTGTGCAGGCGCCGGCGCTTTTCGCCGCGCACGATGTCCACGCCCTCGCTGTCCCGGGTGATCTTGCGCAGCGGGTTCTTGTTGCTGTGGTACATGGCCGTGGCCGTGGCCATGGGGCTGGGGTAGAAGGTCTGCACCTGGTCGGCGCGAAAGCCGTTCTTTTTCAGCCAGATGGCGAGGTTCATCATGTCCTCGTCGCTGGTGCCAGGGTGCGCAGCAATGAAGTACGGGATCAAAAACTGCTTTTTACCCGCTTCTTCACTGAACTTCTCGAACAGCTGCTTGAAGCGGTCGTAGCTGCCGATTCCCGGCTTCATCATCTTGGTCAGCGGGCCCTGCTCGGTGTGCTCCGGGGCGATCTTCAGGTACCCGCCCACATGGTGCTGCACCAGCTCTTTCACGTATTCAGGGCTCTTCACGGCCAGGTCGTAGCGCAGGCCCGATCCGATGAGGATCTTCTTGATGCCCTTCAATGCACGGCCACGGCGGTAGATCTTGATCAGCGGGCCGTGGTCGGTGGTGAGGTTCTGGCAGATGCCGGGGTACACGCAGCTGGGTTTGCGGCAGGCGGCCTCGATTTCTGGCGAGCGGCAGCCCAGTCGGTACATGTTGGCCGTGGGGCCGCCCAGGTCGCTGATGGTGCCGGTGAAACCCTTGACCTTGTCGCGGATGTCCTCGATCTCCTGGATGATCGAATCCTCGGAGCGGCTCTGGATGATGCGGCCCTCGTGCTCGGTGATGGAGCAGAAGGTGCAGCCGCCAAAGCAGCCACGCATGATGTTGATCGAAAAACGGATCATCTCCCATGCGGGGATCTTGGTCGCGGCATCAAAGCTGCCGTTTTCATCGGCGTAGCTCGGGTGCGGGCTGCGGGCATAGGGCAGATCGAACACATAGTCCATCTCGGCCGTGGTGAGCGGTATGGGCGGCGGGTTGATCCACACGTCGCGCGCGGTAGCCCCCTCGCCATGCGCCTGCACCAGCGCGCGGGCGTTGCCGGGATTGGTTTCCAGGTGCAGCACGCGGTTGGCATGGGCATACAGCACCGGGTCGCTTTTGACCTGCTCGTAGCTGGGCAGGCGGATCACGCTGCGGTCGCGCGGTGGCACCTTGAGCTTGGCCTTGAGCGCCGGGTTGGCCACGAACTGGATGGGCTGGATTGCAGGGTTTGGCTCTTTTTGGCCTCCAGCGCTTATCCCAACTGCGCTGGCAGCTACTGAGTCAGGAGCGCCATCCTCCTTGCTGCAGCTGCTGCCTTGCGATGCAGCCTGCTCGCTGGTGGTCATGTAGGGGTTGACGTGGGCCTCCACGCGGCCGGGCTCGTCCACGCTGGTGGAGTCGATCTCGAACCAACCCTTGCCGCTTTCGTCGTCGGGCCGGCGCACAAAGGCGGTGCCGCGCACATCGGTGATTCTCTCCACCGGCTCGCGCGCCGCCAGGCGGTGGGCCACCTCGACCAGCGCGCGCTCGGCGTTGCCGTACAGCAGCAGGTCGCACTTGGCATCCACCACGATAGAGCGGCGCACCTTGTCGCTCCAGTAGTCGTAATGGGCAATGCGGCGCAGGCTGCCTTCGATGCCGCCCAGCACGATGGGCACGTCCTTGAAGGCCTCGCGGCAGCGCTGGCTGTAGACGATGGCGGCGCGGTCTGGGCGCTTGCCGGCCACGTCGCCCGGGGTGTAGGCGTCGTCGCTGCGAATCTTGCGATCGGCCGTGTAGCGGTTGATCATCGAATCCATGTTGCCCGCCGTCACCCCCCAGAACAGGTTTGGCTTGCCCAGCGCCTTGAAGGGCTCGGCGCTGTGCCAGTCGGGCTGGGCGATGATGCCCACGCGAAAACCCTGCGCCTCCAGCGTGCGGCCGATCACGGCCATGCCAAAGCTCGGGTGATCCACGTAGGCGTCGCCCGTCACCAGCACGACATCGCAGCTGTCCCAGCCCAGTTGCTCCATCTCGGCGCGGCCCATCGGCAAAAACGGGGCCGTGCCAAAGCGTTTGGCCCAGTACGGACGGTAGCTGGTCAATGGCTTGGCTGCGCGCGCAAAAAAGGAGACGTCAACAGGGGCGTTCATGCGGGGGAGGTGCGGCCGCCGATGCATGGGTGGGGCATGGTGGGGCGCGGTCGTGGTGGGTAGCCTGCAATTTTACGGCGGCAGCCCATTTTTGTCGCTGCGCGCAGCACATGCCCCTGCCAGGGCATCCCCAAGGTTAAGCTCCCGCCCCATGCCCCAGACCCTGGCCGCGCCCGCCCACAGCGAAATCACCATCAAGAAAAGCCGCTTCATCGGCTGCGTGCAACCCATGGCCGACCGCGCCGGCGCCCAGGCCCATGTGGATGCGCTCTGGAAGCAGCACCCCGGCGCAGCCCACATTTGCTGGGCGCTGCTGGCGGGCGGGCAATCGGCCGCGGTGGACGATGGCGAGCC
>DCVY01000172.1:18415-23635 GCA_002327945.1 Acidovorax delafieldii | reverse complement strand
CTGCCCACGCCCCAGCCCACCGACGCCGAGATTTACGCCCACCCCGACTACGCCCAGCTGGCCCAAAACGCCCTGCGGCTGAGCCTGTCTGCCCATTGGGACGACTTTGCCGAACTGGCCCCACTGTTTGACGTGCGCCCCGCCGACGTGCCCGCCACCGCCAAGGCCCGCGACCAGTTGCGCGCCGAGAACGACAAGATCGTGGCCCGCCTGTACGGCATCACCGCCGCCGAGTTCGCCCACCTGCTGCGCAGCTTCAAGGGCCTGGCCGCCAAACGCCCTGAATACCTGGCGCTGCTGCAGTAAGAACGTGTTCACGATCTAACGGGGCCGTGGCCCCAGCGCCGCGGGTCCGGCCTGTAGTGGATCGAGGCGCGCGCGTGCGCACCCTCAATCCCGACGCCAAAAAAAGGCCCCTGCCGTGCGTGACGACAGGGGCCTTTGCTGAGACGCGCGGCGCGAATCAGTCGCGCAGATCGGCCGGCAGCGTGCCGCCGTTGGCGGCGATGCTGCGCATCACCTGCTTGTGCAGCCCGATGTTCCATTCGGCCGAGCCGGGTTCGCCGTTGCCGCTGTAAAGCAGCTCGCCGGCCAGTTCCTTGCGCGCGGCCAGGCTGCTATCGAGGCCCAGCAGCTTGAGCAGGTCGACGATGGAGCTGCGCCAGTTCAGCGCGCTGGCACCGGGCATGGCATCCAGGATGGAAGCCACGTCGCCCAGCGGGATGGGCGCCGGTGCCATGGGGGCGGCCGGCGCGCCGGCGGCGGCAGGCGCCGGTGGCGCGGCCACTGCCACTTCGGCAGCGTTGGCCGACGGGAAAATCTTGGCAAAGATATTGGAGAAGAAACCCATATGCGCTCCCGCAGTGACGTTGAGCTTGATCTTGTATCACGCAGAAGTGACAGGCGCATGCACGGGCGCCGTCGCCTGGCTGGCCTGGGCCCCCGTGCCGCACGCGTGGCAAAACCGGGCAAACGCACTCTTGCGCGTGCTGCAGTGGCCGCAGTGGTCAAACAGGCCGATGCCGCAGTGGGGACAAAAATCGATCTTGTCGTTCTTCAGATCGACCGGGCGCTCGCAGCCCGGGCACACGCTTTTGGCCAGGCGCGCCAGGGCCACGTCATAGCCCAGCTCTTTGCGGCGCTGCTGGTCGGGCAATGACTCGGCCTGCTTTTGCCGCTCCAGGTAGCGGTTGAGCGCCACGATGGCGTAGCGCCCCACCAGCGCCGTGATGGCGATGCCCACCACATAGCGCACGTAGCCGCCGTAACTGGGCAGGTAGGGAACCAGTTCGACGAAGAAGGCGAACAGCGCAAAGAAGATGAAGCCCCACACAAACGGCCACCAGAGGCCCTTGCGCTTTTTGACAAACAGCCAGCCGGCGATGGCGAGCAGCGGCAGCGTGAGCGCCAGGCGGTACAGAAACACGCGCAGCTCGACCTTGCGGCGCTCGGCGTTGAGCTTTTCGTAGCCGGCGGCTTCGAGCTGGCCCAGGCGCGCCTGCGCGGCGGCTGCGGCCTGGCGGGCATCGAGCGCGGCCTGCTGCTGCGCCTCGACCGCCTGCTGGGTCTTGCGCTCTGCCTGCTTGAGCGCGTCCAGCGCTTGCGTGCGGGCCAGCACCTCGGGGTCGTGCTCGGCGCGCTGGGTCACGCTGCGCGCGGACAGCCAGTTGTTGAAGGTTTCGCGCTCGGCCTGGCTTTCGCTGCGGGCCTTGCTGCGCTGCAGCTGGGCCTGCTCCAGCGCGGTCTGCGCGTCTTGCTCGGCCTGGCGGGCATCGCGCACCTGGTTGCGCAGGGCCTGGGCTGCCGGTTTGTCGAGGAAATCATCCACCCGCAACGGGGCCTCGACCTTGGGCAGATCGCCCACGATGGTGCCGCCCAAGCCGATGAGGAAGCCGGCAAACACCAGCGCCACCAGCCACAGGCCCCGGCGAAACCATTTTTCGGACAGGCGCAGTGATTTTCCCATGATTTTCTCTCTTTAAATGCTACTTATTTAATAGCTATTGACGCTTTCCGACAAAGCACCAGAGTCTGTTTTTACCATTGTTCCTGCCAGAGAAAGCCCGTCAACTGGGCCACAGCGCTTGTCCTGCGGCGATGGCCGCGCCAGGCGCAGCGAAGGCGGAACTTTCCCCCGCAGCAGGCCCCCAACAGCTTATTTGCGGATCACCGAGGTGCAATCATGATGTGGCGAAAATGGCGGCTTCTCGCATGGGCAGGGATTGCCACCACGGCGCTTGCTGCCAGCGGCGTTGCTTGGGCGGATCGGGGTGGAAACAGCCACGGACACCGGGGTGCGCGGGTTGGAATCGGCGTCTATCTGGGGCCGGGCTTTGGTTATCCCGTTTACCGCCCTGCCTATCCTTACTACTACCCCGATCCGTACGGCTGGTCACCCCCGGTGGTTGTGGTGCCTGCCGAGCCGCCGGTTTACATCGAGCGCGGCAACGACGCTCCGGGTTACAGCGGTGGCGCTTACGGGCAGCAGCCACAGGGCTACTGGTACCGCTGCAACCAGCCCGATGGCTACTACCCTTACGTCACCCACTGCCCTGGCGGTTGGCTGCAGGTGCCGGCCCAGCCACCGGCCAACTGATGGACACCCAGGCCCCCGATTGCCTGGGCCGTGCCGCAGGGCTGATGCCCCCCATCTCTTACCCGAGGAATCATGATGAGAACCCTTTCCCTCGCAAGCGTGTCGCTGCTGGCGCTGACCTTGACCGCCTGCACGGTGATGCCCACCGGCCCCAGCGTGACGGTATTGCCCGGCAGCACCAAGAGTTTTGAGCAGTTCAGGTACGACGACGTCAGCTGCCGGCACTATGCCCAGGTGCAGGTGGGTGGTGCCAACGAGGCCATCAACCAGAGCACCGTGGGCAGCGCGGTGGTGGGCACGGCGGTTGGCGCGCTGGCGGGCGCCGCGCTCGGTGGCAACCACCAGGGTGCGGCGGCGGGTGCGGGCATGGGCCTGCTGGTGGGCTCCAGTGTGGGCGCTGGCAATGCGCAATCCGCCGGCTACGGCAGCCAGCGCGGCTACGACAGCGCCTACGTGCAATGCATGTATGCACGCGGCCACCAGATTCCGGTCTATGGCCGCATGCTCTCCAGCCCCGGCACGCCTGGGCCGGGCTACGCCGCACCCCTGGCGCCACCGCCGCCACCTGGTTACTGGCGGCGCTAAGAGGCTGCCGGACTTGGCGCGTCAGGCCGCCAGCAGGCGCGCCACCTGCTCGCGCAGCAGCGCGGGCTGCACCTGGTGCGATGGCACGGGGCGACCCACGTTGAGCCCCACCCGGCTGAACATGCCGCGCCGAAACGGCCGCACCATGGCAGCCCCGCGCTCGATGCGGCTGAAAAACGAGCCCCACAGGTGGGTCAGCGCCATGGGAATCACGGGCGCTTCAACGCCTTCTTGCCGCGCGCGCTCAATGATCTTCATGATGCCGCCCTTGAACTCCTGCAGTTGCCCGTCTTTGGTAATGCCGCCTTCCGGAAAGATGGCCAGCAGGTCGCCACCGCGCAACACCTGGGCAGCACGCTCAAAGGCTGCTGCATACACGCGCGGGTCGTCCTTTTGCGGCGCAATCGGAATCGCCTTGGCGAGGCGAAACAACCCGCCGAGCACCGGCACCCGAAAAATGCGGTGGTCCATCACAAAATAGATGGGGCGCGGGCTGGCGGCCATGAGCAGCACAGCGTCGACAAAGCTCACATGGTTGCAGGCCAGGATGGCGGCGCCGGTGGTGGGCAGATGTTCATCGCCCTGCACCTTGAAGCGGTACACAAAGCGCGAGGCCACCCAGGCCACAAAGCGCAGCAAATATTCCGGCACCAGCATGAAGATATAGAACGCCACCACCGCATTGGCTATTGCCGTGAACAAAAAGATCTGCGGCACCGTGAACCCCGCGCCCAGCAGCGCGCCCGCGATGACCGCGCTGCCGATCATGAACAGCGCGTTCAGGATGTTGTTGGCGGCGATGATGCGGGCGCGGTGCGTGGGCTGGCTGCGCATCTGGATCAGCGCATACATGGGCACGCTGTACAGGCCGGCAAACAGGCTCAGCAACGCCAGGTCGGCCAGCACGCGCCAGTGCGCAGGCTGCGCCACGAACGCGGCCAGGCCCATGGCGTCGGAAGCGGGCAAGCCACGCGAGGCGAAATACAGGTCGGTGGCAAACACGCTCATGCCGATGGCGCCCAGCGGCACCAGGCCAATCTCGACATGGCGGCGCGACAGCACCTCGCACAGCAGCGAACCGGTGCCAATGCCGATCGAAAAAACCACCAGCAGCAGCGAGGCCACCTGCGCGTTGCCATGCAGCACCTCTTTGGCAAAACTCGGAAATTGCGAGAGAAACACGGCGCCAAAGAACCACATCCAGCTGATGCCCAGCAGGGAGCGGAACACCACGATGTTTTCATGCGCCAGCTTCAGGTTGCGCCAGGTCTCGGTGAACGGGTTCCAGTGGATGGTGAGCCCCGGATCGGTGGCGGGCACCGGGGGAATGAACTGCGCCACTGCCCGCCCCAACACTGCCAGCGCCACACAGGCTGCGGCCACCGTGCTGTGACCCATGCCGGGCAGCGCCACCAGCAGGCCACCCGCCACATTGCCCAGCAAAATGGCCACAAAGGTGCCCATCTCGACCATGCCGTTGCCGCCGGTGAGTTCGCGCTCGCTGAGCACCTGGGGCATGTAGGCAAACTTGACGGGGCCGAACAGCGTGGAATGCAAGCCCATCAAAAAGGTGCACAGCAGCAGCACCGGCACATTGCCGGCCAGAAAACCACCCGCCGCCACCAGCATGATGGCGATCTCCAGGTTCTTCACGAAGCGGATCATGCGCGTCTTGTCGTACTTGTCGGTCAGCTGCCCCGAGGTGGCCGAGAACAGCAAGAACGGCAGGATGAACAGCGCGCCAATCACCAGCCCGGCCATGGCGGGCGGCAGCCACGACACGCCGAACTGGTAGGTCACCATCACGGTGAAGGCGAACTTGAAGAGGTTGTCGTTGGCCGCGCCCGAGAACTGCGTCCAGAAGAACGGCGCAAAGCGGCGCTGGCGCAGCAGGGCGAACTGGTTGGGTTTCGCGTGCGCCGCCTCGCTCTTTTCATCCGCCATAAAGACTGCTCCCTTGTGTTTCTGTGGCACGCAATTTTGCACAGCCTGCGTGACGCGAGCCCTGCACTAGTGCAGTGTTTCACGCTTGCTGGTAC
>DCVY01000172.1:547-18398 GCA_002327945.1 Acidovorax delafieldii | reverse complement strand
ATAGCGTGAAACGCTGCACTAGACCAGGGCCAGCAGGCGGTCCAGGGGCAATTGCACCCGCACATCCCGGTAGGCCACCACGCCGGCGATCTTCCAGGCGGCTTGCGAGGTGTCGCGCGGAATCATCTCGCCGGTGGGCATGCCGTCGCGGTTCATCACCACCGCCACGCGGGGTGTCGTGGCCGTTGCGCCGCGGCGCAGGACTACCGCCACTTCCTGGGTGGCCAGCCGGACAAAAGCCCCGGGCGGATACACACCGAGCGCCTTCACCAGCGCGGCACCCGCCTCGTCCACCTGGTACTCTTCGTCGTAATAGCTGGCTTGCATGGCTGCCGTGACCGGCATGGGCCAGCGCGCCACGCGGGGGGCCAGCCGGGCGCCAAAGATGTCGGCGCGCTGCACAAGGCGCGCCATTTGCTGCGCCTCGGACTTCTTCGCCAGCGGGCCGGGCGAGCGGTGGTGGTGGCACAGCACCGCCTCCAGACAAACGGGATCGGTCACCCCCAGCCGGCGCAGCAGCTGCTCGGATCGGCTTGCATGGTCTTGCACCGCCGCAATCTGCTGGGAGGTGAGCGGCTGGGACTGCTGGGCCAGCTGGTCTTGCAGCTCAGTCATGGCGATGTTCATAGAGAGCGCCGCACTGCCCAGTTGCAACACCCGCGTGTCGGGCCAGCGCAGCATTTCGCGCGCCACCACCATGCACACGCAACCCACCAGCATGGCGTGGGTGGCGCTGTACATGCGGGTTTCCTGCGCCGCCAGATAGATCAGGGCCAGCAGCGTGGCATCGGGTGCTTGCTGGCAATTGCGGGCCAGTTCGCCGTGCAGGGACTGAAACCGCCGCCCGAAATCGCCCGCCAGCGGCGAGCGCAGCAACTGGGTCGCACGCAACTGCAGCTCTGGCCAGTCGGGCACATACTTGCCGCCGCGCTCGCGGCCAGCTTGCGCACCCGCCTGAATTTTCATGGCGGCAATCTGCCCCAGGGAGCTGTCGGACAGCAGCATTTTTTGCAACTGCGCAAGATACGCGCGGTGGCTGTCGCCCGACTCATCCGTATCCACGCACAGCGTCATCCCGCGCGACACCAGTGAATCCAGTTCGGCACGGGTGCGAATGACATAGCCCTTTTGCGCCAGCAACACGCCCTCCGCACCCCGCAGCACAAAAGGCAACGGGTGACCCAACTGGATGGATTCGATGTTCAGGGCAATCAGATTCATGGATTTCGTTACATTATCTAACAATCAAACCGCCTGCAAGGGCGGAGAAACCGGGGAAATAGACCGCTGTCTGCCAGACCAAGCCGGCTGTGCAGGGCGGCCCTCCAACGGCTGAAAACAGGATACCGTTGTGAAATGGCAGGCGGATAACGTGCGCATTGCGTTCACCCGCGTTGCCCCTGGGCCACCGCCCCCCCCCCGCGCCCGCTGCCGACAACGCGCGAGTCCTTCACGGCCCGCGGAGCAAGCACATGGCTTCAGGTGGTGTGGCGCACCGGGTTTGCACCAAACACCGCGTGCCAGAGCGCCAGCACCGCGCCCTGCTCTGCCTGCAGCGCCGGTGGCGTGACCTCGGTGGGCACTTCATCGAGCCGTGCGCGGTGCTGCACCCGGCGCAGTTCGCGGTAGGCGTCGGCCGCGGCCTGGCCCACACCGGCTGGCAGCAAGCCCACCTGCTCGGCGCGCTGCAACAGCGCAATGTTGCCCACGTTGCCCACCAGTTCAGGGTGTTGGGCCGAATGCGCCAGCACCAGATACTGCACGGCAAATTCGGCATCCACCATGCCGCCCGGGCTGTGTTTCACATCGAACCGCCCTTCGCGCGTGCGATGGGCCAAGCGCACGCGCTCGCGCATGGCCACGATCTCTGCGCGCAACGCGACGGGGTCGCGCGGCGACGTGATGACGGCTTCGCGCACCGCATCGAACCGGGCCTGCAGGGCGGCACTGCCCAGCACGAAGCGCGCCCGCGTCATCGCCTGGTGTTCCCAGGTCCAGGCCGTGTTGCTGCCGCGCTGCTGCTGGTAAGCGGCGTAGGCATCAAAACTGGTGACCAGCAGGCCGGAGCTGCCATTGGGGCGCAGGGCCGTGTCGATTTCGTACAGGTCTCCCTCGCCGGTCTTCACGGTGAGCCAGTTGATGAGCTTGCGCACAAATGCCGCATAGATCTCGGGGGCGCGCTCGTCGTCATCGTCGAACACGAAAACGATGTCGAGGTCGCTGCCGTAACCCAGCTCTTTGCCGCCCAGCTTGCCGTAGCCAATGATGGCAAATTGCGGCGTTTCGCGGTGCCGGTTCTTCAGGCGGCTCCAGCACCACTGTGCAGAGATGCGCAGCACGCTGTCGGCCAGCGCGCTGAGGTCATCGGCCACCTGCTCAACGGTGATCCGGTGCTCCACATCGCGGGCCAGTGTGCGGAAGGTTTCTGCATGTTGCGCGCGGCGCAGCAGGTTCAGCAGGGTTTCGTCGTCGTCCTCGCCGGTGGAATGCAGCGAAGCCAGCCGCAGGGCCAGTTCACGCTCGAAATCGGCCCCCACGAAACGTTCGGCCAGCAGCGCATCACCCACCAGTTCATCGATGACGCCCGGGTGTTGCAGAAGGTAGCGTGCGGGCCATCGGGCGGCACCCAAGAGGTGCAGCAGCTGCTCATGCACCGAGGGGCGTTCCAGCAGCAGGGCCAGATAGCTTTCGCGGCGCAACAGGGGCTCCAGCCAGTTGACCAGGCGCACGGCCGCCTCCTCGGTGACGCGCCCTTCGCCCAGCCACTGCGCCGTGCGCTGGACCAGCCGGAACAGCCGCGCGCGGGCTTCGTCGCGCAACGCAATCACACGGGGATGGGTGCGCCACTCGGCCACGCGCTCGCGAAAGCCGGCAGGCAGCTGTTCGAGCAAGCTTTCCAGCTCGGGCGGGGGGGGTGCAACCGCACGCGGCCCGCCGCATCCGCCGCCATTGCATTCCTTCTGGTCATTGCCGCCCAGCAGGGTGTCGAACTCTTGCGCCACCAGCTCACGGTGGGCATCGAGCTCGTGCAGAAAAGCACAGCAGTCGCCGCAACCCATGGTGCGGGCAATCCAGGCCAGATCCTCGTCGCGCGTGGGCAGGACATGGGTCTGCTGGTCATCCAGGTACTGGATGCGGTGCTCCACACGGCGCAAGAACGCATAGGCCCGCGCCAGCGCATCGGCCGTCTGCGCAGACATGAGCCCGGCCTGGGCCAGCCGTGGCAGCGCATCCAGCGTGGACCGGCGACGCAATTCTGGAAACTGCCCGCCGCGCACCACCTGCAGCAACTGCACAATGAATTCGATTTCTCGAATGCCGCCGCGCGACAGCTTCACATCGTTGGCGCGCTCTGGATGACCTGCGCTGCGCTTGGCGGCGTGCTCGCGGATCTGCCGGTGCAGGGTGCGCAGCGCATCAAACACGCTGTAGTCCAGGTAGCGGCGGAACACGAACGGCAGCACCACGCTGCGCAGCGCCAGCACTTCGGCACTGCCGATGCAGGCCTGCGGGGCCACCACCCGGCTCTTGAGCCAGGCAAAGCGCTCCCACTCACGCCCCTGCACCTGCAGGTATTCCTCCAGCGCCGCCAGCGACACGGCGGCGGGGCCGGAATTGCCGTGGGGCCGCAGGGCCAGGTCCACCCGGAAGACAAAACCGTGTTCGGTCGTATCGCCCACCAGGCTGTAGATGATCTTCACCGCATGGGCGAAATATTCGTGGTTGGAAATGCGGCCACGCCCCTCGGGGTTGCCGGCCGTTTCGCCGTCTTGCGCATAGACGTAAATGAGGTCGATGTCGCTGGACACGTTGAGCTCACGCGCACCCAGTTTGCCCATGCCGATCACCCACAGGGGCACGGGCTGCCCATCGAGCGAGAGCGGCGCGCCATGGCGGCTGTCCAGCTCGCGGCGGGCGTGCAGGCACGCTTGATCGAGCGCGAACTCGGCCAGTTCGGTGACGGCGCGGGTGATGTCGGCCAGCGGCGCCTGGGCTTCGCAATCGAGCCGGATCAGCCGCTCCATGACCAGCTGGCGCAATGTGCGCAGGGCGGTCGCCGTGTCGCCCCCCCTGGCCTGCAGCGCCGCAAAGGCCTGCGCCATGGATGCCTTGTCCGGCGCTCCGGCTGGCAGCAAGCCCAGATCGTGCGCGTAGCGGCGTTGCAGACGCTGGAAAAACCGGGAATACCCGGCCAAGCCTGCCAATGCATCGGCGCCCGAAAACTCAGAGGGATAGGTGGGCATGGCAAGGGGAGCGGCGGGCCGCTGCATACGCTACATCAATCGAAGCCTGTTTGCGGCCTCCCAGGGGTGGCCTTGGAGATCGCAGACGGGCTCTCAGGACACCGGTTTTCACTGAACCCACCCTTCGGTCGCGGGTCATAATTCCTGCCACATTCAAACCTACCAATGATCGACCCATTCAATCGCCCCTCACGCCTGTTGCGATGCATCGCCGGGTTCGCGCGGTGGTCGCTGGGGTGCATGCTGGCCTTCTGGCTGCTGCTGGCCGCCGTGTGGGGAGCACTGCATGGCTGGATTGTGCCGCGTATTGGCGATTTCCGCCCGCAACTGGAGGCGCAGGCCGCACGGGCTCTGGGGGCACCGGTGCGCATCGGGTCCATCACGGCGCGTTCGCAGGGCCTGATCCCCTCCTTCGAGCTGCTGGATGTCGCGCTGCTGGATGCACAGGGCCGCGCCGCGCTGCAGCTGCCGCGCGTGGTGGCGGCCCTGTCCCCGCGCTCGCTGCTGAACTGGGGTTTCGCGCAGCTCTATATCGAACACCCCGACCTCGACATCCGCAGGCAGGCAGACGGCCGCATTGTGGTGGCGGGTCTCACTTTTTCGGAGACCGCGGGCGAGGACAACGCCGCAGCAGACTGGCTGTTTTCGCAGGGCGAAGTCGTCATCCAGGGCGGCACGCTGCGCTGGACCGACGAGTTGCGTGGCGCACCCGAGCTGGCGCTGAAAAATGTCGATGTGCTGCTGCGCAACGGCAGCTGGCAGCACAACATGCGCATGGCGGCCACGCCGCCGCCGGCCTGGGGCGACCGGTTCACGCTGACCGGGCTGTTTCGTGCGCCGCTGCTGCATGCACGCGACGGCGACTGGCAGCACTGGAGCGGCCAGCTGTTTGCCGACTTTTCACGCGTGGACGTCTCCCGTTTGCGCCACCATGCCGACGTGGGCTTTGAGGTGGCGCGAGGCCAGGGTGCCGTTCGCGCATGGGCCGACGTGCAGCGCGGCCAGATCGTGGGTGGCACGGCCGACCTGGCGCTGGCCGAAGTCAATGCCACGCTGGGGCCACAGCTCAAGGCCCTGGCGCTGCCCTCCATCGAAGGCCGGCTGGGCGGGCGGCGGCTGCAAGGCGGCTTCGAGTTTTATACCCAGGGCCTGCAGTTTGTGACCGACGATGGCCTGGCGTGGCCCGGTGGCAACCTGCGCCTGCAACACACGCAGGCCGCAGGCAAAGTGCCCGCCCAGGGTGAGCTGCGCGCGGACCGCCTGGATCTTGCCGCGCTGGCCCAGATCGGCAGCCGCCTGCCGCTGGGAGCGGCCACCCACACCGCATTGCAAACCTACGCCCCCCAGGGGCTGGTCGACGAGGTGCATGCCACCTGGCGTGGCCCGCTCGATGCCTTGCAGCAATACCAGGTGCGCGGCAAGGCCACGGGGCTGGCCCTGGCTGCCACACAGCGGGAGGCCGGCAGCACCGTGCCGGGCCTGAGCGGCGCCAGCCTGGACATCGACATGACCCAGGCGGGCGGCAAGGCCAGCCTGCGCATTGCCTCGGGCGAGGTGATTCTGCCCGGCGCCTTTGAAGACCCTGCCGTGCCCCTGGACCAGCTGAACGCAGACTTGCGCTGGCAAATAGACGGGCAAGGGGATGGGCAACGCCTGGCGGTTCAGGCCAGCAATGTGCGGTTTTCCAATGCGGACATGCAGGGTGAATTGCGCGCCAGCTGGAGCACCAGCGATGCCGGCCAAGACCCGCAGCACGCCCGCTTTCCGGGCGTCATCGACCTGTCGGGTACGCTGACGCGGGCCAATGGAACCCGCGTGCACCGCTATCTGCCCTTGAGCCTTCCGGACGACTCACGCCGCTATGTGCGCGACGCCATCCAGGCCGGCACGGCCAGCAACGTGCAGTTCCACGTCAAGGGGCGCCTGGATGATATTCCTGCCAATGACCCCCGGCAGGGCGATTTCCGCATTACCGCCCACGTCAAGGACGTGACCCTGGCCTATGTTCCTCCCCGGCTGCAGCCCAGCGGCGACCCGCCCTGGCCGGCGCTCACCCAGCTGTCCGGAGAACTGACCTTCGATCGCTCCGCCATGCAGGTGCGCGCCAGCACGGGCGTCTTTGCCGGCACGCCGGGCGTGCGGGTCAGCAAGGTGGAGGCGAAGATTCCCGACCTGTCGCACACCGTGGTGGACGTCAAGGCCGATGCACGCGGGCCGCTACCCGAGTTGCTAACCATCTTGCGCACCTCGCCGCTGGCGCGCATGACCAACCGCGCCCTCGACCAGGCCAGCGGCACGGGCAATGCCGATCTGCAGCTGCGACTGAGCCTGCCGATCAGCGATATCGAACAATCAAAAGTACAGGGCAGCGTGGTGCTGGCGGGCAATGATGTGCAGATCACCCCGCAAACGCCCCTGCTGTCGCGCGCCCGTGGCACCGTGCAATTCACCGACACCGGATTTTCCGTGAACGGAGTGCAGGCGCGCGCCCTGGGTGGCGACCTGCGCCTGGAGGGCGGAATGCGTGCGCTGCCTGCCGGCGCCACCGAGTCTGCCGTGCAGCTGCGGGCGCAAGGCACGGCCACTGCCGAGGGACTGCAGCAGGCGCGCCAGCTGGGCATGCTGTCGCAACTGGCCCGCAGCGCCACAGGCAGCACGCCCTACACGCTGGCGCTGGCATTTCGCGGGGGCGTCCCCGAGATCCAGGTCACCACCACCTTGCAGGGAATGGGTCTCGCCCTGCCCGCACCGCTGGCCAAGACTGCCGCAGCCGTGCTGCCTTTGCGCTTTCAGACCCAGGTCGCGCGGGAATCCCTGGCCGCCCCCCCCGCAGGCGCTGCCTCGGCGCCGGTGCGCGACCAGATCACCCTGGACCTCGGCCCCATCGGATCTGCCAGCTACCAGCGCGAGCACCGGGGCGACGAGACGCGTGTGCTGCGCGGCGCCATCGGCATCGGCCTGGCCAGCGGCGAAACCGCACCCATGCCGGCGAACGGCGTGGCGGCCAACATCCATGCAGCACACCTGGACATGGACGCCTGGGAAAAAGTGCTGGCCCAGGCAGGCGCCACCAACACCAGCCCCCATGCAGCCGCCACCAAGACCGACAGCACGGCGGACAACAAGGCCGACAGCACAGCGCCAGACTATCTGCCCACCACCGCCGCGGTGCGCGCGCAAACACTCACCCTACAGGGGCGCACACTGCACAACTTGGTGGTGGGCGGCTCGCGGGACGGCTCCACCTGGCGTGCCAATCTGGACGCCACGGAACTCAACGGCTATGTCGAATACCGGCAGGCCGGCACCCGGGACAACCCGGCGGGCCGGGTCTATGCCCGCCTGGCGCGCATGAAGCTGCCGCAAAGCGCCGCCACGCAGTTCGAGGCGTTGCTGGACGAGCAGCCGGGCACGATGCCGGCGCTGGACATCGTGGTGGACGACTTTGAACTGCGCGGCCGCAAACTCGGGCGCGTGGAGATCGAAGCGCAAAACCGCGGCGCCGATGCGGCCCAGCGCGAGTGGCGGCTGGGCAAGTTCAACATCACGACACCCGAAGCCAGCTTTACCGGCAACGGCCACTGGGCGTTGATGGCTGGCAGCGAGCGGGCGCCGCGCCGCCGCACGGTGATGAACTTTCAGCTCGACATTCGCGACTCAGGCGACCTGCTGGCCCGTTTTGGCATGGAAAACGTGGTGCGCCGCGGCAAGGGGCGCATGCAGGGGCAGGTGGCCTGGATGGGCGCGCCCATGAGCCCCGACTATCGCTCCATGACCGGGCAGATCCATCTGAATGTGGAGTCAGGCCAGTTCCTCCAGGCGGATCCGGGGCTTGCCAAGCTGCTCGGCGTGCTGAGCCTGCAAGCCCTGCCACGCCGCCTGACCCTGGATTTCCGCGATGTGTTCAGCGAGGGTTTTGCATTCGATTTCGTGCGGGGCGACGTGCGCATCGAGCAGGGCGTTGCCATCACCAACAACCTGCAGATGAAGGGGGTCAACGCAGCCGTGCTGATGGAGGGCAGCGCCAACATCGACCACGAAACCCAGAACCTGCATGTGGTGGTGGTGCCCGAGATCAATGCCCTGACCGCCTCGCTGGTGGCCACGGCCATCAACCCGGTCGTCGGACTGGGCAGCTTTCTGGCCCAGGTGTTTCTGCGCGGCCCCCTGATCGAGGCCGCCACCCAGGAGTTTCAGATTGACGGCACCTGGACGGATCCGAACATCGTGCGCATTCCCCGGCGCAGCCGACAATCGGGCAACGCCCCCGCGCCCGCGGGGGCCGCACAAGCGCCCGGAACACCGCCCACGCGCGCAGGAACACCCACAGGAGAGACCCCATGAAAGTAGCCGCCCTGCAGATGGTCTCCGGCACACAGCGCAGCGACAACCTGGCCATGGCCCGCCGTCTGCTGGAACAGGCCGCCACGGCAGGGGCCGAGCTGGCCGTGCTGCCCGAATATTTTGGCGCCATGGGGCTGCGCGACACCGACAAGCTGGCATTGCGCGAAACCCCGGGCGATGGCGTTGTGCAGGCGTTTCTCGCCCGCGCTGCCCAGGAGCTGCAGATATGGGTGGTGGGCGGCACCCTGCCCATGCAAACCGCCGATCCGGCGCGCGTGCGCAACACCACGCTGGTGTATGGCCCTTCGGGCCAGTGCGCGGCACGCTACGACAAGATCCACCTGTTTCGGTTTGACAACGGGCGCGAGCATTTTGACGAGGGCCGGGTGATCGAGGCAGGGGCCGCACCGGTGCACTTCGACCTGCCAGCACGCACCGGCCACACCTGGCGCGTCGGCCTGAGCGTGTGCTACGACCTGCGGTTTCCCGAGCTGTATCGCCTGCACGCCAGCGCGGGGGCCGACCTGCTGCTGGTACCCAGCGCCTTCACCCACACCACCGGGCAGGCCCACTGGGAGTTGTTGCTGCGGGCCCGGGCGGTGGAAAACCTGGCCTATGTGCTGGCCCCCGCGCAGGGCGGAATGCACGAAAACGGTCGCCAGACTTGGGGGCACAGCATGCTGGTCGATCCCTGGGGGCAGATCGTCCACGCACTGGCGCAAGGGCCGGGCGTGGTGCTTGGCGACCTCGATGCCGGGCGCGTGCACCAGGTGCGCGCGCAGCTGCCCGCGCTGGAGCACCGCGTCCTGTGACGCTGGCGCCGGTGGTCGCCCTGGACCTTGCTGGTGGTCCTGGTGGCAGGAACGCACCGAGCGCGGTGTGCCACAAGATGCCGGTGAAATCAGCGGGGAGCGGGCCAACCTGCTGCGCACTGGTCCCGAAGTCGCTTTGGGCCGCTGCGCCGGTGCCTGCATGCCTGCCGTTTAGCCGCGCGGGCGCTCACCCACATAAATCTCGACCCGGCGGTTTCGGCTGCGACCTTGTGCCGTGTCGTTGGTGGCAATGGGCTGGCGCTCGCCCATGCCTTCGATCGAAATGCGGCGCCCATCAACGCCCCGGCCCGTGAGGTAATTGCGCGTGCTGGCCGCACGGTCCAGCGACAGCGGGTCGTTCACGGCATCGCTGCCGGTATTGTCGGTGTGGCCGATGATGCGCACATCGGTGTTCGGGTTGTTGCGCAAGCCCTCGGCAAACCGATCCAGCACCGGTACAAAGTTGGGCTGGATGTCCGCCCGGCCCACGGCAAAGGAAATGTCGCTCGGGATATCCAGCTTGAGCTGGTTGTCCTGCGTCTGCGTCACGGCAATGCCGGTGCCCTGCGTGGCCTGCTCCATCTCGCGCTTTTGGCGCTCCATGTTCTGCGACCAGATGTAGGTGCCCAGGGCGCCCACGCCCGCTCCCACGACGGCGCCCGTGCCCGCGCGCCCACCCGTGGCCGAGCTGAGCACAGCACCCGCCAGCGCGCCCACGCCTGCGCCCGTGGCGGTGCGGCGCTGGGTATCGCTCATCTCTGCACAACCGGTGGCCAGGACGACAACGGCGGCGACGCCGGGAATGATGTATTTACGCATGGCTAGATTCCTTGAAAATGAGGGGACAAAGTGCAAACCCGGTGTCGGGTCAGCAGCATTCACTCTACGCTTTCGCAAGGGTAATGGCCAGCCAGCGCAGCCTGTGTAGGACGAAGGCTTGCGAATTCCACCCAGCGCTCAAGGCACGGGCGGGCCGGTGTCTTGGTCCGGCGGCGGCAGCTTCAGCTCACCACCTTTGCGCCCGGAAAACATCGTCCACCAGACAATCAGCACCAGCACCACCAGCGCCAGCAACGCTTCAAGCAAAATCAGCCCCATGAAATTGACCCCCCTGCGCCTTGTGATGACGGCGCTGATTGTAGGAACGCTGGCCGCCTGCTCCACCCCACCCACGCCAAGCCCTGCGCAGCCTGGGGCCATCCCGGCAGCACCGGCCCCAGGTGGCACGGCCATGCCGGACGATACCGCGCCACTGCCGCCCCCACTGGCGCAACCCAGGAGCCGCTGGATTCCGGTGCGCTGGGCCGAGCTGCCGGGCTTTGCCGACGACGCCCTGCACGAAGCCTGGAACGCCTGGATCAAAAGCTGCGAGCGGCCCCAGCCGCCGTTCACAGCGCTGTGCGGCGAGGTGCGCCAGCTCAGCATTGCCAGCACCCAGGAGCAGCGCGCCTGGATGGTCCGGCGCCTTCAGCCCTACCGCGTCGAAAGCGCCGACGGCAATGCCGAGGGCCTGCTCACCAGCTATTACGAGCCGATGATCGACGCCGCACGCCAGCCCGGCAACGGCTATACCGTGCCGGTGTATGGCCTGCCCGCCGGGCACGGCGCCCGCAAGCCCTGGTACACGCGCCAGCAGATCGACACCCTGCCCGAGGCCCAGGCCGCGCTGCGGGGGCGGGCAATCGCCTGGCTGCGCGATCCGGTCGAATCCCTGGTGCTGCACATTCAGGGCTCGGGCCGACTGCAGATCACAGAGGTCGATGGCCGCATCACCACCGTGCGGGTGGCCTACGCCGGCACCAACGACCATCCCTACCAGAGCGTGGGCCGCTGGCTGCTGGACCAGGGCGCAACGCGCGATGCCACCTGGCCCGGCATCCGCACCTGGCTGGCGCAAAACCCGCAGCACACCAACGCGCTCTTGTGGAGCAACCCGCGCTACGTGTTCTTCCGCGAAGAAGCCCTCAGCCCGCTGGATGCCCAGTTCGGGCCGCGCGGCGCGCAGGGCGTGCCCCTCACACCCGGCCGGTCAATTGCCGTGGACCGCCAGAGCATTCCCTATGGCACGCCGGTGTGGCTGGCCTCCAGGGGGCCGCAGGTGTCGATGCAGCGCCTGGTGATGGCGCAGGACACCGGCAGCGCCATCGTGGGCGCAGTGCGGGCCGACTATTTCGCCGGCTGGGGCACCGAAGCGGGCGAACTGGCCGGGCGGCTCAAGCAGGGGCTGCGCCTGTGGGCCCTGTGGCCGCGCTGATCAGGCTGCAACGGGGCGCGCACTTCGGCGCGGTCAGCGCTCCATGAGGTAGCGCACCACCTCGGGGGGCGATTCCCCCCGGTGAAACGCCAGCTTGCGCTCGCGCAGCGCCACATCGGACGCGGTCACCCGGTCAAAACGGCGCAGGTGTTCGGTCCAGGACGCGTCCACGATCTGCTCCACATAGCGCGCCGGGTCGGTCAAATCGTGCAGCAAGTCGCACGACAGCGCCCCCTGGCGCAGGCGGCTGCGGCGGCTTTCCTGCATGAGGGTGCGAAATTCTGCGGCGCGCGCCGGGTCGATGGTGTACTCGATGGTGACCACCACGCGCCCGGCCTGCAGCGGTGTGGTCGCCACAGGCGCCTTGAAGGCGTGCGAGGGGCTCAGGTCTTCTTCCGTGTGGCGATCCGTCACCAGGCGCTGCACCAGGGCCATGGCGAGCACGCCCGAGAGGGCGGCCACAGCCAGGCTCAGCTGCACCGATGTCACCGTGGCCACCTGCCCCCACAGGGCGGCGCCCAGCGCGGAGCCCCCCATGGTGGCCATCAGGAAGATCGACATGCCCCGCGCGCGCACCCAGTTGGGCAGCGCCAGCTGGGCCGACACGCTGAGCGCATTGGCCGTGGTGATCCATGCCATGCCCCCCAGCACCATGGCGGGCACGGCCACATAAACATTGGGCGCAATGGCCATCACCGCCATGGCTGCGGCCTGCAGCAGCGTGCCGCGCAGCACCAACGCATCGCGCGCCATGGCCTGGCGCAGGCGCGGCAAAAACATGGCGGCCACGATGGCGCCCGCCCCCATGGAGGCCAGCAGCAGCGTGAACGTGCCAGCGCCCCCGCCGTCGAGCCCCCTGGCCACCAGTGGCAACAAAGCCATCAACGCCGTGGCGTGCAGAAAAAACAGGGCGATGCGCCAGAGCACGGCCCGCATGCGCGGCGACTGGTGCACAAACTGCAGCCCCACGCGCATGGCGCTTCCGAGGCGTTCACGCCCCAGCGGGCTGGACACATGGGTGCGCTGCCAGCGCATGATGACCAGGCCCGAGAGGATCGACAGCACGGCATTGAGCACAAACACCCAGGCGCTGCCCGCGCTGGCAATGATGGCGCCCGCCAGCAGCGGCCCGATGATGCGCGAGGCGTTCATGGCCACGCCATTGAGCGCCAGGGCGGCAGGCAGTTGCGGGCGGCTCACGAGTTCGGGCACGATGGCCGAGAACACCGGCCAGCGCATGGCCAGGCCAATGCCGTTGGCAAAAGTCAGGGCCAGCAGCAGCGGCGCCGTCATGCCGCCCACGAGGATGGCAGCGCACAGCACCAGCGCAACAGCCGCCACCCAGAACTGCGTGGCGATGAAGTAACGCCGCCGGTCCAGGATGTCGGCCAGCGCGCCACTGGGCAGGCCCAGCAAAAACACCGGCAGCGTGGAGGCCGACTGCACCAGCGCCACCAGGATGGGCGAGGTGGTGAGCGTGGTCATCAGCCAGGCCGCCGCCACATCGTTCATCCACATGCAGGTGTTGGCCACCACCGAGGTGAGCCAGAGCATGCGGAACACCGGCACCGACAGCGGCGCCAGAGGCGAAAGGGCGGCCCGCTGGGCGGCGCTTTCGTCCAGCGTGGCGCAGGCCTGTTCAGCGTTCCGGGCGTCCATGGCGGCGGCCGCTTCCTCCGGCGACTGGGTGGACGCGGGCGGTGCGGCAGGGAAAACGCTGTGGGCGCTGTCGTGGGGAGGCTGTGGAGGCATGTTCCGCCATTGTGCTGCGTCCGGGCCCACGGCGCAGCACCTGCCGCAGCGCCCCGGAGCGGACCAGGGGCCAGCGCCCGCCAGAACGGGCCTCCGACCAGCCGCAGGCGCTTTGCCAGAAAGCGCAGAAAGCTATTTAATCTATAGCATTTACGCGCGAACCCGCGCCAGGTGCGTAAGTGGCAGGGCGCCGCTGGCTTTCACCTCGCCCAGCGAAAAGCTGGTGTGCATGTCTTTCACATTGGGCAGGTTGAGCAGCACGTCGCGGGCAAACAACGAAAAACTGTCCAGGTCGCGCGCCACCACCTGCAGCTCGAAGGTGCCGGTGCCGCTGATGTAGTGGCACGACACCACTTCGGGGATCTGGCGGATGGCCTCTTCCATGGCCCGGGTCAGGTTGCCGGTGTTGCGGTCGGCATCCAGCCGCACAAAGGCCAGCACACCCAGGCCGATCTTGTGGCGGTCGATCTCGGCGTGGTAGCCCTTGATGAAGCCTTCTTTTTCCAGCGCCCGCACGCGCCGCCAGCAGGGCGCCGCCGACAGGCCCACGCGCTGGGCCAGCTCGGCATTGGTCAGCCGGGCGTCGGCCTGCAATTCGCCCAGGATGGCAAGGTCAAATTTATCCAAACCATTCATGATGCGGCCATTCTAAGAAAGATCCTTTCTGAATCGAGGGTAAACGTGGCATGAAAACGAAAGCACATAGCGCGGCACAATGCCTAAACTGCACTGCAATCCCTCTATCTACACGCCCGCTGCTGCCCACAAAGAGGTGGCGGAGCCGCATCACCCCCCGGAGACAGCCATGAACGCCCCCCTGCCCGAGTCGATCCGCAAAGCCCTTGAGACGGTAAGCCTGGAAGACAAATACACCCTCGACCACGGGCGCGCCTTCATGAGCGGCGTGCAGGCCCTGGTGCGCCTGCCCATGCTGCAGCGCCAGCGCGATGCGGCGGCGGGTCTGAACACCGCCGGCTTCATCAGCGGCTACCGTGGCAGCCCGCTGGGCACCTATGACCAGGCGCTGTGGGCGGCCAAGAAGCACCTGGCGGCCAACCACATCGTCTTTCAGCCCGGCGTGAACGAGGAACTGGGCGCCACCGCCGTGTGGGGCACCCAGCAGCTCGACCTGTACCCGCAAAGCAAAAAGTTCGATGGCGTGTTTGGTATCTGGTACGGCAAGGGCCCAGGCGTGGACCGCTGCTCGGATGTCTTCAAGCACGCCAACATGGCCGGCACGGCCCAGCATGGTGGCGTGATCGCCATCGCGGGCGACGACCACATCAGCAAGAGCAGCACGGCCGCGCACCAGAGCGATCACATCTTCAAGGCCTGCGGCACACCGGTGTTCTTTCCGAGCAGCGTGCAGGAGATTCTGGACATGGGCCTGCACGCCTTTGCAATGAGCCGCTTTTCAGGCGTGTGGTCGGGCATGAAGACCATCCAGGAAGTGGTGGAGTCATCGAGCAGCGTCAGCGTGGACCCGGACCGCGTGAAGATCATCCTTCCCGAAGATTTTGTGATGCCGCCCGGCGGCCTGCACATCCGCTGGCCCGACGCGCCGCTGGAGCAGGAAGCGCGCCTCATGGACTACAAGTGGTACGCAGCGCTGGCCTATGTGCGCGCCAACAAGCTCAACTGCAACGTGATCGAAGGCAAGAACGACCGCTTCGGCATCATCGCCAGCGGCAAGGCTTACAACGACACGCGCCAGGCGCTGGTGGACCTGGGCCTCGATGACGACACCTGCCGCAGCTTGGGCATCCGCGTGCACAAGGTCAACGTGGTGTGGCCGCTCGAAGCCACCATCACGCGCAGCTTTGCGCAGGGGCTGCAGGAGATTCTGGTGGTGGAAGAAAAGCGCCAGGTCATCGAATACCAGCTGAAAGAAGAGCTCTACAACTGGCGCGCCGACGTGCGCCCCAACGTGCTGGGCAAGTTCGACGAGGTGGAGGGCGACAACTCGGGCGGCGAGTGGAGCAGGGCCAACCCCAGCCAGAACTGGTTGCTGCGCGCCAAGGCCGATCTGACGCCCGCCATCATCGCCAAGGCGATTGCCAAACGCCTGAAGAAGCTGGGCGTATCGAGCGACATCATTGCCCGCATGGACGCCCGCATCGCCATCATCGAAGCCAGCGAACGCGCGATGACGGAGCTGAAGGTGGACACCGGTGAGCGCGCCCCGTGGTTCTGCAGCGGTTGCCCGCACAACACCAGCACCCGCGTGCCCGAGGGCTCGCGCGCGGTGGCCGGCATTGGCTGCCACTACATGACGGTGTGGATGGACCGCAGCACCAGCACCTTCACGCAGATGGGCGGCGAAGGCGTGTCGTGGGTGGGCCAGGCGCCCTTCACCAAGGACGCGCATGTCTTCGCCAACCTGGGCGACGGCACCTACTTTCACAGCGGCCTGCTGGCGATTCGCCAGAGCATCGCGGCCGGCGTCAACATCACCTACAAGGTGCTCTACAACGACGCCGTGGCCATGACCGGCGGCCAGCAGGTGGGCGAGCGCCCCGAGGGCCACTCGGTGGCGCAGATCGCGCACAGCCTGCGCGCCGAAGGGGTGGTCAAACTGGTCGTGGTCACCGACGAGCCCGAGAAATACCACGGCCGCACGCACCGGCTGGACAGCAGCGCCGTGCGCGCCGGCCACCCCGAGCTGGTCAACGACCTGCCGCCCGGCGTCGAGGTGTTCCACCGCGACACGCTGGACCGCATCCAGCGCGAGTTCCGCGAAATTGCCGGCTGCACGGCCATCATCTACGACCAGACCTGCGCCACCGAGAAGCGCCGCCGCCGCAAACGTGGCTCCATGGTGGACCCGGCCCGGCGCGTGGTGATCAACGAACTGGTCTGCGAAGGCTGCGGCGACTGCTCGGTGCAATCGAACTGCCTGTCGGTCGAGCCCGTGGAAACCGCGTTCGGCCGCAAGCGCCGCATCAACCAAAGCACCTGCAACAAGGACTATTCCTGCCTCAAGGGCTTTTGCCCGAGCTTCGTCACCGTCGAGGGCGGCCAGCCCAAGAAACCCAAAAAGGAAATGAAGGGCGACCTCTCCAGCCTGCCCGCCATCCCCGAGCCCGTGCTGCCCATCGCCGAAACGACCTGGGGCATCGTGGTGGGCGGCGTGGGCGGCACGGGGGTGATCACCATCGGCTCGCTGCTGGGCATGGCTGCGCACCTGGAAGGCAAAGGCGTGGTCACGCAGGATGCCGGCGGCCTGGCCCAAAAGGGCGGGGCCACCTGGAGCCATATCCAGATTGCCAACCGGCAAAGCGCCATCTACACCACCAAGGTCGATACCGCCAAGGCGGACCTGGTGATCGGCTGCGACGCCATCGTGACGGCCCACAAATACACGCTGGCCGTGATGCAGCCAGGCCGCACCTTTGTGGCGCTCAACACGCATGGCACGCCCACGGCGGCCTTCGTGACCAACCCCAACTGGCAGTTCCCCGCCGCCAACTGCGACAGCGCGATTGCGGCGGCTGTCGGTGCGGGCGGCGTGGGCAGCCTGGATGCCGAGCAGGTGGCCACCCAGCTGCTGGGCGACAGCATCTACACCAACCCGCTGATGCTGGGCTACGCCTGGCAAAAAGGCCGGGTGCCCCTGTCCCACGCCTCGCTGATGCGCGCCATGGAATTGAACGGCGTGCAGGTGGACAACAACAAGGCGGCGTTTGAATGGGGCCGCCGCTGCGCGCACGACCTGGCATCGGTGCAGGCGCTGTTTGCCGCCGCGCAGGTGATCCAGTTCGCCAAGAAGCCGCCCCTCGCTGAAATGGTGGGCAAGCGCGCAGGGTTCCTCACCGGCTACCAGAACACTGCCTATGCCGCCGACTACCAGGCCTTTGTCGAGAAGGTGAAGGCGGCCGAGGCGAAGCTGGGCACCAGCACCCGCCTGTCCGAAGCCGTGGCGCGCCACCTCTTCAAACTCATGGCCTACAAGGACGAGTACGAGGTGGCGCGCCTGCACACCGACAAGGCCTTCACGGACCAGATCGCCGCCATGTTCGAGGGCGATTACAAGCTGGTGCACCACCTGGCGCCGCCCATGCTGGCCAGGAAGAACGACCAGGGCGAACTGGTCAAACAAGGCTACGGCCCCTGGATGCGCAAGGCCTTTGGGCTGCTGGCCCGGATGAAGGGGCTGCGCGGCACCGCGCTGGACATCTTCGGCCACACCGACGAGCGCCGCACAGAGCGCGCCCTGATCGCCCAATACCGCGCCTGCATCGACGAGTTGCTGGCCGGCCTCACCCCCGAGAAGCTGCCGCTGGCCGTGGAGATTGCCAGCATTCCCGAAGGCATCCGCGGCTATGGCCATGTGAAGGAGCGCCATCTGAAGGCGGCGCGCGCCAAGTGGACCGGGCTGATGGCGCAGTGGCGCACCGGGACCCTGGCGCCTACTGAACGCAAGGCCGCCTGAAGCGGTTCCGACC
>DCVY01000172.1:0-463 GCA_002327945.1 Acidovorax delafieldii | reverse complement strand
CACGTTACGTTGAGCAGCTGCTCGTAGATAAAGCAGTCGAGATACGGGTTCTGAACCAAGACGAGCTAGAACAAGCCATCGCGCTTGGCGAGTTGGACGTGGTGTTCACAAACCCAACACACTACATTCGTCTGCGTGCGCTTAACAAACTCTCGGGCGCAATTGCCACTCAGGTCACTGTTGAAAACGGGATCGCGGTTTCTTCTCTGGGCGGCGTGGTGTTCCGCCGTAAAGACAGGGCCGACATTCGTTCTCTGACCGACCTTAAAGGCAAGCAGGTGGCCATCCCAGGTCAGAAGTACCTGGGTGGCTATATCGCGCAGGCGGCTCTTCTGCGCGATCTCGGAATCCAACTGTCAGACATTCGATTTCTTGAAGTTGGCAATCCGCACGACAAGGTCGTTGAAGCCGTCGCACAAGGTCGCGCAGACGCCGGGTTTGTCCGCTCGGGCATTTTGGAGAA
>DCVY01000040.1 GCA_002327945.1 Acidovorax delafieldii | reverse complement strand
GTGGTGCTGCTGGGCTTTTTGCTGACGGGCCTGCTCATCGGTCAACTGGGTCCACAAGCGGGCTCCCCGGGCGCATCCCGTGCCTCGGTCTGGGGTGTGGGTCTGATGACGCCCGTCATGCTCATGCTGTACCTTGTCGCCATGCGGACCCTGTTTGCCTACGAACGCTCCCACCCCGACCCATCGGCTGCCGAGGATGCCCCGCCCGCACTGCCACTGCGCCAGGCCCTGGTGCGCTTCGCCGTAGCAGCATCGGTGGTGGTGGGTGCCGGCCTGTGGCTGCCGTTTGCCGCGGTGGACCTGGCCAACACCATGGGCTGGAACCGCAGTTTCGTGGGCAGCCTGTTCGTGGCCATGGCCACCACGCTGCCGGAGCTGGCGGTCACGCTGTCGGCCTTGCGGCTGGGCGCGCTGGACATGGCCATCGGCAACCTGCTGGGCAGCAATCTGTTCAATGTGACCATTGTTGCCGTGGACGACTTTTTCTACCGCCCGGGCGTGCTGCTGTCCGATGTCTCGCTCGTGCATGCCGTCACGGCCAGCTCGGCCATCGTGATGACCGGGCTGGCCCTGGTGGGCCTGTTCTTTCGCCCACGCGGGCGGGTGCTGCGCGCCGTGGGCGCGGTCAGCCTGGGCCTGGCGGCGGTCTACCTGCTCAACACCTACGTGGTCTTCCTTCATGGTGCCTGAAACTACTGCCTCCTCGCCCTGCATTCCACCGCCAGGCAACGCACACCTGCGGGACGCACACGACCTGGCCCGCGAGCAGGGAGTGGACCCCCGCACCGGCCTGCACGACGACGAAGCCGCGCAGCGCGCACTGCAGCATGGCGCCAACGAACTGCAAGACCACACCCGCCGCGGCCCCCTGGCGCTGCTGGCCGACCAGTTCAAGGACTTCATGGTGCTGGTGCTGCTGGGCGCGGCGGTGATCGCAGGACTGGTGGGCGAGCTAACCGACACGATCGTCATCCTGATCATCGTGGTGCTCAACGCCGTCATAGGCTTCGTGCAGGCGTGGAGGGCCGACCAGGCCATGGCGGCGCTGCGCCAACTGGCCGCTGCCCACGCCACCGTTCTGCGCGGCGGTGAGGTGCAGGTGGTGCCCGCCAGCGTGCTGGTGCCGGGCGACATCGTGCTGCTGGAAGCCGGCAACCAGATCCCGGCCGACCTGCGCCTGATCGAGATCGCCCAACTGCAGGTGGACGAATCGGCACTCACGGGCGAATCGGTCACCGTGGCCAAACAGACCGACACCCTGGCCGGCCCGGAAGCCAGCGCGCTGGGAGACCGCATCAACATGGCCTTCAAGGGCACCACCGCCACCCACGGGCGTGCTCGCGGTCTCGTGGTGGCCACCGGCATGCGCACCGAACTGGGCAAAGTGGCCAAACTGCTGGACACCGACGACCGCAGCACGCCGCTGCAGCGGCGCCTGGCGGCTTTTGGCAAACGGCTGGCGCTGGCCGTGCTGGGCATTTGCGCCATCGTCTTTTTAGTGGGCGTGCTGCGCGGCGAGGCCCCGCTGCTGATGGCGCTCACCGCCATCAGCCTGGCCGTGGCCGCCATCCCCGAGGCCATGCCCGCCGTGGTCACCGTGCTGCTGGCGCTGGGCGCGCGGCGCATGGTCACCATCCATGCACTGGTGCGGCGCCTGCCGTCAGTGGAGACGCTGGGCTCGGTCACCACCATCTGCTCCGACAAGACCGGCACCCTGACGCAAAACCGCATGCACGCCGAACTGCTGCTGGCCCAAGGCCAGCGCTGGACACCGGGCGACCCGCTGCCCGGCGCCGTCCATGCCGAAACGCTGCGCGCCGCCGCCTTGTGCAACGACGCCAGCCACCAGGGCAACCATGGCGACGGCCACGCACCCGCTTGGCTGGGCGACCCCACCGAGACGGCCCTGGTGCTGGCCGCCTACGCGGGCGGACTGGACAAAACTGCGCTCGACTTGGCCCACCCGCGCGTGCAAGAGCAGCCCTTTGACTCCGACCGCAAGCGCATGACCACCTTCCACAAAGAGGGGGCCAGCTTTGTTGCCTACACCAAGGGCGCCCCCGAATCGGTGCTGCCCCGCTGCACCGCGCAGTGGACGCCCGATGGCGGCGCACCGCTGGACACTGCCAGCATGCTGGCCAGCGCCGACCTGCTGGCCGCGCAAGGCCTGCGCGTGCTGGCCCTGGCCCGGCGCACCCACGCGCGCCTGCCCGACACCAACGCCATCGACACCGTCGAGAGCCAGCTCCAATTGCTGGGCCTGATCGCCCTCATCGACCCGCCCCGCCCCGAGGCCATGGCTGCCGTGCGCGACTGCATCACCGCCGGCATCACCCCCGTGATGATCACCGGCGACCACCCGGCCACGGCGCGTGCCATCGCCCACCGGCTGGGCATCGTGGATTCCGACGATGCCCCGGTGCTCACGGGCACCGACCTGACGGAGCTGGACACCGCCACTTTGAACCAGCGGGTGGAAGCGGTGCGCATCTATGCGCGTGTCGATCCGGCGCAAAAAATCCGCATCGTCGAAGCGCTGCAGGCACAGGGCCACTTTGTCGCCATGACCGGCGACGGCGTGAACGATGCCCCCGCGTTGAAGCGCGCCGACATCGGCGTGGCCATGGGCAAAGGCGGCACCGACGTAGCGCGCGAGGCCAGCAGCCTGGTGCTGCTGGACGACAACTTCGCCACCATCGTCGCCGCCATCAAAGAGGGGCGGCGTATTTACGACAACATCCGCAAATTCGTGCGCTACGCCATGACCGGCAACTCGGGCGAGATCTGGACCATCTTCCTCGCNNCTGCCCGGCCTGGCGCTGGCGGCCGAGCCGGCCGAGCGCGGCATCATGCAACGCCCGCCGCGCGCGCCCACAGAGAGCCTGTTTGCCGGCGGCATGTGGCAGCACATCCTGGGCATTGGCCTGTTGATTGGCGGCCTGTGCCTGGCGGTGCAGGCCTGGGCCATTGCCACCGGCCACGCCCACTGGCAGACCATGGTGTTCACGGTGCTCACCCTGTCACAAATGACCCTTGTCATGGCCATACGCTCCGAAACCGAGCCACTGTGGCGCCTGGGCCTGGCCAGCAACCGGCCCCTGCTGGGCGCCATGCTGCTGACGTTTGCGCTGCAGATGGCCACCATCTACGTGCCCTGGCTGAACCCCATCTTCAAAACCGAGCCGCTGAGCGCGGCCGAACTGGGCATTTGCCTGGCGGCGGCGATGGTGGTGTATGTGGTTGTGGAAATGGAAAAAGCCTGGCGCCGCAGCCGCCAGCCCGCCGCCATGGCCCTGGACGAGCCGCCCGCGCCCACCCAGCACTGAGCCAGCAAGCGCAAAACACTGCATTTGCGCACCCATCGGGTGTCTCCTCATATCGGGCTGAAACCCACGCCAAATCTGCATTTACGCCGAGTTGGCACCGGTCCACCGAGGAAAACAGGATGATCCTAAAACCGGCAGTTGACCGCTTTGTATCCCTTCGCAAGCCGCATGCAATCTATCGTTGATGGCTTCGATGGCGTTCACCTTTTGGGTGAGAGCGCTATGCACCCGCCAGCACCGCGCTCGGGGCGCCAAGCGGCGTTGCTCCTCCTTGCGGGCAGTACGGGCAGTAAGCCCGCC
>DCVY01000024.1 GCA_002327945.1 Acidovorax delafieldii | reverse complement strand
AAATTCCTAATGGACAATCTCGGTTGATTTCTTTCTTCGCGTGACCAGCGTCAATGTGGGCCCGGCCCGGCCGCTGCTGGCGGGTGGGCGCCGGGTGCTGACGGCCATCGGCAAGCAGGCGGTGGACGGCCCGGTGGCCGTGGGCCGCATGGGGCTGGCTGGCGACGAGCAGGCGGACCCGAGCGTGCACGGCGGGCTGGACAAGGCGGTGTATGCCTACCCGGTCGAGCACCACGCGTTCTGGCAGGCGCAGCGGCGCGCGCACGGCGTGAGCCTGTTCGACGAGGTGCTGCCGCCAGGCTTCGTTGGTGAAAATCTCTCGCTGCAAGGCCTGCTGGAGCGGGACGTGTGGATCGGCGACGAACTGCATTTCCCGGCCTGCGTGCTGCGCGTGACCGCGCCGCGCGAGCCCTGTTTCAAGTTCAATGCCGTCATGGGTTACGCGCAGGCGGCCCGCGACATGGTGCAGGTGGGCTGCTGTGGCTTCTATCTGGCGGTGCGCGCGCCGGGCACCATCGAAGCCGGGCAGTCTTTCACGCTGGTGCCGCGCCAGCGCGCGCTGGGCGTGCCGCAGGCCTTTGCCGCCAAGCGGATCAAGCATTTGCGCTGAGGCGGGCGGGTTCCGCGCACCCTTTCAGTTGCGCTCGACGGGTGTGTTGACGATCGCCAGATAGTCGGCGGGGTTCATGTACTGCGGCACGTAGGTGACGCCCTGTTGAAGCAGGGCTTTCACGAATGCGCGCAGGTGGTTGCGCGAGCCCTTGAGGAGGTTCTCGTACACCAGGCGGATGTCCTGGTTGTCCACATTCACCAGCGCCGCCTGGATGTCCACAATGTCAATTTCCTCAATCGCCGCGCCCACCTTGAGGGCCTCGACCAGCGAGGGCCCACCAGCCGCCGCCAGTTGGGTGTACAGCGCCTGCAGCGTTGGGTTCTGGAACTGTCCGGCCCCCAGGCTGGCGGCGGGGTCGGGCAGGTTGTAGCGCAGCAGCAACTGGCGCACAGCCTCGGTGTGGGTGGCTTCGCTGGTGGCGATGTTGGCGAAGGTCTTCACGCTGGTGCCCCACAGCGAGGCGAGATGCACATAGACATCGTGGGCGAGCTTTTCTTCCTCGCTCATGTAGGCCAGGGTGGCCTGCTCGGCCAGGCTCAGGGTTTCACTGGGCAGGGCCACCAGCGTGGTGCCCAGCGCGGTGCTGTCGAAGGTGGAGACGCCCTCGGCATCCACCACCAGCGGCGGCCCGCCGTTGTCGCCACCGCCGCCGCCGCAGGCGCTCAGCACCAGGGCCGTCAGCAGGGCAGCCGAAAGGGTGGTCAACGTCTTGTTCATGCAATGCTCCTTGGGGTATGTGGTCTGATACGCCTATCATCAAAAAGAGGTGTTGCAAAAGTGTTGCGTCCATGAAATTGACCGACTTGCCCCGGGTGCTGGTGCTTGATGACGATGCGGAGTTGCGCGGGCTGCTGATCCGCGTGCTGCAGCGCGACGGCTTCGCCGTGACTGCGGTGGACACCATCGCCGCGTTCGACCACGCGCTGGCGCAGGGGGGCGCGGACGTTTGCGTGCTCGACTGGGCGCTGCGCGGTGAAGACGGCTGGGTGCTGGCGCGGCGTCTGGGTCATACGCTGGGCGCGCCACCGGTGTTGATGCTTTCAGCCAAGGCGGCGCTGGCCGAACGCATTCAGGGCCTCAGCGCGACCGATGACTACCTGGCCAAACCCTTCGAGCCGACTGAGCTGGTTGCCCGCCTGCGCGCGCTGCTGCGTCGGCGCGGGGTGCAGGGCGACCAGCGCCTGGTGTTCGGGCCGTTCACGCTGGACTTCGCGCGCCGCTGCCTGTGCCTGCACGACACGCCGCTGAAGCTGAGCGCGGGTGAATGGCAGCTGCTGGCGCATCTGGCGCTGCAGCCCGGACGGGTTTTCAGCCGGGGGCAGTTGCTGTCGGTACTGGGGGAATCCGCCGACGATGCCGGCGAGCGCGCTGTGGACGTGCGGCTGTCGCGCCTGCGCAAGAAGCTGGGCGCGCACGCCGGCATGATCGAAACCGTGTGGGGCGAGGGCTACCGGTTCACGCCGCCGCAGGCACCCGGCACGGCTTCGCGAGCCGCGCAGGGCCATGCCTGAGCGCCGTCGCTGGCCCTCTGCGCGGCAAGTGTTGCTGGGCGTGCTGCTGGCGCAACTGCTGGCGGTACCGGCCGTGGGCTGGGGCGTGTTGCGGCCGCTGGTTCACCGCTCGGCCCACGAACTGGCCACCGCCATGCAACTGGCCGCCGCCCAATGGCGCGCTCTGGCGGCTGATCCGCCGGCCCGGCGCGCCTGGGGCGAGGCGCTCGCGCGGGAGCACGGCCTGCAGATTCTGGAAGACGCGCCCGCTGCCGCGATCCCGCCGGGGCTGGATGTGTACGTCTGGGCGCTGACCCATGCGCTCCCCTCGGGCTCGGTCAGTGTCATTGAGGGGCCGCAGGGCAGTCGGGTGCAATGGGTGGATGATCCCGCTCCAGGCCGCGTGCTCCGGATCGTGGCTTCGCCGCCCCGGCTGCGTCCGGCGGTGCTGGCCCTGCTGGCGCTGCAGTTGTCGGGCATCGCCGGCACGCTGCTGGCGTTGCGTTGGCAGGCGCATCTGGCCTTGCAGCAGCGGCGCAAGACCATTCTGCTGGGCAGTCTGGCCCACGACTTGCGCACGCCGCTGACCCGCCTGCGCCTGCTGGTGGACCTGCAGGACGGCCTGCCCGGGGCGGATCGCGCGGCGATGCTGGGGTCGGTGGCGGCGCTGCAATCGCTGGTGGACCAGTCGCTGGACCTGTTTACGCCCGCGGGCCACGAGCCGCTGTCAACCGAGGGCTGGGCCGCGTGGGTGGCCGCGCGGCAATCGGCCTGGCCGGATGTGGTCTGGACGGGCGCCGACAGCCCCTGCGCCGATGCGCAGCTTCCGCACCCCGAGACCCTGGCCCGTGCCCTCGGCAACTTGCTGGACAACGCTCGTCACCACGGCCGTGCGCCGGTGCGGGTGACGGTCCGGGACGATGGCCGGGCTCTTCATCTGACGGTGCAGGACGCTGGCACCGGGGTTCCTGCCGCAGTCTGGAAGAGCCTTTGCCGGCAGGAAGTCCCCACGGCGCAGGGCCACGGCATCGGCCTGCTCTCCACGCGCTGGCGCATGGAGCGCGCGGGCGGCGCGCTGACCTGGCACAACGGTGTGGTGGGGCTGCGGATGCCGTGGGCCGGAACGCCCTGAGGCTGGCGTTGGCCGAGTGGGCGCGCAGCCTGGCCCCCGAGGTGGTGGTCATGGAGAGCACGGGCATCTACTGCAAGAGCCCGTTTGCCGCGTTGGAGGCAGTGGGGATCGTGGCCTGGGTGGTCAACGCACGGCATGTCAAGGCGGTGCCCGGGCGCAAGACCGACGTGGCCGATGCGCAATGGCTTGCCACGCTGGCGCGCGCGGGCTTGTTGCGCGCCTCGTTCATTGCCAAGGCGGACCTTCGCAGCCTGCGCCACATTGCGCGCCAGAGACAAAAGCTTGGCGGCATGCTGGCCAGCGAGAAGAACCGGTTGCACAAGCTTTTGACTGATACGGGCATCCGCCTGGGCGTGGTGGTCTCTGACCTGCATGGGCAGTCGGCGCGCGCCATGGTCAAGGCGCTCATTGAGGGCCAAAGCGTGCCCGAGGTCTTGAGCTTGGCGAGCAATCGCCTGCGAGCCAGCCGTGAGGAAATATTCGAGGCCCTGCAGGCCCAGGAGATCACGCCGGCACATCGCTTTGTGTTGGCCGAGATCATGGCGCATATCGAGGAGATCGAAGCGCGCATGGCACGCTTTGACCAGGAGCTGGTGCGCAGCCTGGCGCACGCGGGCTACGAAGGGGAGCTGCGCCTGCTGCAAACCATGCCGGGCATCGACATGATGGGCGCGGCCATGTTGCTGGTGGAAATTGGCGCCGACATGAGCGTGTTTGGCAGCGCTCAGCGTCTGGCCTCGTGGGTGGGAATGTGCCCTGGCAACAACGAGTCAGCGGGCAAGCGAAAAAGCGGGCGTATTCGCAAAGGCAACGCCTGGGTGCGACGCCTGCTGTGCGAGTTTGCCCAGGCTGCGGGCAGGAGCCGCTGCGCGCTCAAAGGCAAGTTCCGGGCGCTGAAGGTGCGCAAGGGGCACAAGCGCTCCATCGTGGCCCTTGGACACAAGATGCTGCGCACGATCTACGCGATGCTGAGCAAAAAGACGCACTACGTGGACAAGACCGTGGACTGCGAGGCCATGATGGTGGCTCGCAACGCGCCGCGCTGGTTGCAGATGTTGGTCAAGCACGGTTTCGTGCCCGCGCCAGCCTGAGCTGATTCGTAACTGAGTTCGGCTTCCTTCGGATTTGGCCGCGCCGGGTCAGGAGCAGCCGCGCTCCGAATCACAGGTCTTTCACGTTAA
>DCVY01000247.1 GCA_002327945.1 Acidovorax delafieldii | reverse complement strand
AGCGACAGCTGCGGCTGGTAAACCAAGTGCAGCTCGCCACGCTGCAAGGCCTGTTTGAGGGCGTTGCCCAGGGCCAGCGCGCGCGATGCGTGCGCCTGCATCTCGGGCGTGAAGAAGCGGTAGCTGTTGCGCCCGTCGTCCTTGACGCGGTACATGGCGGTTTCGGCGTTCTTGAGCAGGGCGTCGAGTTGCTGGCCGTCGTCGGGCGAGATGGCGATGCCAATCGATGCGGTCACAAAGATTTCTTGCCCCGCCAATTCTTGCCCCGCCAATTGCACCGGTTGTGCCACGACGTCCAGCAGGCGGGTGCAGAGCTGGGCGGCTTCGTCCTGGCTGGTCTGGGGCAGCAGGGCGGCAAAAGCATCGCCCGAGTGGCGCGACAGCGTGGCGTTGTCTTGCAGGCTGGTGCGCAGGCGGTGGGATATCTCCAGCAGCAGCAGGTCGCCCGCGTTGTGACCCAGCGAGTCGTTCACGTCCTTGAAGCGGTCAATGTCGATCCACAGCACGGCCATGGCTGCACTGTGGCTCATGGCGAAATCAAAATGCTGGCCCAGCAGAACGCGGTTGGGCAGGCCGGTGAGCTGGTCGTAATGCGAGAGCTGCTGGATGCGCTCGGCGGCCCGTTTGCGCTCGGTCACATCTTCTTTGTGGGCGAGGTAGTTGGTGACCACGCCCTCGGCGTTGCGCACCGGGTAAATGAGCACCGACTCGGTGTACTCGCGCCCGCTTCGGCTGCGATTGATGAACTCGCCCTGCCAGGGCTTGCCCTGCGTGAGCTGGTCCCACATGCTGCGGTAGGTGGACTGGGGGGTCTTGCCCGACTGCAGCATGCGCGGGTTTTTGCCCAGCACCTGCGCGGCGGTGTATTCGGTGACGCGGGTGAAGGCATCGTTGACGAATTCGATGCGCGCCTGCAGGTCGGTGATGACAATGGTCAGGGGGCTTTGCGATACGGCCAGCGAGAGCTTGCGCATGGCATCCTCACTCTGAAGGCGTTGGGTGATGTCGCGCGAGATCACCACAAAATGCGGGCCCTGGCCCGGTTGCGGGGCCTTGCGTGCCACCGACAGCTCAAACCAGCGCTTGCCGTCGGGCCTATCCAGTGCAAGCATGTGGCCGCGGGAGAAGCCTTGCCGGCGGGCTTCGTCCAGGGCGGCCATGGTGATGCTGGCGCTCTCGGCGGGCAAGAATTCGTACATGGTTTTGCCCAGCAGCACGCTCACGGGCGTGGCCAGGCTGCCGGCATGGCCGGCGTGCACATTGACGCAGCGGCCTTCGTCGTCGATCTCCGCCAGCGGGTCTGGCAATGCATCCAGCGTGGCCTGCAGCTGCCGCTGCGAGGCGCCCAGCAATATGTAAGGCTGCTGCACCGTTTCGACAAAAACGGCGCGGTACAGAAATGCGTAGGCCAGCACCTTGTAGATATGGCCCATCAGGTTGTAAACGTCGGTGACGCCGGTGTAGCGCGTGAAGAAAAACTCGCTGAGCGCCATGACGCATGCCGCTGCAAACAGGCCGCTGGCGTTGAAGCTGCGCGGGCGGCGCATGTGCCACAGCAGCAGCGCGGCGGCGGCCAGGTAAAGGGCCATCAGCGCGTGTTCAAAAGCGATCTTGAATGCGGTGAGGCCCTGGCCGGGCACAAAGGTTGCCGGCACCAGATGTGGGGCCAGAAAGAACAGTCCGTGCAGCGCAGCCACCAGCAGCAGCACGGCCACCAGCGACCGGGCAGAGGGCTGCGAGGCGCTGGTGCCCCAGGGCAGCCAGGCCACTGCAAGCAGGGCCAGTGCGCTCAGCAGCCGCGCTGCCAGCCAGAAATTGATGGCTTTTTCGGGGGAGCTGGGGGTGATGAAGTCGGGCATGCCGCTGTAGGACAGCATGTGGCTGAAATCGAGCAGGCCCACGCCCAGGAAGGCGCAGCCCAGCACCAGCGCGTTGCGTGGCAACTGCTCATGCCGTGCGCTCCAGACCAGGCCAAACGTGAGCCCCGCCACCACAATCGCCAGCGTCTCCAGCGCCATGTGCAGGGGCAGGTAATGCGCCACGCCCTGCATGCCGGGCAGGGAGGGCAGCCCCATGACCACAACCAGCAGCAGCAAAAGCGCGCCCACGGCGCGGGTGGCTTGGCGGGCTGATGGCTGGTGGCTGGGGTGTATCGACATGGGCGGTTGGGGTGCCAGTCACAGGGATGGCAGTAGCGGCGAAGCAGGGCTGTGTGCAAGTGTAATATCTATAAATGGTGTTTTTACGCGCTTTATGGTCAGTCCGCCGGGCCGGTCCAGCCGACGCGGCCCTGGCCATGGTCGTTGACGCGTTGCACGAAGGCGCTGGCCTGGGTTTCGGGCAGACGCAGATGCAGCGTGACGAGCGAGCCGTGCTGCACATCCAGCAGTTCGGCGCCAGCGGCCTCGATCTCCCGGCGCAGCAGGCCCTCGAGCGCATAGGGCACCAGGCATTGCAGCGTGGCCATGCGTTGCAGCTGCACCTTGTGTGCAGTGAGCAGGGCCTGGGCCACGCAGTCGGTGTAGGCGCGCACCAGGCCGCCCGCGCCCAGCTTGACGCCGCCAAAGTAGCGCACCACGGTGGCCAGCACGCCTTCGAGGTCCTGGTGGCGCAGCACGTCGAGCATGGGGCGCCCGGCGGTGCCGCCGGGCTCGCCATCGTCCACCGCGGCCG
>DCVY01000224.1:1044-4421 GCA_002327945.1 Acidovorax delafieldii | reverse complement strand
CAAGGTTGGGCGGTTTTTTCATGCCCGCCCCCATCCTGGGTGGCGCACCCGCAAAAAAAACGCCCGCGACCTTTACAAGCCGCAGGCGTGAAGGGTGTCTCGATGGCAATCAGATTTCAGGATCGGGGATCGGGGATCGCCATCACACCTGCGCCGCTCGCAAGCGCATTGAAAAATCACGCAGTGCCGCAATGCCGCTGCCTTCAGCCCGGCGGCACCAGGCCTGCAGGTCCGCCGCGAGCTGCTCGCGCGAGTGCGAGGTGTTGAGCCACAGCTGGCGCAGCTCTTCGCGCATGGTGATCATCTTGTCGAGCACCGGAGACGCAGCACGCGCCTGGGCCAGCTGCGGCAAAGCCACGGCGGGCACCTTCTCCGCATCCCGATGCAGCCAGCGCCTGGCAACCTTGAGCACCGACGCATCGGCCTGGCGCGCCTGCAACGCAGCCATCTCGGCCTTGCAGGCCTGGCGAACGCCGCGCGCATAGCTGGCCATCACCTCGTAGCGGTTGGCGATCAGGGCCTCCAGCGTCTTTTCATCGGCCACAGGCCTCACATCACCCAGTTGCAGCCTGGGCGGCACCTTCTTCACTGCAGCCCAGCCGACCGACTGCATCAGGCGGATGTAGGCCCAGCCAATGTCGAACTCATAGGGCTTGACCGAGAACTTGGCCGACGTGGGATAGGTGTGGTGGTTGTTGTGCAGTTCTTCGCCGCCAATGAGGATGCCCCAGGGCGAGAGGTTGGTGCTGGCGTCCTGCGCCTCGAAGTTACGGTAGCCCCAATAGTGGCCCACGCCATTGACCACCCCGGCCGCCCAAAAGGGAATCCAGACCATCTGCACAGCCCACACGGCTGCGCCCAACGCTCCAAACAGGGCCAGATCCAGGACGAGCATGAGCGCCACCCCCTGCCAGCTGAAACGGCTGTACAGGTTGCGCTCGATCCAGTCGTTCGGCGTGCCATGGCCAAATTTTTTGATCGTCTCCATGTTCGTCGACTCGGCGCGGTACAGCTCGGCGCCGCGCCACATCACGGTGCCAAGGCCCCGGATCTGGGGGCTGTGGGGATCGTCCGCGGTTTCGCACCTGGCGTGGTGTTTGCGGTGGATGGCCACCCATTCCCTGGTGACCATGCCCGTTGCGATCCACAGCCAGAAACGAAAGAAATGCGCAGGAATGGCGTGCAGATCCAGCGCACGGTGCGCCTGTGCGCGGTGCAAAAAGATGGTGACCGCCGCAATGGTGATGTGGGTGGTGGCCAGGGTGTACAGAACAATCTGCCACCAGGTCAGGCGCCACAAGCCATGGCCCAGCCAGTCAATGGCGGCGTTCAGAACCGCCCAATCGGGTAACAGCATNNCTGGAGTTCGGGGCATGGCGCATGGGTTCAGGCCAGTTTTAAGGCCGACAGACTGGGCGCCCGCGCGCGCCATCAGGTCAGGCCTTTTTGACCCAGACCGCCGCAAAAAACCCGTCCGTCTGGTGCAGATGGGGCCACAGGCGCAGATAACCAGTGCCGGAGGCACCGCCGCTGCACAGGCTGCGGGCGTCCGCCACCTTCAGCTGCTCCAGCAATTGGCCGGCATCGAGCAGGTTGAAATCCGGGTGCGTGGCACTGAACGCCTCGGCAATGGCCTCGTTTTCCTGGGGCAGGATGCTGCAGGTGGCATACACCAGTCGCCCACCTGGCTTGAGCAGGCGGGCTGCGCTGTCGAGGATGGACGTTTGCTTGACCACCAGCTCCTGCACGCTCTTGACCGACTGGCGCCATTTGAGGTCGGGATTGCGGCGCAGCGTGCCCAGGCCCGAGCAAGGCGCATCCACCAGCACACGGTCAATCTTGCCCGCCAGGCGCTTGATGCGCTCGTCGCGCTCATGGGCGATGGCTGCCGGGTGCACATTCGACAGGCCACTGCGCGCCAGGCGTGGCTTGAGCGCATCCAGCCGGTGGGCCGACACGTCAAACGCATACAGACGACCGGTGCTGCGCATGGTGGCGCCAATGGCCAGCGTCTTGCCGCCCGCGCCCGCGCAAAAATCCACCACCATCTCGCCGCGCTTGGCGTCGAGCAGCAGGGCCAGCAGCTGCGAGCCTTCGTCCTGCACCTCGATGGCGCCGCGCGTGAAAGCATCCAGCCGGGTCAGGGCCGGCTTGTCGTCAATGCGCAAGCCCCAGGGCGAATACGGTGTGGGGCTGGCCTGGATGCCCGCCTTGGCCAGTTCCTTTTGCACGTCGGCGCGCTTGTCCTTGAGTGCGTTGACGCGCAGATCGAGCGGGGCACTTTGCGACAAGCTCTCCACCAGCGGCCAGAAACCCGCGCCCAGCTGGTCCTTGAGGGGCTGAACCAGCCACTCGGGCAGGTTGTGGCGGTGGCGCTCCATCAGGTCATCGGGCTTGACTGCGTCACACTGTTCGAGCCAGTTCTTTTCCTGATCGGTCAGGCCGCCCAGCAAAAAATCACGCGGGCCATGGAATCCCAAAATGGCCAGGCGCCGCTCTTTCGGGCCCGAGCCCGAAGGGGCCATGTGGTCAAACAGCAGTTTTTTGCGCAACACGGCATAGACCGTCTCGGCCAATGTGGCGCGCTCGCGGGGGCCAAGACCCCGGTTGTCGCGGAAAAACCGCGACACCACGGCATCGGCGGGGTGTTCAAACGTGAGGGTAAGCCTGATGAGTTCGGCACAGGCATCGATGAGGACTTTGGGGTGCATGCCCCGATTGTCCCACCGCCCCCCCATCGGTGCATGTACCCCCTGCGATGCCCAGCGGCAAAGCGGCTGCGCTGCGCCGGGGGGCGCTGCCGCAGTTGGCAGCGAAAAGGCTCGCTCGGAGCACCCAGAGCGCACAATCTGGGCCTCCCCTGCCCTGCTCTTATTACCCGCCTTTCCCCATGCACGACGACGACATGCCCGCACCCATCCAAACGCCACCGGGCCTGTACCGGCACTACAAGGGCGGGCTGTATGAAGTGATCGACACCGTGCGCCACAGCGAGACGCTGGAGCCCATGACGCTGTACCGCGCGCTCTACGCTAAGCGGGGCCTGTGGGTGCGGCCCGCCGCCATGTTTCTGGGAAACGTGTTGGTGGACGGGCAGATGCGGCCCCGCTTCGAGCGATGCAGCGACGCGGGCCCTGGCATGGAGAGCCAGGGATGACCCAATTCCAAGGCTACAAGGCTTGCACCAGCGCCCGCACAGCGCGCGGGTAGATCACATGTTCCTGGGTGAGCACGCGGGCCGCCAGCGTATCGGCCGTGTCCCCCGGCAGCACGGGCACCACGGCCTGGTCCAGGATCGGACCCACATCGAGTTCGGCTGTGACCTGGTGCACTGTGACGCCGGCAAACTTGCAGCCGGCATCAATGGCCCGCTGGTG
>DCVY01000224.1:494-1019 GCA_002327945.1 Acidovorax delafieldii | reverse complement strand
TCAAACGCTTCGCGACTGGCAAAGGCCTTGTGGTCCAGCACGGCGGTGGCAATGCCCTGCTCGCGGGCAAATACCAGCCCCTTGGCATCGGCCTTGTTGCTCACTACGGCCGCCACGCGCGCGCCGTAGCGCTGCGCCCAATTCTCTTGCTGTGCGGTCCGGACGATGGTGGCCATGTTGGAGCCTCCGCCGGAGATCAGAATGACGATGTTCTTCATATTTGCCCCGGATTATCCCAGCCATGCCCTTCGATCCCACCATCCGCCCCCTCACCCCCAACGAAGCCCGCGTGCTCGCCACACTGATGGAGAAGGCCCGCACCGTGCCCGACAGCTACCCCATGTCGCTCAACGGCCTGCTCACCGGCTGCAACCAAAAGACCAGCCGCGAGCCCGTGATGCAGCTCAGCGACGCCGAGGCGCAGGAGGCGCTCGATTCGCTCAAGCTCCTGTCACTGGCGTTCGAGAGCAGCGGCAGCCGCACCACGCGCTGGGAGCACAATTTTCAGCGCGGCGTAGGTGTGCC
>DCVY01000224.1:0-457 GCA_002327945.1 Acidovorax delafieldii | reverse complement strand
AAAGGCGGCCCGCTGGTGGTGCAACTGCCGCGCGCCCCCAGCGCCCGCGAGCAGCGCTGGGCGCATCTGCTGTGCGGACCGGTGGATGCCAGCAGCAGCGTTGGCAGCCCCACTGCGGGGGCCAGCCCAGCGGGCTCATCCCCCGCACTGCAGGCCCGAATGGACGCACTGGAGGCCGAAGTGGCCAGCCTCCGGGCCACGGTGCAACGGCTTTGCTCCGAGCTGGGCATTTCCCCTGATTCCGCACAAATGTCGCCACCCGGACAGGGCTGAAACGAACGCCCGTGCTAAAAACGGAACCCATCAGAAGACACGCTCCATAGACCTCGCATGCACCCCCCGAAGATCAGGCCTTTCGCGAAGAAGTTCGCGCATGGGGTCACGCCACCCTGCCCCCGGTCACGCCGAGCAGGGTCCAGCGGCGCCGAGACTGGGATCAGGCCCTGGCATTGCCGCG
>DCVY01000054.1:4251-9539 GCA_002327945.1 Acidovorax delafieldii | reverse complement strand
TCAGCCAGTGATGGGCTGAAAACGGTAGTTATTAGAGGTTCCCGTACCTGACCGACTTTCGTGAAAACACTCTGCAGGACGTCATCACCAAACTGGAGCCCGATTTGTTCCTCACAGTGACCGGGCTGACGGTGCAGGACTTTCACCTGCTGGTGCGGCTCAAGGTGTTCAACACCGAGCAGATGAACCAGGCGGTGTTTGCGTTTCGGCGCTATGAAGACGCCTCCCTGCGCTACACCGGCATCGAAAGCCATGTGGGACTGACCCACTATGGGCTGTATGACACCGTGGTTGCGAAGGACTGACGCAGAAGTTGCATCTGCAGGCAATTTTCACTCATGCCGCAGCGCATCAATCGGGTCCATGCGCGCCGCGCGCCGCGCCGGAAAATAGCCAAACACCACCCCGATCCCGGCGGAAAAAACAAACGACAACAGGTTGACGCCCGGGTTGAAGATGTAGGGCACATCCATCAGGGCCGACAGGCCGATGGATGCCCCCGTGGCCAGTACGATGCCGATCAGCCCGCCCAGGGCGGCCAGCACCACGGCCTCGATCAGGAACTGCAGCAGCACCTCGCGCTCCAGGGCGCCGATGGCCAGGCGCAGGCCAATCTCGCGGGTGCGCTCGGTCACGCTCACGAGCATGATATTCATGATGCCGATGCCGCCCACCAGCAGACTCACCGCCGCCACGGCGCCCAGCAGCATGGTCATGACCCTGGTGGTGCCCGAGAGCGTGTCGGCCAGCTGCTTGGTGTCGAGCACGTTGAAGTTGTCTTCGTCGGTGTCGGCGAGCTTGCGCAGTTCGCGCAACAGCTGGGTCAGGCTGGCCTTCACCCGCTCGGGGTTGCTGCCGTCCTGCATGGACACCAGCAGCGTGTTGACGCGGGTGTTGCCGGTTACGCGGCGCTGCAGCGTTTTGAGGGGCACGAGCACGGTGTCGTCCTGGTCGTTGCCAAAGGCGCCCTGCCCCTTGGAACCCAGCACACCCACCACTTCGCACGAAAACGCCTTCACCCGCAACTGCTCACCCACGGCGTCGCGCGTGCCATAGAGTTCGCGGCGCACGGTTTCGCCAATCAGGCACACGGCGGCACCGGCGCGCAGTTCTGCATCCGAAAAAACCCGCCCGGTGCGCACGGTCCAGTTGCCCGTCTGCAGCCAGGCGTTGGTGCTGCCGATGATGCTGGTGGTCCAGTTGCGCCCGCCGGCCACCACGGTGGCGCCGGTCCGCGCCTCGGGCGCCACGGCCAAAATGCCGCCAATCTGCTGGGCGATGGCAACGGCGTCGGTTTCCTTGAACGCAGGGGCGCCAGAGCCGCCGCCCGGCCCCATGCGCTGGCCGGGGCGCACCTGCAGCAGGTTGGTGCCCAGGCCCGAGATCTGGTTTTGCACCGCCATGGTGGCGCCGCTGCCCAGCGTGACCATGGTGATGACGGCGCTGACGCCGATCACGATGCCCAGGATGGTGAGAAACGAGCGCATCAGGTTGCGCCGGATCGAGCGCAGCGCGAGCAAAAGGGTGTTGAGCAGCATCAGGAAACCTCTTGTGCAGGAACGGCAGACAAGGCCGTCGCGTGGGCGCGCAAGCCCACGGGGTGCGGGTTGGGCCCATCGCTGTCCACCTTGCCGTCCACGAACCGCACGATGCGCCGCGCATAGGCGGCCATGTCGGGCTCGTGGGTGACCATCAGCACGGTGATGCCCTGCTCGGCATTGAGCTGCCACAAAAGCTCCATGATCTCGTGGCCGCGCTGGGTGTCGAGGTTGCCGGTGGGCTCGTCGGCCAGCAACACGGCCGGCTGGGTGACGATGGCACGCGCAATGGCCACGCGCTGCTGCTGACCGCCCGACAGCTCGGCCGGGGTGTGGTGCTCCCAGCCCTTGAGGCCCACGGCCTCGAGCGCGCGGGCGGCAGCGGCGTGGCGCCCGGTGGCCGATTCGCCCCGGTACAGCAGGGGCAGCTCGACATTTTCTTGCGCCGAGGTGCGCGCCAGCAAATTGAAGCCCTGAAAGACAAAGCCAAAGTATCGCCGGCGCAGTTGCGCACGCTCGTCGCGCGAGAGCGATTCCACATGCACACCTTTGAAAAGGTATTCGCCCGCAGTGGGCCGGTCCAGGCAGCCCAGGGTATTCATGGCGGTGGATTTGCCGGAACCGCTGGGGCCCATGATGGCCACGAAGTCGCCCTGCGTGATGTCCAGGTTCACACCCTTGAGCGCCTGAAAGGCCAGCACACCCTCGCCGTACACCTTGGTCACGCCGCGCAGGCGGATGAGGGGCGGAGCACCGGCTTGCACCCGCGTGCCCTGCGCTGCGGCTGCGGCGGCCTCGCTCATGGCGCCGCCCCGGCAGAGCGCTGGTCGGTGATGACGGCCATGCCTTCGGCCAGGCCTTCGCCGCTGACCTCGGTGCGGCGGCCATCGCTGATGCCCACCTGCACCGCCACGGCGTGCGCGGCGCCGTCTTTGAGCACCCACACCTTGCGCCCACGGTCCGCGCTGTCGGCCGCCTCACCGCTGCCGCCGGGCCGGCGCGTGTCCGAGCGCGGCATGCGCGGCATCAGTTGCGACATGATGCCGCCCGACGGCGCCGGTTTCGCCGCCGCCCCGGCCGTGCCACCTGAAGCGATGGCCGGGGTGAACCGCAGGGCCGTGTTGGGCACCAGCAGCACATCGTTGCGCTCGGTGGATGTGATGGTGGCCGCCGCCGTCATGCCGGGGCGCAGGCTCAGGTCGGAGTTGTCCACCTCCAGCCAGGTGATGTAGGTGACCACGTTGTCGGTCTTGGTGGAGCCGAACGACACCCGCGTGACCTTGGCCGGATAGCGGCGCGACGGATAGGCACTGACGGTGAAACTGGCCTTCTGGTCAAGTTTCACCGAGCCCACGTCGGCCTCGTCCACGCTCACATCCAGCCGCAGCCGCGTGAGGTCTTCGGCCAGCGTGAACAGCGTGACGGCCTGCAGCGACGCAGCCACGGCGTTGCCGGGCTCGACCGTGCGGGTCAGCACCACGCCGTCAATCGGCGAGCGGATCGAGGCTTTGGACAGGTTGGTGACATCGGTGGACAGCGCCGCCCGGGCGTCGTCCACCGAAGCGCGGGCACTGGCTTCGTCGGCCCGGGCGCGGTCAAGCGTGGCCCGGCCGCTGTCCAGCTCCGCGGCCGATGGCACCTTGCCGCCCGACAGGCGCGCCACCTCCTGCAGCCGCCCAAAGCCGGCCAGTGCCTCTTGGGTGGTGGCCACCGCCTGCGCCAGCCGTGCCTGCGCCGCCGCCAGCGAGGCGCGCGAGCGCAGCACCTGCGCATCAAGCTTGGCGGTGTCGAGTTCGACCAGTACCTGCCCTTTTTTGACCTTGTCGTTCACGTCCACCAGGACGTTTCTGACCGTGCCCGACAGCTCGCTGCCAATGGTTACCGCCCGCGTGGGCTGCAAGGTGCCGTTGGCCAACACATTAAGCGTGAGGTTGCCCCGGCGCACCGCCTCGGTCACATACACCGGTGCTGCGCTGGCGCGCTGCTGGCCTTGCCAGTAATAAATGCCGCCGCCCGCCAGCCCCAGCACCGCCACGCCCAGCCACAGGGTGGAGCGCTGCCACCAGCGGCGCGGCTTGCTACCGCCGATCAGCGCTTGCAGGTCGGCGGCAGTGGACGGGCTGGCGGCGGGGGTGTTTTTTTCAGAAGAAGTCATGGCCATCGGATTCTGTAGAGGGTGAGAGTTGTTCGGGGGCAGGCGCGGGCTACTGCCAGCCGCCGCCCAGCGCCTTGTACAGCCGCACATGGTCGGCAGAAACGCTGGCCACGGTGGTGGCCACGCCGTCCTGGGTGGACAGCAGCGTGCGCTGGGTTTCCAGCACCGACTGGAAGTCGATCAGGCCGCTGCTGTAGCGCTGCTGGGCCAGCAAGGCCGCATTGCCTGCGGCATCGGCGGCAGCCTGCAGCCGCACCAGGCGCTCGCGATTGCCGCGCAGGGCCACCAGGGCATCCTCCACATCCTTGAGCGCCGTGAGCACCGAGGCCTCGTAGGCCACGCGGGCCTGCTCCAGCGCCGCCTCCTGCACGCGCACCTGGGCCCGCGCCGCGCCGCCATCGAACACCGGCATCGAGACACTGGCCAGCAAGGCGCTGGCAATCGAGCTGCCGTTGGACAGGGCGCCCAGCGTGAGGGCGCGCAGACCCAGATTGCCCGAGATGTTGAAGTCGGGGTAGCGCGCGGCATCGGCCTGCGAGACCCGGGCCAGGGCAGCGGCAATGCGCTGCTCCGCCGCGCGCACGTCGGGTCGCTGCCGCAGGGTTTGTGCAGGAATGGCCAGCGCCAGGTCTTGCGCGGGTTGCGGCACGGCTGCGGCATCTGCCAACAGCGTATCCAGCGCCAGCGGGGCCTGCCCAGTCAGCACGGCCAGGCTGTGGCGCGACTGGGCCAGGCCCGATTCGAGCGCCGGAATCTGCGCGGCCGTTTGCTCTGCCGCCCCACGGGCCTGCTCAGCCACCAGCGAGGTAGTGAGCCCGGCCTGCAGCCGCCACTGGGTGATCTGCAACGTCTCCTGCTGGCTGGCCAGATTGCTGCGCGCAATGGCCAGCCGCTGCTGCAAGCCCCGCAACTCGATGTAGTTCACGGCCGTCTCAGCGGCCAGCGACACCTGCACGTCGGCCAGGCTGGCTTCGGCGGCCTGTGCATCGGCTGTGCTGGCGTTCACGCCGCTGCGCAGGCGGCCAAATACGTCGGGCTCCCAGCTGGCATCAAACCCTGCCTGAAAACTGTTGCCCGTGCTGTTCGACGCCCGGCTGCGCTGGGCCGATGCCGAGGCCCCCACGCTGGGCAGCAGGCCTGCTGCCTGCACATCCGCCTGGGCGCGCGCCTGCTGCAAGGCGGCTTGCGCGCTGCGCAGGCTGGTATTGGCCTGCAGAGCCTGTGTGACCAGCCGCGTAAGCTGCGGGTCGTCGAATCGCTGCCACCACTGCGCCAGCGACGTGGCAGGCACGCCCGCAGGCGCTTGCGCAGACCAGGCCGTCGGAACCGGGGTCTGCGGCAGACTGCTGTCGGGCTGCGCCAAGCTGGCACAGCCAGCCAGCAACACCACGGCGGCGGTCAGTACCCACTGCCCGGCAGAGCCCGCCAGACGAAAGGGTGCGCGAGGCATAGCGTGCCTTATGTTGGCAAAGGAATGGTCATTCATGGGCAAGAAACAAGGTGCATGGCATACCCCATCATTGTGCGGCGCGGTCATGTCATGTCGGATACGGAAAAGTGAAGCCCGCGTAAAGCTGCCGCACATCACCGCACAT
>DCVY01000054.1:340-4231 GCA_002327945.1 Acidovorax delafieldii | reverse complement strand
TGTGTGAACGCATGCGGCCTGGCAAGGGGTGCCAAGCGGTCCACTGCCGTTTCCAGGTTGATGCCCCACCCGCACTTATGCCCCGCGTCCCCGCATTCTTTGGCTGCGCACCTTGACCTGAATCACAGGGTGACCCGCTGCGCCCTGAACAGACGGACAGCGCAGGCCGCTACGATGGCAACCATCGGCATGCATGGAGAATTGCAATGGACGTCAACATCACCTTTCTGGGCGGCGCAGGCACCGTCACCGGCTCCAAATACCTGGTGCGCCACAACGGCCACAGCATGCTGGTGGATTGCGGCCTGTTTCAGGGCTACAAACAGCTGCGCCTGCGCAACTGGCAACGCCTGCCCCTCACGCCCCACCAGATCGACGCCGTGGTCCTGACCCATGCGCACCTGGACCACAGCGGTTACCTGCCCCTGCTGGCACGCGACGGCTACACCCGCCCCATTCACGCAACCACCGGCACGCGCGACCTGTGCGCCATCCTGCTGCCCGACAGCGGCCACCTGCAGGAAGAAGACGCCGCCTTCTTGAACCGCCACCAGCTCTCGCAGCACGCACCGGCGCTGCCGCTCTACACCCGGCTGGATGCGCAGCACTGCATGAAGCAATTCCGCACCCATGCGTTCCACAAGACGTTTGAGCCGATTCCCGGCTGGCGCGTGACCTTCACGCCCGCCGGGCACATCCTGGGCGCGGCCAGCGTGCTGCTGGAGATGGGTGGACGGCGCATCCTGTTCTCGGGCGATCTGGGCCGGCCCGACGACCTGGTCATGAACCCGCCCGAGGCACCACCCCAGGCCGATACCGTGCTGGTCGAATCCACCTATGGCGACCGCCAGCACCCGCAAGAAAACATCCTGCAAGAGCTGGCCCCCGCCTTGCAACGCCTGGCCCAGCGCGGCGGCGTGGCCGTGGTGCCGGTGTTTGCCGTGGGGCGTGCGCAGATGGTGCTGCACGCGATCAACCTGCTCAAGAAGCAAGGCGTGATTGCGCGTTCACTGCCGATTTTTCTGGACAGCCCCATGGCCGTCAGCACCACCGGATTGTTCACGCACCACGCGGGCGAACACCGGCTGACCGCACATGAAGCAGATGCCCTGTCGCACTGCGCCACCATGGTGCAGACCACCGACGAGTCGAAAGCCCTGGCGCGCCGCCACGGCCCCATGGTGATTCTTTCGGCCAGCGGCATGGCCACGGGCGGGCGCGTGCTGCACCATCTGGCGCTGTATGCAGGCGACCACCGCAACATGGTCATCATCACCGGCTACCAGGCGCCGGGCACGCGCGGCGCGCGCATCGCCAGTGGCGAGAAGACCACCCGCATCCACGGGCAGGACATTGAGGTGCGCGCCGAAGTGGTGCAGCTCACCTCTGCATCGGCCCATGCCGACGCCAACCAGACCCTGGCCTGGCTGCGCAGCATGGCACACGCGCCCGACCGGGTTTATGTGGTGCATGGCGAGATGGGCGCTGCCGACATGCTGCGCCAGCGCATCGAGCATGAACTGCGCTGGTGCGCCGCTGTGCCCGAGCACGGCAGCACCGTGGCCGCCTGAGGGCGCCTCATAACCCAAGGGAGCGCACTGCAACAGTATCGTGACAAGATGCAAACCATCGCATTTAGCGATGGCGGACGAATAAAACATGCGGGAAAATACAAAGCCTTCTCCAATCGAGAAGATCAATCCCCATGAAAAGCTCCGAGCGCAGTTTTGCGCGCCGCATTGACCTGACCTCGCTGCAACTCTTTGTGGCGGTGTGCGAGCTCGGCAGCATCGGCCGCGCGGCAGAGCGCGAGTTCATCGCGGCATCGGCCGTCAGCAAGCGGCTTTCCGACCTGGAAACCGCCGTGGACACCGCCCTGCTCTACCGCCACAGCCGGGGCGTCACGCTCACCCCCGCGGGCGAAAGCCTGTTGCACCATGCGCGCACGGTGCTGTTTGGCCTGGAGCGCATGCAGGGCGAGCTCAGTGAATACGCCGAGGGTGTGCGCGGCCATGTGCGCATGCACGCCAACATCTCGGCCATCGTGCAGTTTCTGCCCGAGGACCTGGGCGCTTTTGCGCGCGCGCACAGCCAGGTCAAGATCGACCTGCAAGAGCACCTGAGCAGCGATGTGCTGCACGCTGTGCAGGAAGGCGCGGCCGACTTGGGGCTGTGCAACACCGGCGGGCCCGTTGCCACCGACCTGCAAAGCCGCCCCTACCGCACCGATCGTCTGGTCTTGGTTGTGCCTGCAGCGCACGCCCTGTCTTCGCAAGCAGCTATTCATTTTGAACAAGTGCTGGACTGGGACATTGTCGGCCTGCACGCCAACAGCAGCATCAGCCTGGCCATGCGCGCCGCAGCCGCCGCCGCTGGCCGCCCGCTGCGCCAACGCATCCAGGTCACCGGGCTCGATGCCATGTGCCGCATGATCGACAACGGCCTGGGCGTTGGCCTGCTGCCCGACCGGGCCTTTGCCCTCATGCACGGCGTGGGCCGGCTGCAGGCGGTGCCCCTGACCGACCCCTGGGCCCAACGCGAGTTGCGCGTGGTGGCCCGCGACTTCGATGCACTGCCCATGACCGCGCGGCTGCTGGTGGAACACCTGACCCGCCCGTCGTCCAGCACTTTCGCGCCGACCTAAAATCCAATTCATCCATACCCACGAAAAGAGACCGCCATGGGACGCACCCTGTACGACAAGATTTGGGACGAGCACGTCGTCCACACCGAAGAAGATGGCACCTCCATCCTCTACATCGACCGCCATCTGGTGCACGAAGTGACCAGCCCCCAAGCCTTTGAAGGCCTGCGCGAGGCGGGCCGCAAAGTCTGGCGCATGAGTTCCATCGTGGGCACGGCCGACCACAACACGCCCACCACCGGCTGGGAAAACGGCTACGACGGCATCACCGACCCGATCAGCAAGGAACAAATCACCACGCTGAACGACAACATGGCGCAGATCACGCCCGCAGCGTTCTTCCCCTTCATGCACAAGCGCCAGGGCATCGTGCACGTGATCGGCCCTGAGAACGGCGCCACCCTGCCCGGCATGACGGTGGTGTGCGGCGACAGCCACACCAGCACCCACGGCGCGTTTGGTGCGCTGGCCCACGGCATCGGCACGTCGGAAGTCGAACACGTGATGGCCACGCAGACCCTGCTGGCCAAGAAGGCCAAGAACATGCTGGTGCAGGTGGACGGCCAGCTCGCCAAAGGCGTGACACCCAAGGACGTGGTGCTGGCCATCATCGGCAAGATCGGCACGGCCGGGGGCACGGGCTACACCATCGAGTTCGCAGGTTCCGTGTTCCGCGCCATGAGCATGGAAGGCCGCATGACCGTGTGCAACATGGCCATTGAAGCCGGCGCGCGTGCGGGCCTGGTGGCGGTGGACGACAAGACGATTGAATACGTGAAGGGCCGCCCCCTGTCGCCCACGGGCGTGGAATGGGACCAGGCTGTGGCGTATTGGAAAACGCTGCACTCCGACCCCGACGCGAAGTTCGACACCGTCGTGAATCTCGATGCGTTTGAAATCGTGCCGCAGGTCACCTGGGGAACCTCGCCCGAGATGGTGCTGGGTGTGGATGCCCGCGTGCCCGATCCTGGCCAGGAAAAAGACGCCAACAAGCGCGGCGCCATCGAGCGTGCGCTCACCTACATGGGCCTGCAACCGGGCAAGGCCATCAACGACATCACCATCGACAAGGTGTTCATCGGCTCGTGCACCAACAGCCGCATCGAAGACATGCGCGAAGCCGCCGCCGTGGTGAAAAACCTGGGCCGCAAGGTGGCCAGCAACGTGAAGCTGGCCATGGTGGTGCCGGGCTCTGGCCTGGTCAAGGAGCAGGCCGAACGCGAAGGCCTGGACAAGATTTTTGTGGC
>DCVY01000054.1:0-249 GCA_002327945.1 Acidovorax delafieldii | reverse complement strand
CGCCTGAAGGAGACCGCCATGAAGAAGATTGCCACCCTCATCGCCCTGTCCGCCGCTTTCCTGCTGGCCGGATGCAACACCGTCAAAGGCGTGGGCCAGGACATCGAACGCGCAGGCAGCGCTATCGAACGCGCCGCCAAGTAATCAAAACCACCATGCAGAAATTCACCAAGCTCCAGGGCCTTGTCGCCCCCATGGACCGCGAGAACGTCGATACCGACGCCATCATCCCCAAGCAGTTCCTCAAGT
>DCVY01000048.1:2964-3661 GCA_002327945.1 Acidovorax delafieldii | reverse complement strand
CGTTGACGTGGGGCTTGGTGCGTTCGAATTTGCCTTTTGCCATTTTTCCGACTCCGAAAAAAATCTATGCCAACACAACAGGACTTCGGCGCAACCAAAATCGGACGCACCACAATTGGTGCCCATGGCGGGAATCGGACCCGCGACCTCTCCCTTACCAAGGGAGTGCTCTACCACTGAGCCACATGGGCCATTTGACACCACCGAAGCAGCGCCAAAGACTTTTCAAACTCCATAAACCAGCCAACAAACAATGGAGCGGGAGACGGGAATCGAACCCGCGTCATTAGCTTGGAAGGCTAGGGTTCTACCATTGAACTACTCCCGCATCAGCAGCATTTGCCACATCAGCCTCACCCAGCAAATACCAGGCTACCTTGACACATCACTTAACAACTGGTGGAGGGGACTGGATTCGAACCAGTGTAGGCGTAAGCCAACAGATTTACAGTCTGCCCCCTTTAGCCACTCGGGCACCCCTCCGAGGAATTTTGAATTATAGCACTAAATTTCGCCTTCCCGCAGAGTTGCACAACAGCATCATGTTTGGCACAGCAACTCATTCACGCCGCCTACCAGGAGTCTGCCGGACTTGAGCCACCGGAACCTGCCACAAGACGAAAGCATGTGTTTTGCACCATTTGCCATCCAACTTTTGCCTTGTAGCGCTTCAAATTTGCTGATGAATCAAGCAATC
>DCVY01000048.1:0-2936 GCA_002327945.1 Acidovorax delafieldii | reverse complement strand
TTGATCTCGATGCGGATGGTGTCGCCGAACTTCATGAACTCCGTGCTGGGCTGGCCGTCCTGGATGGTTTCGATGCAGCGCTTTTCGGCGATGCAACTGTAGCCCCTGGGCCACTCGGTGCGGCCGTTCTGCTCCACGCCCTTGTGACTGACGGTGCCGCTGCCGATGATGGAGCCGGCGCGCACATTGCGTGTCTTGGCCACATGGGCGATGAGCTGCCCGAAGTGAAAGGTCATCTCGGGGCCGGCGTCGCACATGCCCACCTTGCGACCATTCCAGGTGGACTGCACAACGAGGTTCAGTCGGCCATGATTCCAGGCTGCGCCCAGTTCATCGAGCGTCACGGCAACGGGGCTGAAGGCGGTGACGGGCTTGCTCTGGAAAAAGCCGAAGCCCTTGGCCATCTCGGCGGGAATGAGGTTGCGCAGGCTCACGCCATTGGCCAGCATGACGAGGCGGATGCCATCGAGCGCCTGCTCGGGGCTGGCGCCCATCTTCACGTCGCCGGTGACCACGGCGATCTCGGCCTCGAAATCGATGCCCATGGCCTCACTGGGTACCACCACGTCGTCACAAGGGCCCAGAAAATCATCGCTGCCGCCCTGGCGCATCAGTGGGTCGGTGTAAAAACTCGCAGGCACTTCGGAGTTGCGCGCTTTTCGCACCAGTGCGACGTGGTTGATGTACGCAGAACCCTCCGCCCATTGGTAGGCCCGGGGCAGCGGCGCCATGCACTGCTTCGGATCAAAAGGGAAGGCGTGGCGTGCGCGGCCTGCGTTGAGCTGGTCGTACAGGTCTTGCAACTGGGGCGACAGGAAGTTCCAGTCGTCCAGCACCTGCTGGAGCTTGCTGGCAATGCCGGTCGCATAATGGGCCGTGACCAGATCGCGGGAGACGACAACCAGCTGGCCGTCGCGCGAGCCGTCTTTGTAGGTGGCAAGTTTCATGGGGGGCAAAATCTTTGTCTTCGGTTGAAAGGCGCGCATCCCGCGCGAACTGCGCTGGATAAAACGGATTGAACTTCAAACTCGCGAACTTTAGTGCACATGGATAAAGAACGTGCAGGCACCCAGTCGGTGGAAGTCGGTTTTGCGCAGCCGCAAGGGCTGACTCGCTCTCGCAGGCCTCTCATGCTGAAAGACCTGGCTACCCCGGTCGACATGGGAACGTCCAAGGCGCACCACGCCCTGGGCACGGCTGCGCCCAAGCTGGACCTGACCACGCTGCCCCGCCTCAACGCGGTGCGCCCAACACCCGCTGGAGTCCTGTGATGCCACGCCGGTCGCTGCTTGTTCTGACCGCCCTGGTGCTGGCGCTGCACTGGCTGGTGCTGCAAGGGATGCCCATGGCGTGGGATGGCAACCCGGCCGCAGCCACCGCCACACCGGTGTTCAACACACGCAGCATTGCCCCTGCCCCTGCCCCTGCCTCGCCCCCGACTCCACCCGCGCCCCCCCGCCCCAAACCCGTGGGCAAAAAACCCGCTGCGGTCCCTGTGGCGCCAACCGCAGCCCAGACTGCCGACACGCCACAGCCCGCAGAGCCTGCGGCACCAACCGAAGGGTCTGCCGAGCCCGAATCCCCCTCCCCAGGCGCCCCGGCGGCGCAGGCTTCGCAGACATCCAGTCCAGAACTGGCCGAAACCACCGAAGCAGCGGATGCGGCTGAGGTGGTGGCTGCAGCCCCAAAGCCCCATGCCAGCGCTGCAAGGCCCCCATCTCCCAGCCCCAAAAGCCCCGCCACGGCGCCCGACAGCGACACGGGTGCGGGCGTGGACATCCGCCCCCCCAGGGGGGCCACGGGCCATGCGNNGTGAGCGGGCAAGCCAAAAGGTTCAGCTACAGCGCCAGCGCCGAATTGCTGTGGCGGCACGACGGGAGCCGCTACGAGGCCCGCCAGGAAATCAGCGCCTTTCTGGTGGGCAGCCGCTCCCAGAGCAGCGTGGGCCAGATCACCCCGCAGGGGCTGCAGCCCGAGCGCTTTGCCGACCGTTCGCGCAGCGAGCGGGCCGCCCATTTCGACCATGCCCAGGGCCGCGTCACCTTCAGCGCCAACACCCCGCAGGCAGCCCTGGGGCCCGGCGCGCAAGACCGCCTGAGCGTGTTCATCCAGCTCGGTGCAATGCTGGCGGCCGACCCTGGGCGGTTTGTGCCGGGCACCCAGGTCACCCTGACCACCGTCAGCGCCCGCAGCGCCGACCGCTGGACGTTCGCTATCGAGGGACAGGAAACGCTGGACCTGCCCGCCGGCCCCATCCTGGCCTGGAAGCTGCAACGCCTGCCGCGCAGCGATTACGACCAGAAAGCTGAGTTGTGGCTGGCCCCCGAGCTGAGCTACATGCCCGTGCGCATCCGCCTGACCCAGGCCAATGGGGATTTTGCCGATCTGCGCCTGCGCAGCAGCGGCCCACCCTGATCACCGGGCGGGGGTCGGCATGCGCGCGCTGGTGCAGAAGGCTTCGGGTGTTGCGTGCGAGCGCCATTGCAGCGAAAAACCCCAGCGAACCCGGCGCAGACCATTTTTCGTGAAATACTGCAAAGCATCAGGTGCCAAGAGGCTGTGGGACTTGAACTATGACCACCCGCTGTCATCTGATTTACATATCGACTGGGGGAACACCATGCAAATGCTCTACGACTCTGACTCTTTTGTGGTGGTCCACATGCTGCCCGATGCCGTGGAGCAAAAAGGTGGCCCGCTGAACGACACTGCACCGCCCGCACCCCAACTGGCCCGCCACGGTTTTGAAATTGTGGACAAGCGCTCGGGCAAAGAGGTGTATCTGGACGGCTCGTGGGCCGAAATGTTCCAGCAGCAAATCCTGGCCTGGCAACGCGACACTCCCACGCAGGAAGAAGTGGAAGACGCGCTCGACCGCTATGCCGGTCTGGCGCAGAACCCTGTCGTCGTGCATTGAACCTAACGTTCATGGTGCA
>DCVY01000137.1:6603-7620 GCA_002327945.1 Acidovorax delafieldii | reverse complement strand
CACCACGATTGGCGGGCGCATCCCGATCAACACCTCGGGTGGACTGGAGTCCAAAGGGCACCCGATCGGCGCCACCGGGCTGGGCCAGTTGCACGAACTGGTCGTGCAGTTGCGCGGCGAAGCGGGAGCCCGCCAGGTGCAAGGGGCCCGCCTTGCCATCGCAGAAAACGGTGGGGGCCTGTTCGGAATTGAAGAGGCCGTGGCCGCCATCACCATCCTCGGCCGTTGAGCGAGACCAGCAACACACCGAGACCAACACCATGAATTTCCTCCCCACCGAAGAACAGCGCATGGCCGTGGAAGGCTTCACCCGCTTCCTGGAAACCGAATTGCGGCCGATTGTCGAACGCTACCAGCCCGACAAGCTGATCGAAAAAGAGGTGATGCTGGAGATTTTCCAGAAGATGCTGCCCTACGGCATGGGCGGCAACGGCATCATTGCCGAGGAACATGGCGGCCTGGGCATGCCCTGGCTCACCTATGCACTGATGTACGAGCAGCTCGCGCGCATCTCTGGCGACGTGGCCATCTCGCTGTTGATTCAGCAGCTCGGCGCCTATTCGCTGGAAGTCTGCACGAACGTGGCCATGCGCGAAAAATACCTGCCGCGCATGGTCCGCGCCGAAATCATTGCCTGCAGCGGCATCAGCGAGCCTGGGGTCGGCTCCAACGTGGCTGAAGTCACCTGCCGTGCCCAGCGCGATGGCGACCACTACATTGTCACCGGGGAGAAAACCTGGATATCCAACGGCCACTACTCCGACTTTTGCATGGTCATCGTGCGCACCTCACAAGAAGGTTCGGGCGCCATCTCGATGATCCTGGTGGACCGCGCCGAACACGGCTACGAAAGCCGCAACATCGACAAGCTGGGGCTCAACAGCACGTCAACCGCCCAACTGTTCTTCGACGGCGCGCGCGTGCCGGCCGCCAACATGATGATTGAACCCGGCACCGGTCTGAAGAACACCATGGTGCTGTTCGAGAAGGCGCGTCCGATGGTCGGCATGACTTCGA
>DCVY01000137.1:4755-6465 GCA_002327945.1 Acidovorax delafieldii | reverse complement strand
TGTTGTTCAGAAACGCCCGCATGATGCCGATTCCCGACGGCACCACCGAGATTCAGAAACTCATCATTGGCCGCGCCCTGACCGGCATCAACGCCTTCTCCTGACCCATGACCTCCAACTCCTCCATTCGCCCATCCCACGAGGCTTCGGTGCTGCAGGCGCGGGACATCACCTTGCGCTTTGGCGGTGTCACCGCGCTGGCCGAGGTCGCCATCGATGTGCGTGACAACGAACTGCTGGCCATCATCGGCCCCAACGGCGCGGGCAAGAGCTCGCTGATGAATGTGCTCAGCGGCTTTTACCTGCCCCAACAAGGCAGCGTGCACTACCGGGGTCAAGACATCAAAGGCCGCGCGGTGCATGAGATCGCGCGCGATGGTGTGGTGCGCACTTTTCAGGGCACCCATTTGTTCTCCAACATGAGCGTGATCGACAACATCCTGGTCGGCCGCTACAGCCAGATGCGATCAAGTCTGGCGCAGGCATTTCTCTACTTTCCCTGGACCCAGCGTGAAGAAACCCTGCACCGGGAAGCGGTCGAGGACATCATCGACTTCCTTGAAATTGAAAATATCCGCCACCAGCCGGTAGGCGCACTCGGCTACGGTCTTCGCAAGCGCGTGGACCTGGGCCGTGCGTTGGCGATGGAACCCAAGGTGCTGCTGATGGATGAACCGATGGCCGGCATGAACACCGAAGAAAAAGAAGACCTGGCCCGTTTCATCATCGACGTGCGCGAGGCCAAGCGCATCCCGGTGGTGCTGGTGGAGCACGACATGGGGGTGGTCATGGATCTGGCCGACCGCGTGGCGGTGCTCGACTTCGGCCGCAAGATCGCCGACGGCACGCCAGCACAGGTGCAGGCCGACCCGGCCGTGATCCAGGCTTACCTGGGGGCTGCGGCATGAGCGCGATCCAACCCACGCCGGTATTCGTGCCGACCCTGCCACAGAAGTTGTTCGCCCACGCCCAGGAGCATCCGAGCCGGCTGGCGCAGCGCGTCAAGCGCAAAGGTATATGGCGTTGCTATACATGGGCCGACGTGTTTGATCGCACGCGCAGCATTGCGCTGGGCGCGGCGGCGCAGGGCCTGCAGCGCGGCGATACCGCGATCGTGATCGGCGAGAACGAGCCCGAGCACTACTGGGCGCTGTTTGCGGCCCAGTCACTGGGCGCCAAAACCGTGTCGGTCTACCCCGACGCCACCGTCGACGAGTTGCATTACCTGTGCGAGGATTCAAAGGCCCGTTTCATCTTCGCGCAGGATCAGGAGCAGGTTGACAAGGCGCTCGCGCTGCTGGAGCGGCTGCCCGACATCCGGGGCATCGCCTACTGGGACAACTCGGGCATGTGGTCGTACCGGCATCCGCTGCTGCAATCCTTTGACGACTTGACCGCTGAAGGACGGCGCCAGCACGAGAGGCACCCACACCGCTTCGAACGCGAAGTCAATGCCGGCCAGGCAGACGACTTGGCGCTGCTGACCTACACCTCCGGCACCACCAGCAAGCCCAAGGGCGTGATGATCAGCCACCGCTGGCTGATGGACAACGCGGCTCGGATGAGGAGCGCGTTGCCGCTGCAAGCCGACATGGAATATCTGTCCTACACGCCGCTGGCATGGATCACCGAGCAGTTGCTGGGCGTGACCCTCGGGTTGATCACGCCCCTGGTGGTCAACTTCCCGGAAGGCCCCGACCAGGTCTTGCC
>DCVY01000137.1:0-4654 GCA_002327945.1 Acidovorax delafieldii | reverse complement strand
CTGATTGCCGGCCACCGCGGCGAGCGCTATGACCTCGAAACCGTGGGCCCGCTGCTGGATGTGGACCCCGCCTTCGGCGCGCCGCTGGAATCGCGCATCGAGGACAACGGCGAACTGCTGCTGCGCGGCGGTACCGGCTTTCTTGGCTACTGGGGCAAGCCCGACAAGACCGCCGCCATCCAGCGCGACGGCTGGTACGTCAGCGGTGACGCAGTGCGCAAGACCGAGCGCGGGGAACTCGTGTACCTCGACCGCGTGGAACACTTGGTCAAACTCGCCAGCGGTCACCCGTATCCCCCGCAGTTCATCGAGACGCGGTTGCGCTTTTCGCCCTTCATCAAGGACGTGATGGTGCTGGGCGATGCCACCCGGCCCTGGGTGGGCGCGCTGATCAACATCGACATGGCAGTGACCAGCCGCTGGGCCGAGGAGCGGCGCATCGCCTTCTCCACCTTCACCGACCTGTCGCAGCGGCCCGAGGTGCGGCAACTGGTGCAGGGCGAAATCCGCCGCATCAACAAACTGCTGCCCGAAAGCTCGCGGGTGGTGCGTTTTGCCAATTTTCCGAAGGAGCTCGATCCCGACGAAGGCGAGCTCACCCGCACGCGCAAGCTGCGCCGAGAGTTTCTTGAGGTGCGCTATCGGGCGCTGATTGACGGCTTGTATGCAGGCGCCACCGACATTGCCTGCGAAATCGCCGTGACCTACCAGGACGGCCGCCAGGGCGTGTTGCGCGCAACCGTGGTGGCCACCGACATCGACCAGACACACACACCATGATCATCGAATTCATCAACTACACCATCAACGGCGCGCTGCTCGGCCTGCTGTATTCGCTGGTGGCCATGGGCTTTGTCGTCATCTACCGCGCCAGCAAGGTCTTCAATATGGCGATCGGCGAGATGATCGTGCTGGGCGCCTTCCTGCTGTGGTGGGCGGTCCAGTCGCGCGGCATGCATCCGGCGCTGGGTATCGCTGTTGCACTGGGTATTTCGGTGCTGATCGGGCTGGCGATTGAACGCCTGCTGTTCAGGCGCCTGATCGGAGAGTCGGTGTTCTCGATGATCATGGTCACCATCGGGCTGCTGATCCTGATGCGCGGACTGGTGCTGGTGATCTGGGGGCCGCAGGAGCGCCAGTTTCCCGCCATCTTTCCCCTCACGCCCATCATCCTGGGCGAGATGATCATCCCGCGCTCGCTTGCCATCGGTGGCCTCATCGCGGTGGTGGCGGCTGTGGCGCTGCACTGGTTCTTCAACCGCAGCCGCACCGGGCTGGCGATGGCTGCGGTGGCCGAAGACCACCAGATCGCTCTGGCCATGGGCATCAGCGTGCGCCGCTCCATCGCCTTCGCCTGGGCGCTGGGCGGTGTGCTGTCGGTCATCACTTCGATGGTTTACCTGAGCGGCAAGTCGCTGACCTTCCTGTCCTCCGAAATCGGCTTTGCCGCCCTGCCGGTGGCCCTGCTGGCCGGGCTCGAATCCATCGGCGGCCTGCTGCTGGCGGGCATCATCGTCGGGGTCGTGCAGGGACTGACCGCAGCCTACATCGACCCGCTGATCGGTGGCAGTGCCGCCGCCGTCGTCCCCTATATCTTCATGCTGGTGGTGCTGGTGGTTCGTCCGACCGGCATGTTCGGCTGGAAACGCATTGAAAGAGTCTGACCCATGGATCCCTCCGGCATTTTTTCCACCAGCTATGCGCGTGACCGTGCGCTGATCCGTACGCGCGCGCAGTGGGTCACCCTGGCCCTGTTCATCGCCATTTTGCTGATCCTCCCCTGGTTCGCCTCGGCGCGTCTGGTAGCCGTAGCCAACCTGATGCTGGTCACGTCCATCGTGGTGGTGGGGCTGCAGATCACCACCGGCTACGCCGGGCAGATCAACCTGGGCCAGGCCGCCTTCATGGGCGTCGGCGCCTACGCCGCCAGCGTGGTCGAGGTCAAGGCCGGGCTGCCGTTCTGGGTGGCGGTGCCGGTGGCGGGCCTGGTAGCGGCGCTGGCCGGCTGGTTGTTCGGCTTGACGGCGGCGCGCATCAAGGGCTTTTACCTCGCGCTGACCACCATCGCGGCCCAGTTCATCTTTCACTTCATGGTGCTGAATCTGCCCTCAGCCTGGCTCGGCGGCGTCAATGGCTTCAGCCTGGAGCCTGCGCGGCTGGGCACCTTTTTGTTCGACACCGACCGCTCGCTGTACTACCTGTTTCTTGTCGTCACCATGGTGATGGTATTCGGCGCTTTCGGTATCCTGCGCAGCCGCCACGGGCGCGCCTTCGTCGCCGTGCGCGACGACGATGTGGCCGCCGGCATGATGGGTGTTGACGTGGCCGGCGCCAAGTCGCGCGCCTTTGTGCTCGGCGCTTTTTACGCTGGCATCGGTGGCGCCCTGTGGGCCTACCAGGTGCGCTTCGTCTCGGTCGATCAGTTCACGCTGTTCCACTCGATCTGGTTCATTGCCATGATGATCGTCGGCGGGCTCGGCTCGATCGTCGGGGCACTGATAGGCACCGTGCTCATCCGTGGCGTGCAGGAAACCATCACCAGCCTCGGGCCCGACCTGGTCGAGCGCGTCCCCAGCCTGAGCAGCGACCTGATCTTCGCCAGCATGAATGTGTTCCTTGGCCTCATCATCACGCTGTTCCTGCTGCTTGAACCGAAAGGCCTGATGCACCGCTGGAACATCCTGAAAACCAACTACCGGCTCTGGCCGTTTCATCACTGAGCCCGCCCTCCACCGCGAGTCGCAATCCACCGCCCCTTTTCCCTCGCCACCACCACCACCACTGGAGACAAGCATGCAACGCAATACCTTTCTCAAACTCACGGCCGCCCTGGCCACCGGCCTGCTGCTGAACGCGCCCGCCCACGCGCAAACGACGACGATCAACGTGGCCGCCTTTGCCGACTTCGCCGGCCCCTACGCCAACGTCATGCCCCAGATGCAGGGCGGGCGACTCGCCGTGATCGAGTGGTGGAACAAGGAAGTCGGCAGCAAGCTCAACGTGCAGATCGTCGTCAAAACCTTCGACACGCGCTACGACGTGGCGCAAACCGCCAGCCTGTGGCCCGGCATCAAGGCCGAAGTCAAACCCGCGCTCCTGCTCGGCCTCGGCGGTCCGGATGCCGCCGCGTTGCAGCAGCGCCTGCCGGAAGACAAGATCCCCATGCTCATGGGCACCGCCACCTACGGCTTCGGCTGGAAACCCAACCAATGGGCCCTGAACCTGCGACCCACCTACGCCCACGAGGCGGGCGGATTCCTGGAATGGTTCCGCACCACCAAGCTTGAGGGCAAGCGTCCGGTCAAGGTGGCGATCATCACCTCCGAAGCCACCCCCGCCTATGCCGACATGGCCAAGGGCCTGCAAAGCTACACCAAGGCCAACCCCGACAAGGCCACCTTCGTCGAGGCGGTCTGGACCGAAGTGCAGCCGGCCGACCTGACCCTGGCGGTGCGTCGCCTGGTCAACGCCGGCACCGATGTGATCGTGGTCCAGACCAACACCGCGCAAGCTGTGGCCACCAAGCGTGCGCTACAGGCGCTGGGTAAAAACGTCCCGATCATGCTCTCGCTGCACAACGGGCTGGCGGCAACCTCCAAGGCACTGGGCGACCCGAACGGCTTTGCCGGTGATTTCGAGGTGGGCGCCATCGCCGATGCCAGCGAAAGCGACTCGACCGCACGCAAGTTTTACAGCATGTTGCAGGAAAAGCACGGCCTGAAATCGACCTGGAATGCCATGACCATCTTGGGTCTTGGCCAAACCATCGTGGCCGTGCGCGCGATCGAGGCCACCATCAAGGCCAAGGGCGCCGGCAAAGTCACTGGCGAAGCCGTGCGCGAGACCTTGATGAACAGCCAGTTCACCAGCAACGACCTGATGGGCATACTGCCAGGCGCGGACTTCAGCAACGACAACCCCTTCCCCACCGGCACCGCCAAGGTCAACATCGTGACCATGAAGGACGGCAAGGTCGTTCGGGCGGCGGGCGATGTGGCCGTCCCAATGGTGCCCAAATGGTGAATTCAGCCCTTGCTGCAGCACCGGATCAACGTATCGAGCCCCATGCGGCCGCCAATCCGGCGGTGCTGACGCTGTCCAACGTTGAGGTGCTGTATGCCGAGGTGATTCTGGCGCTCAAGGGCGTGTCGATGAAGGTCCCCGAAGGCGGGTGCGTGGCGCTTCTGGGCGCCAACGGCGCCGGCAAGAGCACCACCCTGAACGCCATCTCCGGCGTCATTGACTCGGAAGATGGCCGCGTCTCGGGAGGGTCAATCACCTTCGACGGCCGACCGATTCAGGGGCACGACCCGGCGACCGTGGTGCGCAGCGGTCTGGTCCATGTGATGGAAGGCCGGCGCGTGCTGCAGCACATGACGGTTGAGCAAAACCTCATCATCGGCGGCCACATGTTTCCATCGGCGCAGGCGATGCGCCGGGCGATGGACAGCGTGTACGAAGCGATTCCGCGCCTGGCCGACCTGCGAAAACGCACGGCTGGCTACTTGTCGGGTGGCGAGCAGCAGATGCTGGTGATCGGGCGCGCGATCATGGCCGAGCCCAAACTCATGCTGATCGACGAGCCGTCACTCGGGCTGGCACCGCGCATGGTCGAGGAAGTCTTCAGCGTGCTGCACCACCTGCGTGAGCAGGG
>DCVY01000145.1:9805-10158 GCA_002327945.1 Acidovorax delafieldii | reverse complement strand
GACCGCCCCGGCCACGACCGCCGCTATGCCATCGACGCCCGCAAGATTGAACGCGAACTGGGCTGGAAGCCCGCCGAGACGTTTGACACCGGCATCCGCAAAACCGTGCAGTGGTACCTCGACAACGCCGACTGGGTGGCCAANNGCCCCCGCCAGCGCATGAACATCCTTCTCTTTGGCAAAGGTGGCCAGGTCGGCTGGGAGCTGCAGCGCAGCCTCTCGGTGCTGGGCAACGTGACCGCGCTGGACTTCAATAGCCAGGAGCACTGCGGCGACTTCAGCAACCCCGCAGGCCTCGCCGACACCGTGCGCGCGCTGCGCCCTGACGTCATCGTCAATGCCGCGGCCCACAC
>DCVY01000145.1:5901-9680 GCA_002327945.1 Acidovorax delafieldii | reverse complement strand
CGCGGCGGCAACTTCGCCAAGACCATGCTGCGCCTGGCGCAAGAGCGCGAGCGCCTCACCGTCATCGACGACCAGTGGGGCGCACCCACCGGCGCCGACCTGCTGGCCGACGTCACGGCCCACGCCATCCGCCAACTGCAGGCCCGCCCGCAGGATGCCGGCCTGTACCATCTGGTGGCCGGTGGCGAGACCAACTGGCATTCGTATGCAAAATACGTTCTGGCCCAAGCGCAGCAAGCGCAACCTGCTATTCAATTGAAAGCATCCGAGGTGGCGCCCGTGCCCACCAGCGCCTTCCCTACGCCAGCCGTGCGCCCACACAACTCGCGCCTGAATACGCACAAACTACAGGCCACCTTCGGTCTCACGCTGCCGCACTGGCAGCAAGGCGTGGCGCGCATGCTTCAAGAGGTGTTGGCATAAAATGGGCCATCATTTGATGCGGTATTCAATGCCTTGTCTGATGTCCAAAGGAGGAGCCCATGCGTACCACACTCACTCTTGACGATGAATTGCTCGCGCAGGCGCAGCAAATCAGTGGTTTGACTGAGCGCACCCAGCTGATCCGCGAAGCACTCCGGGCGCTGGTGCAGCGCGAGAGCGCGCGCCGTCTGGCCCGACTTGGCGGGACCGAGCCCCAATTGCAGCCCATTCCCCGCCGCAGAGAACCGGAGGCGTGATGCTGGTGGACACATCCGTGTGGGTTGACCATTTGCGCATCGGCGAAGCTGAGCTGATGGCAGCACTTCAGGTCGGGCAGGTGGATATGCATCCATTTGTGGTGGGAGAGCTGGCCTGCGGAAACTTGCGAGCACGCGCCGAGGTGCTGGGCCTGCTGCAGGCGCTGCCCCAGCTCCAGGTGGCCACCGACAAGGAAGTGCTGTTTTTTATGGACGCGCACGCACTGATGGGGCGCGGCATAGGCTATGTGGATATGCATCTGCTGGCAGCCACCCGGCTGGGTGCGCATTTGCTCTGGACGCGGGACAAAAAGCTGCACGCCATCGCTGCCGAATTGGGCCTGGCGCATACTGAAAAACGACACTGAATCAAGGCCATCAGTCACACCATGAACGCTTTCAAAACCACCGAAGCCACCACCCGCAAAGGCATCATCCTCGCCGGCGGCTCCGGCACCCGCCTGCACCCGGCCACGCTGGCCATCAGCAAGCAACTGCTGCCGGTGTACGACAAGCCCATGATCTACTACCCGCTCAGCACCCTCATGCTCGCGGGCATCCGCGACATCCTCATCATCAGCACGCCGCAAGACACGCCGCGCTTTACGCAACTGCTGGGCGATGGCAGCCAATGGGGCATGAACCTGCAGTACGCCGTGCAGCCCAGTCCCGACGGCCTGGCGCAGGCGTTCATCATTGGTGAGGACTTCATTGGCAACAGTCCTAGCGCACTGGTGCTGGGCGACAACATCTTTTATGGCCACGATCTTGCAACCCTGCTTTCCAACGCAGATGTCCAAAAGCAAGGGGCCACGGTGTTTGCTTACCATGTCCAAGATCCCGAGCGCTACGGTGTGGTGGACTTCAATGCCGATGGCGAAGCCTTGAGCATCGAGGAAAAACCGCTCCAGCCCAAATCCAACTTTGCCGTCACGGGGCTGTATTTCTACGATGCACAGGTTGTGGAGATCGCCAAAAACGTCAAGCCCAGCGCAAGAGGCGAGCTGGAAATCACCACCGTCAACCAGGCCTACCTGGCGCAGGGCCAACTCACCGTGCAAACCATGGGGCGTGGCTACGCCTGGCTGGACACCGGCACCCATGACAGCCTGCTGGATGCCGGGCAGTTCATCGCTACGCTGGAGCATCGCCAGGGCTTGAAGATTGCTTGTCCGGAAGAAATCGCCTGGCGCAATGGCTTTATCGCCGCCGAGCAGGTCGAGCGGCTCGCGAAGCCTTTGGCCAAGAGCGGCTATGGGCAATACCTGCTCCGCATGCTGGAGCAGGGCAAGGCGGGGCATTGATCTGTTCCAGAGCTTTCGGTTGGCAGGCGCAGTGGTTTAGTTCGGCAGAAAATGTTGATGCATCGCCCCGTCAAAGCTCTGGGTTATTGCGATCGCAGGCCAGTCTGGATCCGCCCCTGGCGATGAACTCCACAATACGCTCACTGGCTTTGCCATCTCCATACGGATTGTGGGCGAAAGCCATTTCGTCGTACGCACTTTGATCGTCCATGAGACGCGTTACCTCGCGCACGATCGCACCGACATCCGTTCCCACCAATCTCACTGTGCCAGCCGCCACGGCTTCGGGCCGCTCGGTCGACTCACGCATCACCAGCACTGGTTTGCCCAGCGAGGGAGCTTCTTCCTGGATGCCGCCCGAGTCCGTGAGAATCAAATAGGCGCGTGTCATCAAATAAACGAACGGCAAATACTCCTGCGGTTCGATAAGGTGGACATTCGGCAGATTGTTCAGCAGGCGGTTGACCGGTTCCCGCACCTGGGGGTTGAGGTGGACGGGGTAGACAAAATCAGTGCCGGGGTATTTTGTGGCTAAACTTTGAATGGCCGTGCATATTCTTTCAAAACCACCGCCAAAATTCTCGCGGCGATGGCCGGTAATTAATACCATGCGTGCATCATCTCGGATGAGATTAAACGTATTCCTGAACTTATTTTGCAGTTCTGGCTGGTTTTTCAGCTTGTTTTGCACCAAAAGCAGGGCGTCAATGACGGTATTCCCGGTGACGAGAATATGGGCGTCCGGTACATTTTCCTTGAGCAGGTTTTCCCTGGTTTGGGGCGTAGGAGAAAAATGCCATGCGGCGAGCGAACCGGTTAAACGCCGGTTGGCTTCCTCAGGCCAGGGAGAGTAGATATTTCCCGTGCGCAGGCCGGCCTCCACATGTCCCACGGCTATCTTTTGGTAATAGGCTGCCAGGGCCGCCGCCAGCGTTGTTGATGTGTCGCCGTGAACCAGCACCAGATCCGGAGAGAAATCCTGCAGCACCGGCTCCAGTTTCAGCAGAATCTGGCTGGTGATGCTGGAGAGTGTCTGCTGAGGCTGCATGATGTCCAGGTCGTAGTCCGGCGCGATGTCAAACAGTGACAGCACCTGGTCCAGCATCTGCCGGTGCTGGCCCGTGACGCACACCCTGGCGTCGATTCCCGGATGCGCTGCCAGCGCCTTGACCAAGGGGGCCATCTTGATGGCCTCTGGCCTGGTTCCAAATACAGTCAATACTTTCATGTCAGAATTTAATTTGCTTTGAATCGTGGTGGATAGGGAGGGCTTGCCGTGGATGGTGCATTGTTCATTGCAGGCCCGGTTTTTCAGGGGAGCTTGTGTGAAGTTTATTGAAACAAAAATTTCCGGTGTATTTATCGTTGAGCCGCAGGTCTTTGGGGATCAGCGTGGTTTTTTCATGGAAAGCTATAACGCACAAGCCTGGACGCAGGCCATAGGGAAGACGCAGTTTGTGCAAGACAACCACAGCCGCAGTGGGCGCGGTGTCCTGCGTGGCCTGCACTACCAATTGCCGCCCTTTGCGCAAGGCAAACTGGTGCGGGTCACTCGGGGCGCCGTATTCGACGTGGCTGTTGACATTCGCCGAAGTTCCCCCACGTTTGGGCAGTGGGTGGGCGCCGAGCTGACGGAGGAAAATCATCGCCAACTTTGGGTGCCGGCCGGGTTTGCGCATGGCTTTTTGACGCTCACGGATGGGGTGGATTTTCTCTACAAGACCACGGCTGCTTACGCGCCCAGCCATGAACGTGCCATCGCCTGGAACGATCCCGATATCGGCATCACTTGGCC
>DCVY01000145.1:0-5818 GCA_002327945.1 Acidovorax delafieldii | reverse complement strand
GTGCGATATCGGTGGGGGGTCCACGGCCCCCATTTCGATTCGTAATAAGCCTTGTTCCTTTCAAACAAGGCTTGGCGCTCGCCGTTGTCCACCTTGTCAAAACTGGCGGACAAACGATGGTGCACCAACACGTCATCGGCGCACGCCAGATGCAGGCCCTGCTGCTCGATGCGTCGGCTGTAATCATCGTCCTCGAAGAATCCGCGCCCGAAATTCTCATCCATGGGGCCCACCTTCTCATATACCGTGCGGGGCATCATCACGCAAAAGAACGCCAGGGTTTTCATCGGATAGAGCTGGCCCATGTGGGGCAGCGTATACCGGCGGGCAGCGGCGGGCATGTGCTCGATCGAGTCATAGACCACCGGCACTTTGGATTCATTTCCGATATGGTTCGTCGCGGGACCGAGCAGGCCCAGCCGGGCATCAGCCTGGAAGTGGCGCAGCAGCGTCAGCAGCCAGCCACGGGTGACCACCGTGTCATTGTTCAGCATGACCAGGTAGTCGCCACTGGCCGCAGCCAGCCCCATATTGTTGCCGGCGGAAAACCCCAGATTGGTCTGGTTGAGCACCAGCTTCATGCTCGGCTCACGCAAGGCCCACTCCTTCAGGCGCTCCACCGTCTCGTCGCTCGAAGCGTTGTCCGCCACCACGATCTCAAGCCGGCCCGGGTAGTCAGAGCACTGCATCAGGCTGCTCAGGCATGCTTCGGTATAGGCCCAGTTGTTATAGGTCAGCACCACCACGCTGATGGAGGGAAAGCGCATGCGCTGCACGCACTCATGCAACTCCTGCGCGCGATGCTGCCAGGTCTGTTCCTGTGCGAAACCCTTGCGGGCGCTCTGTGCTTCGCTAGCACCTGGCTGTGCGAGGCTGGCCCGAATGGCTGCAATGAATGCATCATGATCCGCCGCCTTGTGCACCAGGGTGCCGAACTGGCCCACTTCGGGCAAATCGGTGCAGACCACCTCCTTGCCGGCGCACAGATACTCATACACCTTCACTGGGTTGGTGGCCAGGGTCAAAGGAATGCGCTGGAAGGGAAGCAGACAGACATCAAAGCTGTGCAGGTAAAAAGGCAGCTCCTGGTAGGGGCGCTCACCCAGCATGCGCACGTTGGGCAACGCCCCCAAGGCCTTGCCCGCACCCACCGTGTCGGCGCCTACCAGCAGCACCTCGCAGTCCGGGAAAGCCTTGGCGATTTTCTCGACAAGAACCACATCGAACCACTGCGCAATCGCACCGAAGTAGCCAATGACAGGTTGGCCCTGCGCGGCCTGGTAGATCTGCGCTGGGCGGTTGGCAAAATGCGCGTAGTCGCAACCATTGCGCACGATGCTGGTAGCTATTCCCTTGTCACGGGCCCAATCATGGAGCCATTGCGACGTGACCGTGACGGTATCGCATTGCTGCATGAGCGCATGCTCCAGGTCCACCAGATCCTGGGGCATGCCGCCAAAGCCCTCATGGTGGTCCATGCAGTCATAGATGCGCACTGTATTGGGCATCGACAAAACCACAGGCGTCCAGTAGGGGTGCTCCACCATGGCTGCGCTGGCCTCAATGCCCCAGTCCTGCATCAGCAGGGCTAGCGACTGGCGCAATTGGGTCTGCTGCCCGGCATCTGCGGCCTTGAAATAGATCTGCGGTGCGCCAGCCAGGTGCAGGGTCACTGCATATAACGGCAGGGCGGGGTCAATCTGGCGGATTTGATAGCCAGCCTTCGCATCGGCAATGAAATGAGGCTCGATATAAAAGGTTGCATCACCTGTGCGAGATAACTCGCGTGCAAGATGCTGAGGTCTCTGGATGCGAAAATCCCACCCTATGATGCTGAAAACGAGCCAGTCCCTGCGCCCGGCAGGTGTTTGCCGATGCGGCTTGCTTCTTGTCTGTATGGGGGATTCGCTTGCCGCCGGGGCCAGTGCGGCTGTCATACTTGCCGTTATCGCAGCCCGGGGCTGAAGAGAAGGCCAGTGGCGCAAAATCCATGTTTTGAGATTCCTTTTGCGCTCTATCGACAACGGTAAACGGCGCCAGACGGCGCCTAAAACAGAAAGCATTTTCATCGGAACAGCCCGCCCTGCGGCTGGGGCCAGGTGGCGTGCGCTAGAAAGTAAAAAGGATTTAGTTTAAGTGAAGCAGTGGTTATATGTTTATGTGCAGTGGCTTTTGCGCGAGTTGCGAATGCGATATCGGGCCTCTGCGGTCGGTGGGGGCTGGCTCATTTTGCAACCCGTGGTGCACATTTTGCTTTTTACGCTGGTGTTCTACAAATTCTTTCAAGTGCGCTGGCCGGTAGGTGATGGCTCCGCCACCGAATATGGCTTGCAGGTGTTCATCGGACTGTCGCTTTACACCTTTGTGGCCGATGTGATCAACCGCACTCCGACCAGCGTATGGTCGCATCCCTACCTCGTCACCAAGGTGCGCTTTCCGGTGGAAATGCTGCCCATGGTGCAGGTGGGCGCAGCGGGGCTGCAGCTGGTGCTTGCCCTGCTGGTCACCTTGCCCTTCATGCTATGGCGGGGTGGGTTGCATTGGGCTGTGGTGCTGCTGCCGCTGTACCTGCTGCCGCTGCTGCTCTACGTGCTGGGTCTCGGATGGCTGCTCGGGGCGCTGTCGGTGTATCTGCGCGATATCGTTCACTTGGCGCCCTCGGTTAGCAGTCTTTTGCTGTTCCTTACGCCAATCTTTTATCCCGCTTCGATGGTGCCCGAAGGCATGCGCTGGATGATCGAGCTGAACCCTCTGGCCTGGGCGGCGCAAGCAGCGCGCAGTGTTCTGCTCAACGGGGTGGCCGCGCCATGGGATGGGTGGAGCCTGCATCTGGTAGCTTCGTGCATTTTCGCCATCTTGGGCTGGGCTTTCTTCCGGCGTGTCAAATCGGGGTTTGCCGATGTCCTCTGAAGTCGTTCTCCAATTCACTGAAGTCGGCAAAACCTATCCGCCCCAAAGAACACCGCTGATCCAGTTGTGGAATCAGCTGCGTGGCCGCCATGGCACAACTGAGGACAGCTTTCATGCGCTCAAACCCTTGTCGTTGCAAATCAAGCGCGGCCAGTCGCTGGGCATCGTCGGGTTGAACGGGGCCGGCAAGTCCACCCTGCTGCAACTGGCCGCCGGCACGCTCACGCCTTCCACCGGCCAGGTCGTCTCGCGTGGGCGCGTTGCGGCGCTGCTGGAGCTGGGGTCTGGCTTCAACCCCGAGGCTACCGGGCGCGAGAATATTTATCTGTATGCGGCAACCATGGGCATGGGCCGGTCGCAGGTGGCAGACCGCATCGACTCCATCATCGAATTCAGCGGCTTGCGCGACGCGCTCGACATGCCTGTCAAAACCTATTCCAGCGGGATGCAGGTGCGACTGGCTTTCTCGGTGGCCACCAGCGTGGATCCCGACGTCCTCATCGTGGACGAGGCCCTTTCTGTTGGCGACGGCGTCTTTGCCAAGCGTTCGTTCGACCGGGTCATGCAACTGCGCGAAAAAGGCACGGCGCTGCTGCTGTGCTCGCATGCGCTGTTCCATGTGGATCTGTTCTGCGACAGCACGCTCTGGCTGGACCGTGGCCAGAGCAAGGCGTTTGGCCCTACTGCTGCGGTCGTGCCGCAGTACCAGGAATTTCTCGATGCGCTCAACCAGGTGCCCGTGCTGTCTGCCGACCCCGAGGGGATGGACGGCCACACCGAGGTGGCCGAGGGCCTGATCAGCGCCGCCCGCCCCGAACTCGTGCGGCTGCTCCGGGCCGAGGTGTGGCTCGACGGCGTTGCGGGCAAGGAGCTGCATGGCCACAGCATGCAAAGCCACCTTGCAGTCGACGTGCATCTGCAGGTGAGCGAGCAGGAGCCGCAGCCGCGCGCGGCCGTGGTCATCTCCTCTGATAGCGGAAAGATCATTGGCTCCACCTTCTGCGATGCAGGCGCGATTCGGGCGCACAGCGATGAGGGGCATGCCAGTATCCGTTTTGAGCTGCCCCACATTCCTCTGAACAAGGGGCGCTATCGCGTGGGCGTGTACCTGCTGTGCAAGGACGCACGCTATGTCTACGAATGGGTGGACCCGTTTGCCCATATCGAGCTGAAAGCTGCGGGCAGCAACCAGGGCCCGTGGTTGATGCCCGGTGCCTGGGTGCCGCGGCCATCTTCTGAGGCGTAGCCGAGACTGAAAAGCGACAGCGACAGCAACAGCGGCTGCAGTCGCCCCCGTTGCCCTACACCCAGCCGCAGACCCTGGAACCGGCTTCAAACCGGGCAGCCCAGGTCGCGGTGTTCAGTCTGGCAGGCGCCAGCGGCAGGCCTTGTGCGTGCAGCAACGCCTGCTGCTGGTGCCAGTCGCGCAAGCGTTCTTCCAGAGCCTCGGACAGCAGCGTCTCCAGTGGCCACACGCCATCGTCTTCGGCGGCGTGGTGGGGCATTTCACCAAACAGCGTCGTCAACACCGGCAGCCCGCAGGCACGGTATTCGTAATATTTGACCGGGTCGACCGATTGCGTGAGTGTGCTGTGCACGAAGGGAATCAATCCCGCATGCCAGCTGCGCATCAGGCTGAAGACCTGCGCATGCGGCACCGGCCCCTGCAGCTGTACATTCGCAGGCAACCCCGCAGGGGGCTTGCACTCCAGTGGCCCGAACAGTTGGATGTCCGCCTGGGGCAGCGCCAGGGCCAACTGCCGCAGCGCCTGCCAGTCGAACCAGCTCGCAATCGTGCCCACGTAGCCCAGCACCAGGGGCGCCCGGGCATGCGCGGCGGCGCCCACGCCATCGGGGTCTGGATCGGTGCCTGGCGCCGGCATGGGCGCAAGAGCCGTTCCGTTGCGTACCAGGGCCGCCGGCTGGCGGGTGCGTCCCGCCAGCGTTTCGACGATGCGGGCCGACGACCCCCACACCACCTGGGCCTGGGCCAGCAGGGCCTCGTGCGTGTGGCCCATCCAGCGGCGTGATACTCCCCGGCTGAACTGGGGCATGTCGTCCATCACGTCATAGAGCACGCGCTGGCCCTGGCGGGCCGCGCACAGCGCCAGCGCCAGCCCGCTGGGCCGGCCCACGGCCAGCCAGGTGCCCTCCTGCTCCAGCAGGGCGTGCAGCTGCTTGCGCAGCAGTCGCTGCATCCAGCCCAGCAACTGTGCTCCGCAGGGCAACGGCTCCAGCGGCAAGCTGCGGGCTGACAGCACATGCAGCCAGGAGGCATCGCGCCACGCCGGGCCCAGGCCGTGGCGTGCCCTGTGGGCCTGGGGGCGCAAGCGGCGCAGGTCGCCGATGCGCGGCAGCCGCACCGGGTAGGGCTCGACCCACCAGACCTCGCACCCCAGGCGCTCATGCGCCCACTGCACGAAGTGGTGTGGCCGCTGAGACGGGCTGTTCAGCGGCACCGGGGCCAGATAGACAAGACGCTTCAACAGACATTCCTTACAAAGGCCAGAATCGGCCACACAGGTCGCAGCAGCCTGCTGTCATATGACTTTTACAATCCGGCATGCTCGATCGACTCGCCAATATCCCCGACTACCATTTCGGCAGGCTTTCGCTCACCGCTTCGGAGCGCATGCTGTGTCTGGCCCCGCACCCCGACGACGAGGTGCTGGGCTGTGGCGGCCTGCTCGTCCTGGCGCAGCGCCAGGGATTGCAGGTGCACTCCATCATCGTCACCGCGGGCCAACAGGGCGTGGCCCAGGATGGCGGAGCTGTCAACCCGCGGCTGGCCGAATCGCAAGCCGCGGCGCGCATTCTAGGGCTACCTGAACCCGAGTGCTGGCACCTGTCTGATCGCCAGCTGCGCCACGCGGCGCCACTCATCGAGCGCATTGCCGCCACGCTGCAG
>DCVY01000080.1 GCA_002327945.1 Acidovorax delafieldii | reverse complement strand
GTTTCTGCTTTGGAAACTTCAAAAACAGGGCAGTCCCCCCCGGTGTCACAATGGGCGTATCCGAATCCACCTTGTATGCGTGGAAAAAGCGCCTGCAATCGCAAGGCCAGGTGCTGCCCAGCCTCAAGCAGAGCGCTCCCTTTCGTCGCTGTAGTACCAGAGTAGCCAGGCAATGACTTCATCCTTGGACTGGCGTGTGCTGGACGGGTTGGATGCAGAGCAAACGGCAGACAGCTTTTACGCCGACAGCAGCGCAAGGCTGCCGTGGTGAGGGGTGTTTTCAGCCGTTGTGCCGCAGGGCACGCCCACGCCGTGTGTGCCCTGCGGTCTGGCACGCCCGCCGGTAGGCGCGCAATGTCTGCTCGGCTCGGTAAAGCACGGTGTCTGCCACCTGAACTGCCAATTCCGCCCTGGTCGCGTGCAGGAGTCCGGCGGGGCTCATACCCGAGGCCTCGCCCGTCAGCAGCGCAATGCCTTCGCTCACATGGCCCACGGTGTAGACATGGAACAGACCGCGTTCCACCGCGTCCACAATGGCGCGGCTGAGCATCAGGTGGCGCAGGTTGCGGGCGGGAATCAGCACGCCCTGCGTGCCATCCAGCCCTGCTGCGGCGCAGGCGTGGAACCAGCCCTCGATTTTTTCGTTGATGCCGCCCACGGGTAGCACCTCGCCGTGCTGGTTGAGCGCACCGGTCACGGCAATGCCCTGGCACAGCGGCAGTCCTGACAGGCTGGACAGCAGCGCATACAGTTCAGCGCACGAGGCCGAGTCACCCTCTACGCCGCTGTACTCCTGCTCGAACACGATGGAGGCGTTGAGCGCCAGCGGGGCGACATGGCTGAACAGCGCGGTGAGGTAGCTGTGCAATATCAGCACACCCTTGTCGTGGATGGGGCCTGACATATCGACCTCGCGTTCGATGTTCAGCAGGCCCTCGTGCCCGGCAAAGGTGCGCGCCGTGATGCGCACCGGAAACCCAAAACGGTAGTCGCCCAGATCAATCTGCGTCATCGCATTGATCTGGCCGGGCACCGTGCCGTGTAGCGTGATGAGGCGCTCACCCTCGGTGATGGACTCGTGCAGCTGTTCTTCGGGGTAATTGTGGCGCAGGGTGTGGGCCTGCAGTGCGGCATCCACATCGGGGGCTTCGACCAGCGTGCCGCCGCGGGCGCGGCACAGGGCGGCGCTTTCGATCACCAGGGCCTCGGTGTTGCCAAACAAGGCGCTTTGGCGGCTCTGGTCGTCGGCCTCGCGGTGGGTCTGCTCCAGCAGGCGGGCCACGGCACCGGGGGCAAAGTGGGGAAGACCGCGCTTTTTGCAGCTGTGGGCCACAAAGATGGCCGTGGCGTGGCGCGTGGCGGGGCTGGCGGCAAAGCGCTCGGCAAAGTCCACCTTCACGCGAAAACGGCGCGCGGTGTCGGGGTCGGCCTCTTGCAGGGCGTAGTATTCATCGACCGAGCCGATCAGCACGATCTTCACTTCCACATCCACCGCCTCGGGCTGCAGCGCGATGGGCGTCGTGGGGCCGTGCGCGGCGGTGGCGCTGCCCTCGTCGATCTGCAGGCGGCTGCTGCGCAGAAACCGGCGCAGCCGTGGCCACAGGCCCTCGTCTTCGACCAGGTCGCGCAGGTGCAGCACGATGAAGCCGCCGTGGGCCTTGAGCAGGCTGCCGGCGCGGATGCCGGAAAAATCGGCGTGCGGCGGGTCGGTGTCGGTTTGCAGGTCGATGGCGCCAAACAAGCTGCGCATCTGGGGGTTGTCTTCCACAATCACGGGCGCGCCGTTGCGTTCGCTGTTGTCCACGGCCAGGTTCACCTGGCAGCGGGCCAGCAGGTTGGCCAGGTGATGTTTGCGCTCGCCCTCGGCATCTTCATCGTCGTCGGCGCCATTGCCCGTCTCGAACAGTTCCAGGTGCGCCAGCACTTCGCGCTCCACCTGGTCGAGCCACTGGCCCAGTTTGGCTGCGTCCTTGATCTGCTTTTTGAGGCCCTGGCGGATGTCCTGCACTGCGTGTTCGATCAGCGGCTTGATGGTCTGGCGACGCAAATTTGCCAGGGCTTCGTCGCGGGCGCGCTCCAGGGGGCGCATGGTTTCAAGAAAGCGGGTAATTTCGACGCGCAGGGCATGCTCGGCGGCGTCAATCTCGGCGCGGCGTTCGCGCGGCAGTGTCAGTGCCTCGTTTTCGGTGAGCGGGTGGCCCTTGTCGCCTGTGAGGGTGAACACCATCTGGCCGCCTTCGCGCGAGAGGCGAAAGTGGCGGGCCTCGGCAAACGCATCAAGCGTGGCAAAGGCGCTGGTCTCCTGGGCTTGCCAGGCTTTGTGGATGGCCTCGGCCTCGGCTTTGCTGTCGGGGCCGGCCAGGCGCTTAGGGATGTCGGTCTGCAGCATCTTGGCCATTTCCAGCATGGCCACGCGCAGCTGGCGCCCCTGGCCGGCAGGCAGGCGCAGTGCGCGGGGGCGCTCGGGGGCGTCAAAATTGTGCAGGTAGCACAGGTCGGGTGGAACGGCGCGCTGCGCCGCCGCCGCCTGCGTGGCCTGGCGCAGCAGCGAGGTGCGACCGCTGCCCACTTCGCCCAGCACGAACAGGTGGTAGTCGGGCTGCTGCAGGCCCAGGCCAAACAGTGTGGCGGCCTGGGCGCGCTCCTGCCCGATCCAGGGCAGGGGCAGGTCCTGCAGTTCGGCAGTGCTGGCAAAACCCAGGGATTCGGGGGCGATGGTCAGCCGCAGCTGCTGGGGTTCAAGGGCGATGGCGGGCATGGGCGATAGCGGTGTCAAAGATTCCTCTGCCGCTTATCTGAAAAGCGGTAGCAGCTATAAAAATAATAGTATCAGTCGTTACTTGACCATGGGGCATATCCCCGCAGGCGCTCCACCCGCCAGCGCCTGGGCGCGTGCATCGGCCAGCGCGGCAGCCTCGGGCGCCGTGGTGGGCCAGCCGGCCAGGTGCTGCTGGGCCACCTGGCTCAGCGCGGTGATCCAGGCTGGGCTGTCGTTCAGGCAGGGGATGTAGTGAAATTCTTTGCCGCCGTTGTGCAAAAAGGCTTCGCGCACTTCCATATTGATCTCTTCCAGCGTCTCCAGGCAGTCGCTGGTGAAGCCGGGGCACACAACGTCCACACGCCGCGTGCCTGCGCGGCCCAGTGCCTCGATAGTGGGCAGGGTGTAGGGCTCCAGCCACTTGGCCTTGCCAAAGCGCGACTGGAAGGTGATCTGGTAGTGATCCTTGCGCAGGCCCAGGCGCTCGGCCAGCAGGCGGCCTGTCTTGAGGCTTTCGCAGTGGTAGGGGTCGCCCAGGTGCAGCGTGCGCTCGGGCACGCCATGAAAGCTCATCACCAGCTTGTCGGGCTGGCCGTGGCGCTTCCAGTGGGTTTCAATGGTGCGGGCCAGGGCGTCGATGTAGTCGGGATGGTCGTGGTAGCGGTTGACAAAGCGCAGTTCAGGCACGTTGCGCGTGTGGGCGGCCCAGCTGTACACAGCGTCCAGCACGCTGGCCGTGGTGGTACCCGAGTATTGCGGGTACAACGGCAGGATCAGGATGCGGGTGGCACCCTCGGCCTTGAGGGCGTCGAGCTGGCTGGCGATGGCGGGGTTGCCGTAGCGCATGGCATGGCGCACCAGCACGTTGTGCCCGGCCTGGCCCAGCCAGCCGCGCAGCAGCGTGGCCTGTTTGGCGGTCCACACCGCCAGGGGCGAGCCCTCGGGGGTCCAGACGCTGGCGTATTTGGCAGCGGATTTGGCAGGCCGGGTGCGCAAAATGATGCCGTGCAGGATGGGCCACCAAAATAGCCTGGGAATCTCGACCACCCGGTGGTCACCCAGAAAATCGGCAAGATACCGGCGCACGGCGCGGGCTGTGGGTTCGTCAGGCGTTCCCAGGTTGCACAGCAGCACGGCGGTGCGCTCAGCCTGGCCGTGGGTATAAGGCAGTTCGGTTTGAAAAGGCATACCGCATTTTGATGCAAGGCAGGGCCGGTGCGCCGGCATGGGCCTTTATGCCGTGAGCGCGGCTTGCTACACCCAGTGCAGTCGGTTCAAGAAGGCACCCTGGCGTGGCCCTTGCTTTGTTCCCAGCGCGACTTGCAGGCCACGCAGTGCTGCGTCTGCGGTTCGATCTTCAGGCGTTCAAACGGAATATTGCAGCCGCATTCGGCGCACAGGCCGTAGCTGCCGTCTTCCAGGGCCTCCAGCGCGTGGTCGATGCGTGCCAGGTCGGCCGTGTCGATGTTGGTGAGCGCCTGATCCACCTCGCGTCCCACATTGCCCTGCGCGGTGCCGTCCTGGTCGGCGGCAGGGGGGGCGAGGTTTTCGCGGTTTTGCTGCATCTGTGTCTGCAGGTCGCGGCGCGCCGCCAGCAGCAGGGCCTTGAGTTCTTCGCGTTGGGCGGTGGTCAGTGTTTCATTCATGTTTTCTCCTGTGGGGTTGATCTGTGCGGGGCCTGTTGCCGGACAGGGCGGTGATCTGGCGGCGATGGCCTGCCCGAAAACCCGCCACTCCTGCCATGGACCCATGGGCCATGGCTTGCATCGTACGGGCGTTTTCCACACTGTCGTGCACGATGGCCTAAAGCGTCATGTTTTCATGCGAGAGCAGTGTCTTTTTCAGATGCGCCGAGGTAATCCTATTTTCCTCAGTGACCCCGTCTCCAAGGCGTTCAGCCGCAGGCTTGCCGATCCAGCCGGTGTGGATGGAGGGCCCGGCGCAGGCTGCCGTCGTCCATGATCTTCTGCGTTCCCAGGATGTCCGGGGCAACGCCATCGCCGCGCAGTGCGCCCACGTGGGCGCAACGGCAATGTCCGTCCGGAATCGGCAGCATCCAGGTGCCCAATACGTCCACCACGGCGGGTGCGTTCGGACTGGTGTAGCTCAACGGACAGCTCTTGAGCCGCGCCTCGAACAAGGCCCGTGGCTTGCAGGTATTCAGCCAAGAAGGCCAGTTGGCCCAGCGCTGTGGCGCTGCCCCGATCGCCCCAGCGCACCGAGAACACGCCCCGGGTGTCTGCACCCGCATGGCTTCATCCGCCGCCTCGGTCATCCTGCCTGCCGCCTTCTGGCAGGCCGCCGCCCGGCAGGCAGCCGCAACCGCCCTTCGCCTGGCCCATCGCTCATTTGCGTTCACCCATCGGGTGTCTTCCTCATGTCGGGACCAAAGCCGTGCCAAATCTACCTTTACGCCGAGTTGGCGCGGGTACATTGAGGCAAATAGGACGAAAGATCTGAGCGACGTCGTCAATCAGGTGGAATATCGCTCTGGCGCTTTACCATCCATCACAAACAGCTACAAATTAAGCAGCATTCGAGATGCTTCAATAGGGCGTGGGGATGGTCGAGAGCGACTCCAGCCACGCCACCGTTGCGGCCAGTTCGGACGGACGGATCTCGTGCGCGGACGGAAACTCGTGGTAGCTCACCGACACCGGCAGTGTTGCCATGTGGTGCGCGATGGCCTGCGCATTGGCCAGCGGGATCACGTTGTCGTGTGTGCCGTGGCTCAGCCACAGCTTCTTGCCGAGCAAGGCTTCGTGCGGGGCTTGCTGCGGCACCACCTGCGCCAGCAGGCGGCTGTGCCAGACCACGGCGGCATGCAGCAATTCGGGCCGCGTCAGCAGCAGCGACAGGGCCATGATGCCGCCCTGGCTGAAGCCCCCCACCACCACGCGCTCGGGCGGGATGCCCAGCTGCGCCGATGCTGCCTCGATGGTCTGCGCCACCACGGCACGGCTGTGCGCCTCTTGCGCTTCATTGATGCTGCGCGCACCGCTGCCCGGCTCGATCGAAAAATCAAACCACGCATGCGAACCCGGCCCCATGCGGTGGGGGGCGCGCAGGCTCAGCACATGAAAACGGTCAGGAATCTGTGCGGACAGACTGAACAAATCCTGCTCGTTGCTGCCCACACCATGCATCAGCACCAGCAGCCAAGGCCGGGGGGTTCCCGCAGCGGCAGGGCGCTGCAAAAAAGTGAGTGGCAAATCAAGCATGGTCAAACGCCAGAGGCGGTTCTGGTTGATAAATTGAGCACACTGGCAAGGTCATGCCGCTGGCTGCAGTGCAAAGGCATCCATCGCGAGCATGCTGTACACCACCTCGCGGCTCAGATAGTTTGCGTGCAAATCATCCCCGGCAGCGCCCAGCGCAAAGAACAGCGGCAAAAAATGGTCCTCAGTAGGGTGGGCGCGCTCGGCGTGGGGCGCCAGGCTACGGTAGTTCAGCAAGGCGTTGAGGTCGCCGCGCTGCAGGGCCGATTCGATCCAGCGGCTGAATTCAAGCACATAGGGAGCCGGCTCACGCGCGCCGCCAAAAAACTCGGCCAGGTTGTGCGTCATGCTGCCCGAGCCCATCACCAGCACGCCCTGGCTGCGCAGGCCGCGCAGTGCGGCGCCCATCGCAAAGACCTCGGCAGGGCCGGCGCCCATGGGCAACGCCACCTGCACCACGGACAGGTCGGCCTCTGGGAACAGGTGCATCAGCGGCACCCAGGCGCCGTGGTCAAACGGGCGCTGCGCATCACCCTGGGCGGCCAGGCCCGCAGCCTGCAGCATGGTCAGCACCTCCTGCGCCAGCGCGGGCGCGCCCGGCGCGGGGTATTGCAACTGGTACAGCGCGGGCGGAAAACCGCCAAAGTCGTGCCAGGTGGCGGGGTGCGGGCCGGTCATGACCTGCGGGGTGCGGGCCATCCAGTGCGGCGACATGACAACCACCCCACGCAGCGCCGGAAACTGCGCACGCAGGTACTGGCCCCAGCGGGTGAGCGCGGGGCCGGTTTCGCCCGCGTCCACCGCAAACAAGGGCGCGCCGTGCGACACATAAAGCACCGGTACAGGTGCGGTGATGGGGGCGGTGCTGGGGACGAGGCCAGCGACAGGGGCAGAAGTGGACATGGCAGACTTACAGTGAATACACAGAATGTAGGAGTTGTCAGGCAGCGATTCAACCTAGCAGCCTGTCGGACTTTCATCCCGCGAGAAGCATTTGCTCAAAATTTGAGCGAATTTGGCGTGCCACAAGGCAAAAGTTGTTTTGCAAATGTCGTGAGTACATGGACTTTTGCCCTGTAGCGCGTGTTGTCGGCTCAAGTCCGACAGGCTGCTAGTGCCCCGCCGTCTTCTGCGTTACGCACCAGGCGCCAGCGATCGACGGGATGTAGTGGCCCATGCGGTACTGCGGAATGTCCGCGGCGGAATCGACCCCGTG
>DCVY01000148.1 GCA_002327945.1 Acidovorax delafieldii | reverse complement strand
CTAGGCTGAAGGAATGGCGCGTGAAATCTGCAAGTGATACCTGGTTCGACGAGGCCTACTACCAGCGCTACTACTTCGACAAAAAAACCAGCGTGGTGGACCCCGAGCACGCCGAGCGGCTGGGCGCTTTTGTGTGCAGCTACCTTCAATACCTGCGCGTGCCGGTGAAGCGGGTGCTGGATGTGGGCTGCGGCATCGGCCTGTGGCGCCAGGCGGTGGCGCGGCATTTTCCCGATGCCAGCTACCACGGCGTGGAGTTCAGCGACTACCTGTGCGGGCGTTTTGGCTGGGAGCGCGGTTCGGTGGTGGACTACCAGGCCCATGACCCGGCCGAGCCGTTCGATCTGGTGATCTGCCAGGGCGTGCTGCCATACCTGAGCCCGTCCGACCTGAAACGGGCCCTGCGCAACCTGGGCCGGTTGAGCCGGGGCGCGCTGTATGTCGAAGCCGTCACGCGCGAGGACTATGAACGCGACATCCTCGACGAGGAGCTGACCGACCCGCGCCTGTTTCGCCACCGGGCCGCGCTGTACCGGCGCGGTCTGCAAGAGGGCTTTACCGAACTGGGCGGCGGCGTATGGCTGAGCCGCCAGTCCGCGGTGCCGCTGTTTGAACTCGAATGCGCGGGCGACCGTTGACCATGGCTGCAGCGCCCGTGATTCCCCATGCCGTCTCGCGCCAGCGTACCGAGCGCCTGGCACGCAGCGCCAAGCCCTTTCTGGCGCGCGGTGGCCCGCGCGGTGAGCGCTGTGCAGGCTGCCGCCTGGTGCCCAGCCACTGCCTGTGTGCCTTGCGCCCGATGGTGCCCACGCGCGCGGGTATGTGTTTGCTGATGGGCGATGTCGAGGCGCTCAAGCCCAGCAACACCGGCTGGCTGATCGCCGATATGGTGGCCGACACCTTTGCCTTTGGCTGGGCGCGCACCGCGGTGCATCCGGATTTGCTGGCCCTGCTAACCGACCCGCAGTGGCAGCCGGTGGTGGTGTTTCCGGGCGAAGGCGTGGCGCCCGAGCGGGTGCTGGCAAACCTTGCCTGCAATGCGGGCACCGCTGCCCCGCACAGCGCCAGCGGCAAGCGCCCGCTGTTTGTGCTGCTGGATGGCACCTGGCCCGAGGCGCGCCGCATGTTTCGCAAAAGCCCCTATCTGGATCGCCTGCCCGTGCTCACCCTGCAGCCGGGGCAACGCTCGCGCTACCGCCTGCGCCATGCGCTGCACGATGACCACCTGTGCACCTCCGAGGTGGCGGCCCTGTGCCTTGAACTGGCGGGCGAAACACGCGCGGCGCAGATTCTGGAGGCTTACCTCGACGTGTTCACCCACCACTATCTGCAGGCCAAGAACCAGCTGCCCGTGGATGAGAACGGCGCGCTGCACCAGCGCCTGCGCGATCTGAGATCGTGAACAAGTTCTGTGCGCGCTGGCCTGCGCCATTACCCACCCGGCATCAGCAACCGGCGCCGGGCCAGGGGATTGCGCCCGGGCGCAAAATGCACCGATGAAAGCACCTCTCCGCCTGCAGTCCCTCATCGAGGAAGGCCTGATCGACACCGTGGTCCGGCAACTCATGAGCGGCAAGGAAGCCATGGTCTTCGTGGTGCGCTGTGGCGGTGAAACCCGCTGCGCCAAGATCTACAAAGAGGCCAACAACCGCAGCTTCCGCCAGGCGGTGGACTACACCGAAAACCGCAAGGCCAAGAACTCGCGCTCGGCCCGCGCCATGGCCAAGGGCAGCAAGTTTGGCCGGCAAGAGCAAGAGGCCGCCTGGCAAAGCGCCGAGGTCGATGCGCTCTACCGCCTGGCCGCCGCAGGCGTGCGCGTGCCGCAGCCCTACAACTTTCACGACGGTGTGCTGTTGATGGAACTGGTGACCGACGCCCATGGCGACGCCGCCCCGCGCCTGAACGACGTGCGCTTTGCGCCCGAAGAAGCCCGCACCCACCACGCCACGCTGGTGGCCGAGGTGGTGCGCATGCTGTGTGCAGGCGTGGTGCATGGCGATCTGTCGGAGTTCAACATTTTGCTGGCGCACCTGCCGGGCGCAGATGGCGCAGAAGCTGCGGATGGCCCCGTCATCATCGACCTGCCCCAGGCCGTGGACGCTGCCGGCAACAACCACGCCCAGCGCATGCTCCTGCGCGACGTGGCCAACCTGCGCGACTTCTTCGGCCAGTTCGCCCCAGAGCTGCGCGGCACGCAATACGGCCCCGAAATCTGGAGCCTGTACCAAAGCGGGCTGCTCCGCAACGAAACGCCGCTCACCGGCATCTATGCGCCCGCCCACACCGACGTGGACATGCAGGCCGTGCTGCGCGAAATCGACGACGCCCGCAATGAAGAAGCGGCGCGCAGGCTGCGCATGGCAGCAGCGGCTTGAGTGCCGCAGGCGTGGCCGTGGCATTTTTTGCCCGGCCACGGAGCCATTGCCTTACAGTATCCGCCCCCCAGCAGACCAAACCACCCACACCGGCCCACGACGGCTGACACCCCATGACCAAAGACCTGGCCCGACAGAACGAACTCAAACCCATGGCGCTGTGCGAGCCCTGCCAAGGCATCCAGCGCAACTGGCGCAAGGCGCCGGGCCACGCCGAACTGGTGCAGCGCGGCAACCGCAAGGAAGACCGTGACCACGGCCCGGTCACCATCACGCGCTATGTGTGCGACCGCTGCGGCACGGCATGGGAGTATGAGAATGACAAGACCAATCAGCAGGCAGGCTGGTCGGTGGTGGGGCGGTAAGCGCAGCGAACTGTCAACTGGCGCCGCTTGCGTCGCAGCACCCCGCCCTCCCATGGGGCTCCGGCACCTTTTCTGCGCAGTGATGTCCAATATTTTTTCAAGGAGGTAGCACATGCTGCATCGCCGACGATTTCTCACCACCGCCACCCGTGGCCTGGTACTGGGCGGTGTGGCACTGCGGGTGGGGCGTGGCGCGCAGGCCCAGCCCAGTTACACCGTGCCGCTTGCGCAATTGCAGGAAATGGTGGCCCAGAAGTTTCCGCGCAGCGTGCCGGTGCAGGGCTTGCTCGACCTGACCTTGCAGGTGCCACGCCTGCGCCTGCTGCCCGAGGTGAACCGGCTGGGCGCTGCCATGGCGGTGGACGCTGCGGGTCCTGCGCTGCGGCGCAGCCATGCGGGCCTGTTCGATGTGGAGTTTGCGCTGCGCTACGAGGCCGGCGACCGCACGCTGCGGGCGCACCAGCTCACGCTGGGGCGGCTGGAGTTCCCCACCCTCAAGCCGGCCGTCACCGAGCTCATCAACGCCTACGCGCCCGTGCTGGCCGAGCAATCCCTGCGCGAAGTCACGCTGCACCAGTTGCGCCCGCAGGACACGGCCTTGTTTGACGGGCTGGGCCTGCAGCCTGGGGCCATCACGGTCACCGCCAAAGGGCTGAGGGTGGCGTTTGTGGGCCAGCAGCCCTGATGCGGAGATCGTGAATGCGTTCTGAACAAGGCGGTTAAACCTAGCAGCCTGTCGGACTTTCATCCCGGGAGAGGCATTTGCTCAAAATTTGAGCGAATTTGGCGCGCCACAAGGCAAAAGTTGTTTTGCAAATGTCGTGAGCACATGGACTTTTGCCCTGTAGCGCGTGTTGTCGGCTCAAGTCCGACAGGCTGCTAGTCTTACTGTGTCAAAAGTGAAGTCTTGCGTTTTGGCGCAGGCAGCAGGGGCAGCGCGGTAGGGTCCTG
>DCVY01000212.1:13350-15682 GCA_002327945.1 Acidovorax delafieldii | reverse complement strand
GGGTAACACCTTGAAAGGGGTGGCTATGAGGCCTGCGTGGCGATCTGAGTGTCCCAGCGCCTGCGACAAATGCGCCATGTACTGGTCAAACTATTCACTCGTACTCATCGTTTCTCACAAAGAAATTGAGAGGATTTATGATGCAACATTTATCACGCAGTAAAATTAGCGAGATTGAATTATTCACCTATAAATTCGTACATTTAAAAACATGGTCTGACCATTAACAAAGTTTAATATTTAACCATCTAACAGGCCAAGACTAATAGCTTTCTCTACTGCATCGCGCCGCGTTTTTGCACCAATTTTTTGCACGGCATTTGTAATATGAAAATTCGCCGTGCGTTCAGAAACACCCAATATCTCGCCAATCTGCCACGAAGTTTTTCCTGCTCGAACCATATTAATACATTCAACTTCTCGCTTGGTAAGATTATATCCAGCGTTTTTTTTCTTTACCCGAAGAAAAAGAAGTTCATCATGAACCGAGGCTTTTACATCTATCTTATTACCAATATATAAATATGATTTATCGCTTACCAGCTTGTTCAGTAAAATCGCCGGAAGAATTGATGGCCGCCACTCCGGCCATTCTTCTCCAACCAAGAAAACCGCTGCATCATCTATAAACAAAACGTTTCCATTAAAGTTCGCAAAAATATTCGCCGATTCCGATTTACCCAATCCAATCTTCATACCCTGAAATCGATAGTTAATTTCAATCGCCTGAAATGCATGGGGCAAAATTATTTCACACAGCTTCCTATCCATTTCTTGAAATTCCTTATTCGAGGAGCGCCACAACGCACCTACTCCAAAATGTTTTACCTGCTCACCTGGAATACAGATAGTTAAAGATTGCTCTACCTCGTATTTTTTTGAGTAGGCGAGCATTGCTTTATTATCTTTCAAAACACTTGCCAGATCCCCCGAGACGCTTTTGTTAGCATTCAAATATGCCTTGACCAACATTGGGTCAGGCTCATCTTTCTCCCAGTAATTTCTATCACTATATTTCTCTATCGGCTGGTTATGCAAATACAGTGACTTTATGCAATATTCATCAATTGATGATATATCAAGACCTGCAAACACTGCCGAATCAAATTTAACAAAATTTTTCAACTGCTCAACCAAATAATCATTAAATCCTATTATTGTTTCATTCTGAGCCGCGCTGTATATATCAAGAATTAATTTATTAATTTTATTATTTTGCATTTAAAAATCAAATAGAAATCGGATCATTACTTGATGGGGAACGAAAAATTTTTTCCGTTATTTTTGTTACTATTATTTATATAGAGCAATAATATCAAAAGCATATTTCAAATTTGTTACATATTTTAAAATACCCGACTAGCGGGCTGCTGAAATATCCCTCCCGGCGGCGCGCCATAGCCGGCACCATGGCTGTGCTTTTCGCCTTGATCCGTGGCATTTTGACGCGCCTTTCGGGCACGGGCAAAAAATGCCCAGCCTCTGATGCGCAGTTGCTGTATGGCACGGGTATGCGCTTGCTGGAGGCGCTGCGCCTGCGTGTCAAGGATGTGGAGTTTGCCCGGCGCGAGATCGTGATCCGGGAGGGCAAGGGCAACAAAGACCGGGTTACGGTGCTGCCCGAGAACCTGGTGCTGTCTTTGCAGCAGCAATTGCAAAAGGCGCGGGCGCTGCATGAAACCTAAAACCGGCAGTTGACCGCTTTGTATCCCTTCGCAAGCCGCATGAAATCTATCGTTGATGGCTTCGATNNATGCACCCGCCAGCACCGCGCTCAGGGCGCGAAGCGGCGTTGCTCCTCCTTGCGGGCATGAGCCCGCCGCGTCGTCGCGCCTTGCCTGGCACCCCGATCACGGCACCGGCGGGTGCATCCAACTGCCGTTTTTAGGTGAAAAGGATGTCGAGGCGGGTTTTGGCCGTGTGCATTTGCCGCATGCGCTGGCGGTGAAGTACGCCAATGCGGATCGCAGCTGGGCTTGGCAATGGGTGTTTCCGTCGCCGGTGCGCTCCGTTGATCCGCGCCCCGATGCTGTGACGGGCACTGTGCTGGAGCGGCGCCACCATGTGTACCCCGAGTCGGTGCAGCGCGCAGTGCGCGAGGCGGCCCAGCTGGCGCAGGTCGACAAGCCGGTGAGTCCGCATGTGCTGCGCCATTCATTCGCCACGCATTTGCTGCAAGCGGGCTACGACATCCGTACGGTGCAGGAACTGCTGGGCCATGCCGATGTGAGCACCACCATGGTTTATACGCATGTGCTCAACAAGGGTGGGCGCGGTGTGCTCAGCCCGCTCGATGCGCTGTAGCCCTTCGGGTGGCAAGGCCGGCGTCTGC
>DCVY01000212.1:11295-13250 GCA_002327945.1 Acidovorax delafieldii | reverse complement strand
ACGGGCAAGCGCAACGTGGTGCTGGTCAGCCTGGAGCCCGTGGGCAACTATGCCGTCAAGCCCACGTTTTCGGATGGCCACGACAGTGGCATCTTCACCTGGGATTACCTTTATGAACTGGGCCAGCAGCAGGATGCGCTGTGGCTGCAGTACACCGAGCGACTGGCCACCGCCGGTGCCGACCGTGATGCGCCCATGCCCCCCAAGGGCGGTACCGGGGGGCATGCCTGTGGCAGCCACTGAGGCTGCAGGCGGGATGCAGCCAGCGCGATGCGCAGCGCCAGCCGCAAGCCACTGTGATTGATGCGATATTGATGAAAAAATAGCTTTCAGCGCAATATATAAAAGCGCAAGCGGCTGTTTTTGGTCTGATGGCCTTGTCCAAATTGCGACAGATGCCCCAAGTCAATGCGGGGTTGTCGCTGTACCTCTGGCGCCCAGGCGCCTAGCATGATTCTTATGAGCACTACGCATTTCGGTTTTCAGTCGGTTGACGAGCAGGAAAAGGCAGGCCGCGTGCGCGGCGTGTTCGACTCGGTCGCCTCCAAATACGACGTGATGAACGACCTCATGTCGGCGGGCCTGCACCGTGCCTGGAAAGCCTACACCGTGATGGTGGCCAACCTCAAAGAAGGCAGCCAGGTGCTCGACATAGCGGGCGGCACGGGCGACTTGGCGCTGGCATTCTCCAAAAAAGTGGGGGACACGGGCCGCGTGGTGCACACCGACATCAACGAAGCCATGCTGCGCGTGGGGCGCGACCGTCTCATCGATGCCGGCGTGGTGCTGCCCACGCTGGTCTGCGATGCGGAAAAACTGCCGTTCCCCGATGCCCACTTTGACGTGGTGAGCGTGGCTTTTGGCCTGCGCAACATGACGCACAAGGACCAGGCCATTGCCGAGATGTGCCGGGTGCTCAAGCCCGGTGGCAAGCTGCTGGTGCTCGAATTTTCGAAGGTGGCCAAGCCGCTGGAGAGGGTGTATGACTGGTATTCGTTCAAGGTGTTGCCCCAGCTGGGCAAGCTGGTGGCGGGCGACGATGCCAGCTACCGCTATTTGGCCGAGTCCATTCGCATGCATCCGGGGCAGGAAGAGCTCAAAAGCCTCATGCAGAAAAATGGCTTTGGGCATGTGGACTATCACAACATGACCGGGGGCATTGTGGCCTTGCATGTTGGAATCAAGTGCTGAACGTATGGCTTTTGGTGGAAGTATGGCTTTTGGTGGATTAACGGAGACGGAGAAATCATGATGAAACTGTGGTCTGTGGTGTTGGTGGCAATGCTGGCGTTTGCGCACGCCGATGCGGATGCCCGGCGTTTGGGTGGTGGCAAGTCGGTGGGCAAGCAGTCCAGCAACGTGACCCAGCGCGACGCGGCCACGCCGCCTGCAACGCCGGGCGCTCCGGCGCAGACGGCGACCAACGCTGCGGCTGCCAAGCCTGCGGCAGCCGCAGCGCCTGCCGCAGCGGCCAAGAAGCCTTGGGGTGCCATGCTGGGCGGCCTGGCTGCCGGCCTGGGTCTTGCCTGGCTGGCCAGCTCGCTGGGCTTGGGCGAAGGGTTTGGCAATATCCTGATGATCGCGTTGCTGGCGGTGGCCGCGTTCGCCATCTTCAAGATGGTGATGCGCGCGCGCAGCGGCGGCAACCGCCTTGCGACGGTGGGCGGTGCGCCTTTCGCCTTCCAGGGCGCGGGCGCCGCTACGCCAGAGGCAGCGCAGGCTCCACGCCAGTACAGCCCCGCCAACGTGGGCAACGATGCTTCGGCCCGCCCGTGGGAGCGCAGCGGCATGGCGTTTGATGCCTCGCGGCAGCCCCAGGGCACCGGCACGATGATTGGTTCGGGTCTCTCGGGCTCGCAGAACTGGGGCATCCCCGAGGGGTTTGACACCGAGGGCTTTCTCACGGCAGCCAAGCGCAATTTCGTCACGCTCCAGGCCGCCTGGGATCAGTCCGA
>DCVY01000212.1:5890-11266 GCA_002327945.1 Acidovorax delafieldii | reverse complement strand
CTGGACAACGGCTACATGGCCAGCGTGGAGTTCTCGGGCATGATCCGCGAAGATCTGTCCGCCGGGCCCAGCCCCTTCCGCGAGGTCTGGAACATGACCAAGGCCAAGACGGGTGCCAGCGGCTGGCTGGTGGCGGGCGTGCAAGCGCTGCAGTAAAGCGGCAGGGCTTCCTTTCAGGGAATAATCGGGGACTATGGCAACACAGTTCCCTTTTTCATTTCTGGATGGTCTTTTTGACCGCGTGGCCGCTGGCCCGCAGCCACCACAGTGGCTGGTGCACGAGGTGCAACAGCGCCTGGTCCTTTTTTTCAACCATGTGTTGATGCAGGAGAAAGAGGCCATGGACCGCCTGGTGCGCCAGCGCGGTCGCGTGGCGCGCGTGCAGTGGCGGTCCTATTCGATGGCCTTGCTGGTCACGCCAGCGGGCCTGTTCAACCTGGCGCCTGCAGGCGCGGCGCCGGATTTGCAACTGGAAGTCACTGAAACCTCACCCCTGGCCCTGGCCAGCGTTGCGCTGCGCGGCGACAAGCCAGCCATCCGCATCGAGGGCGATGTGCAGCTGGCGGCCGAGATCAACTGGCTGGTCGATCATGTCCGCTGGGACCTCGAAGAAGACGTTGCCCGCCTGATTGGCGATGCGCCCGCACACACGCTGGGCCAGGTGGTTGCCAAGGCCGCGCAGGCGTTGCGGCAGTTTGTGGGCGCACGCATGGCGTCTGCCGCCGCAACCCCGGCTTCAACGGCGGTGACGCCCACGGCCCCCGCTGCGCCCGGAGCACCGTCGGCCACCCCTGACCGGGCCGCTACATGAAGCGTTTTCTGCGGGGTGCCACCATCGTCTGGGTGGTGTTCCGGTATGGGCTGGATGGCCTGCTGCTGGACAGCTTTCAGAAGCCCTGGCTGCGCCTGGTGGTGCGCATTCTTTCCATCGGCCGCAATCTGGATGCCCCGCGCGGCCAGCGCCTGCGCGAGGCGCTGGAGCGGCTGGGGCCCATCTTCGTCAAGTTTGGCCAGGTGCTCTCGACCCGGCGCGACCTGCTGCCGCCCGACATGGCCGACGAGCTGGCGCGCCTGCAAGACCGCGTACCGCCGTTTGATCCCGACATCGCCATTGCCACCATCGAGCGTGCGTTCCGCCGCCCGGTGGGCGAGGTGTTCGTTGCGTTCGACCGCGTGCCGGTGGCCAGCGCCTCGATTGCGCAGGTGCATTTCGCCACCTTGCGCGACCGGGGCGGGGTCGAGCGCGAGGTGGCCGTCAAGGTGCTGCGCCCGGGCATGCTGCCGGTGATCGAAAAAGACCTGAGCCTCATGCGCATGATGGCCGGGTGGCTGGAGAACCTGTCGGTCGATGGCAAGCGCCTGAAGCCGCGCGAGGTGGTGGCCGAATTCGACAACTACCTGCACGACGAGCTGGATCTGGTGCGCGAGGCCGCCAACGCCGCGCAGTTGCGCCGCAACATGCAGGGTCTGAACCTGGTGCTGATTCCCGAAATTCACTGGGATTTCTGCCACCCCGAGGTCATGGTGATGCAGCGCATGAACGGCGTGCCCATCAGCCAGGTCGAGCGCCTGCGCGATGCGGGGGTGGATATTCCCAAACTGGCGCGCGATGGCGTCACGATCTTCTTCACCCAGGTGTTCCGCGACGGCTTCTTTCATGCCGACATGCACCCTGGCAACATCCAGGTGAGTCTGGAACCGGCCACCTTCGGGCGCTATATCTTGCTCGATTTCGGCATCGTGGGCGCGCTCACCGAAGTTGACAAGGAATACCTGGCGCAAAACTTCGTGGCGTTCTTTCGCCGCGACTACAAGCGCGTGGCCGAGCTGCACATCGAAAGCGGCTGGGTGCCCCCGGAAACCCGTGTCAACGACCTCGAATCGGCGATCCGCGCCGTGTGCGAACCCTATTTCGACCGCCCGCTCAAGGAAATTTCGCTGGGCATGGTGCTGATGCGCCTGTTCCAGACGTCGCGGCGCTTCCAGGTCGAGATCCAGCCGCAACTGGTGCTGCTGCAAAAGACCCTGCTCAACATCGAAGGCCTGGGCCGCCAGCTTGACCCGGAGCTGGACCTCTGGAGCACAGCCAAGCCCTTCCTGGAAAAGTGGATGCTGGAGCAGATGGGCCCGCAACGCCTGTGGCGCGAGCTGCGGGCCGAGGCGCCGCACTACGCCAAGCTTGTGCCCGAGTTGCCGCGCCTGCTGTATGACTACCTGAGCCGGCGGCCGCTCGAATCGCAAAGTGCCTTGCGCGAGTTGCTGGAGGCGCAAAAGCACACCAATCGCCTGCTGCAAAGCATTATCTACGGCGGGCTGGGCTTTGTGCTGGGCCTGCTGGTGATGCAGCTGATGGTCAGGGTGCGGTTCTTCTGACGTAGGCTGCGCCGGTTCCTATTTCACTCTTTCACTCTTTTACTTTCACTCTTTCGTTTTTCGCGACATCAAGGAACATGCCGTGCTGTTGACCCTGGTTATCGTCTATCTGTTGATCACCATCGCCATTGGCCTGGTTGCCGCCAAGCGGGTCAAGAATGCCGCCGATTTTGCGATTGCCGGGCGGCACCTTCCGCTGTACATGATCGTCACCACCACGTTCGCCACCTGGTTTGGTTCAGAGACGGTGCTGGGGATCCCGGCCAAGTTCATCGAGGGCGGGCTGGGCAATGTGGTGGAAGACCCTTTTGGTGCGGGGTTTTGCCTGATTCTGGTGGGCCTGTTCTTTGCCGGCAAGCTCTACCGCATGACGCTGCTGACCATCAGTGACTACTACCGTGAGCGCTATGGCCGCGCGGTGGAGATCGTGTGCTCGCTGATCATCATGCTGAGCTACCTGGGCTGGGTGTCGGCCCAGGTCACCGCCCTGGGGCTGGTGTTCAACCTGCTGTCTGGCGGGGCCATCAGCATCCCCATGGGCATGACGATCGGGGTGGTGTCGATCCTGGCTTACACCTTGTTTGGCGGCATGTGGTCGGTGGCCGTGACGGACTTCATCCAGATGATCATCCTGGTGGTGGGGCTGACGCTGATCGCAGTGTTTGCGGGCAACATGGCCGGCGGGGCGGACAAGGTCATCGCGCTGGCATCCAGCCGCGAGCTGTTCCGCTTTCTGCCAGAGCCGAAATTTCACGACATCGTGTTCTTCATTGCGGCAGCCATCACGATGATGTTTGGCTCGATTCCCCAGCAGGATGTGTTTCAGCGCGTGATGTCGGCCAACAACATCCAGGCCGCCACGCGCGGGCCGGTGATTGGCGGCATTTGCTACATCCTGTTTGCCTTTGTGCCCATGTTTCTGGTGGCCAGCGCGCTCATCATCATGCCGGCGGAAACGGCAGCGCTGCTCAAGGATGATCCGCAAAAGGTGCTGCCCACGCTGGTGCTGAACAAGATGCCCTTTGTCATGCAGGTGCTCTTTTTTGGCGCACTGCTGTCGGCACTCAAGTCCACGGCATCGGCCACTCTGCTGGCGCCCAGCGTGACGTTTACCGAGAACATCTGGCGCCAGTTCCGTCCGCATGCCTCCGATCGACAGCATTTACGCACCATGCGCATCACCACGCTGGTGTTCAGTGGCCTGGTGCTGGCCTATGCGATTCGCATGGAAGGCACCTCCATCTATGAACTGGTCTCGGGCGCCTACCAGGTGCCGTTGGTGGGTGCTTTTGTGCCGCTGGTGTTCGGCCTGTACTGGAAGCGGGCCACCACCCAGGGCGCGGTTTTTGCCATCGTGCTGGGCCTGCTCGCCTGGCTGTTGTTTCTTGCCACCCCGGCGGGCCAGGTGTTTCCGGCGCAACTGGCCGGCTTGTTGGCGGCGCTGGTGGGCATGCTGGCGGGCTCGCTGGGTCCCCAGGTGGTTCGCAATCACCATGCCGGGCACCACCGGATGGTGGGCGTGGAATGAGGACAGGGTGTTGAAGACAGTGCTGCTGCCTATAATTGAAGGCTTTGCACTTTCCTCAACACTCTCGTCATGCCTATTTACGCCTACAAATGCGGCTCCTGCGGCCATGCCAAGGATGTGCTGCAAAAAATCTCGGACCCTCAGCTTACGGTGTGCCCCGCTTGCGGCGCCGAAGCCTTCACCAAGCAGGTCACTGCCGCAGGTTTTCAGCTCAAGGGCTCTGGCTGGTATGTCACGGATTTCCGTGGCGGCAACGGCGGCAGTTGCCCCCCTGCCACTGACGCCAAGGGCGACGATAAGGGAGCCGCCAGCACCCAGGCTTCTTCGCCTGCCGCCACCGATACCGGTGCCGCCACCAAGGCGGCTGCAGCCCCGGCCACCGCTGGCGCCAGCGCCACTGCCTCAGACTGAGCCCGTCCATGTCCGCCTTGCGCAAATGGTTGTTCACCGGCTTGCTGGTGATTGTTCCGGGGGTGATCACCATCGCGGTGCTCAACTGGATCGTGGGCACGCTCGATCAGACCCTGCAGATCCTGCCACTGGCCTGGCACCCCGACAGGCTGCTCGGATTCCACATTCCGGGCTTTGGCGTGCTGCTGACCCTGCTGATTTTGCTGGTGGTCGGCGCCACGGCCAGCAACTTTGCCGGGCGCAAGCTGGTGCAACTGGGCGACAGCCTGGTGAGCCGCATCCCGGTGGTGCGTTCCATTTATTCGAGCGTCAAGCAGGTCTCCGACACGCTGTTCTCTGAAAGCGGCAACGCCTTTCGCACCGCCGTGCTGGTGCAATGGCCCCGCGACGGTGTCTGGACCGTGGCCTTTGTCACCGGCACACCGAACGGCGAAGTGGCTGCATACCTGCGCGATGAGTTTGTCAGCGTGTATGTGCCCACCACCCCCAACCCCACCGGCGGGTATTTTGTGATGGTGCGCAAGAGCGACTGCGTCGAGCTCGACATGAGTGTGGACGCAGCGCTCAAATACATTATTTCGATGGGCGTGGTTGCTCCTTCCGACCCCGCCCTGGCCCCTGCCTCCTCCAAGTGAATCCCCTTTAATGCGCCACAGCGGCGCCGGAAGTTTTGCCATGGCCATGCGCTCCCACTATTGCGGTCTTGTCACCGAAACCCTGTTGGGCCAAACCGTCACCCTGGCGGGTTGGGTCAACCGCCGCCGCGACCACGGCGGCGTCATCTTTATCGACCTGCGCGACCGCGAAGGCTACGTGCAGGTGGTCTGCGACCCCGACCGCGCTGACATGTTCAAGACCGCCGAAGGCGTGCGCAACGAGTTCTGCGTGCAGGTCAAGGGCTTGGTGCGCGCGCGCCCCGAAGGCACGGTTAACGACGGCCTGAAAAGCGGCAAGATCGAAGTGCTGTGCCACGAGCTCAACGTGCTCAACCCCTCGGTCACGCCCCCGTTCCAGATCGACGAAGAAAACCTGTCGGAAACGACGCGCCTCACGCACCGGGTGCT
>DCVY01000212.1:4095-5839 GCA_002327945.1 Acidovorax delafieldii | reverse complement strand
CATTTTTTTGCGCTGCCGCAGTCGCCCCAGCTGTTCAAGCAGCTGCTGATGGTGGCCGGCTTTGACCGCTACTACCAGATCACCAAGTGCTTCCGCGACGAAGACCTGCGCGCTGACCGCCAGCCTGAATTCACCCAGATCGATATCGAAACCTCGTTCATGGAAGAACAGGACATCCGCGACATGTTCCAGGGCATGATCAAGACGGTGTTCCAGAACACGCTGGGTGTGGACCTGGGCGATTTCCCGGTCATGACCTACCAGGATGCAGCCCACCGATACGGCTCCGACAAGCCCGACCTGCGCGTCAAGCTCGAATTTGCCGAGCTGACCGACGTGATGAAGGACGTGGACTTCAAGGTTTTCTCGGGTGCAGCCAACATGAAGAACGGCCGCGTGGTGGCGCTTCGCGTGCCCGGCGGTTCAGTGGAAGGCGGCGGCATCAGCCGCGGCGAGATCGACGCCTACACTGAGTTTGTGAAAATTTACGGCGCCAAGGGCCTGGCCTACATCCGCGTCAACGAAGCGGCCAGGGGCCCTGGGCCCGAAGGGGCCACCCGGTGGCCGGGCCTGCAATCGCCCATCGTGAAAAATATCCACGACGCGGCCCTGGCCGAAGTTTTGAAACGCACTGGAGCACAAGACGGCGACCTGATCTTCTTTGGTGCCGACAAGGAAAAAATCGTCAACGACGCCATTGGCGCGCTGCGCATCAAGATCGGCCACAGCGAGTTTGGCAAGAAGAATGGCCTGTTTGAAGACCGCTGGGCACCGCTGTGGGTGGTGGACTTCCCGATGTTCGAGCACGACGAAGAAAACGACCGCTGGGTCGCCGTGCACCACCCCTTCACCGCGCCCAAGGACGGCCACGAAGACTATATGGTCACCGCGCCCGAGAAGTGCATCTCCAAGGGCTACGACATGGTCTTGAACGGCTGGGAAATGGGTGGCGGCTCGGTGCGTATCCACCGCGCCGACGTGCAGCAAAAAGTGTTCGACGCCCTCAAGATCACGCCCGAAGAGGCGCAGCAAAAATTCGGCTTCCTGCTGGATGCGCTGCAATACGGCGCGCCCCCGCACGGTGGCCTGGCCTTTGGCCTGGACCGCATCGTCACGCTGATGACCGGCGCCGAGTCTATCCGCGACGTGATCGCCTTCCCCAAGACCCAGCGCGCCCAGTGCCTGCTGACGCAAGCGCCCAGCCCGGTCGATGAAAAGCAGCTGCGCGAGCTGCATATCCGCCTGCGCAACCTGGACGCCGTGAAGGCGGGCTAATTTGCCGCGCTGCGGGCAAAATTGGAGGGCGCTTTTTGGGCGCCCTTTTTCTTGGCTCTGTCCCAATGACGTGTTGCAGGGGTCATCTGCCGGCAGGCCGCTCAACAAGGAGGTCTGCATGGACAGCCGGTATCGCTGCGGTTAGAACCAAAACCCCCTCTTTTTTATGGGTGCCAGCCAGCGCAAAACACTGCACGAGACCGAAGCATTGGCCTTTTCACCCAAGCATCGCCCGCAACTCCGTCTTGAGCACCTTTCCGTAGCTGTTCTTGGGCAGCGCCTGAACCCACCGATACGCCTTGGGCCGCTTGAAGCGCGCGATGTGGTCGTGGCACAAGGCATCAAGCGCCGCATCCGCCACCGGCCCGCCATCGCCCGCCACAACGAAGGCGACCACCACTTCGCCCCAGTCGGCATCGCGCTGGCCAATCACGGCCACCTCGCGCACCTGCGGGTGCAGCAGCAGCAC
>DCVY01000212.1:0-4084 GCA_002327945.1 Acidovorax delafieldii | reverse complement strand
GTGGCTTCGGGGTTGTTCCAGTAGCCGGGCATCACGGTTTCGCCCCGCACCACCACCTCGCCCGTTTCACCCGCAGGCAGTGGCTGGCCGGCCGCATCCACCACGCGCACCTCGACCAGCGACTGCGCCACGCCGACCGAGACCATGCGCTCGGCCCAGCGCGGGTGGTTGCGGTCGGCCAGTTGCGCCCGGCCCAGGGCAGTGATCGTCATCGGGCTTTCACCCTGGCCGTAGATCTGCACGAAGCGGTTGCCCAGGGTGGCCAGTGCCTGGCGCAGATCGTCGGCATACATGGGGCCGCCGCCGTAGATGATGGTCTTGAAGCCCGCCACATCCGCGTCCGTGGCCCGCACATGCTCCACCAGCCGGTGCACCATGGTGGGCGCGGCAAACAGCGTGAGCTGGCCCACCGAGGCGGCCAGCTGCACCAGCTCGGCCGGATCAAAACCGCCCGACACCGGCACGACGTGCCGTGCGCCGCGCAGCACCTGGGCGTAGTTATAGAATCCCGCGCCGTGCGACATGGGCGCGGCATAGACCATGGCGTCGCCCGGTGCGATGTCGTCCACGTCGGTGAAGTAGCAGGCCGTCATAGCAAGCAGGTTGCGGTGCGTCTGCATCACGCCCTTGGGGCGGCCGGTGGTGCCCGATGTGTAGAACAGCGAGGCAACATCCTGTGGGGTCCGGTCGTAGACCTCCATGGGTGGGTGCAACACGGCAGCCCGGTACGCGTCGGTGCCGAACACCAGCAGGCCAGCCTCCGATGCGCCGGCTTCCCGCGCCGCCGGGACAAGCGACTGCGACGCCAACACCACGCGCGCCCCGGAATCGGCCAGCACATACGCCAGCTCTTTGGCATGCAGCTTGTAGTTGACCGGCACCGACACCGCGCCCGCCCACAGGATGGCGTACAGCGCCTCCAGATATTCCGGGCAGTTGGCGGCGTAGATGGCCACGCGGTCGCCGGGCGCCACGCCGCCCTGCTTGCGCAGCCAGGCTGCCAGGGCTGCAGTGCGTGCACCCAGGGCGCTGTAGCTCAGCAGCACCTGGTCGCCGTGCAGTATGGCGGGTTGATCGGGGTAGCGCTGTGCGCTACGGCTGAGCAGATGGGCGATGTTCATGGAGGGGGTTCAATCACTAAAGAATGCGGGTGACCATGGAATAACTGTAGACGATTCGGCCTGCTGCACGCACGCCGATCTTCAAGGGAAAACCGCAACCCCGACAGGCCGGGGGGCCAGAAGCACCTGGTAACCAGGCGCCACCAATTCCCCACAGACTGTGGCGTTGAATCGCAGTGGCCTGGACTGCATATGCATGGTGCAAGCGCGGCGCAGTTGTCATGTGCCGGGTGCGTGCTTCCCGCCCTTCCCTCTTTTTTTCACCGCTCCCCGCGAGCTGCAACGCATGACACTGGACCAGCAAAAATCCATCCTCACCATTGCCCTTCTGGCCGCGTTTGCGGACGGCAACAAGGACGACTCCGAGCGCGAAGAGATTCGCCGCATTGCCCAGTCGCTGGCCGGCGACGCGGGCATGGCCGACCTGCCGCGCATTTACCAGGACGTGCTGCTTCAGCGCACCAGCGCCAAGGCGGCTGCCGCTGCCTTGAGCGAGCCCTTGCACCGCCAGCTGGCCTACGAGATGGCGGTGTGCGTGTGCGATGTGGACGGTCGCCAGACCGCCGCCGAGCGCGATTTTCTGGCCATGCTCAAAACGGTGTTGCAGCTGGATAAGCAGCAGACCGCAGCGTTCGACCAGGAAGCCGATGCGCTGGTGGAAGTGGCCGAGCAAGCCGTGCCGATCGCCGCGCCCCCTGCTGCGGCTGCAGCAACGGCAGCTGCCGCCGCAGCCCCCACCGCCCCGGACACGGATCTGGACCAATCCATCCTCAACTACGCCCTGCTCAACGGCGCGCTGGAGTGGCTGCCGCAGTCCTGGGCGTCGATGGCCATCATCCCGCTGCAGGTGAAGATGGTGTACGGCATCGGCAAGGCCCATGGCGTGGAGCTGGACCAGGGCCACATCAAGGAGTTCATCGCCGCAGCGGGTGTGGGCCTTACTTCGCAATACCTGGAGCAGTTTGGCCGCAAGCTGCTCGGTGGCCTGCTGGGCAAGGCAGCGGGCAAAACCATCGGCCGCATGGGCGGTGCCGCCACCGGCATGGCGTTTTCGTTTGCCACCACCTACGCGCTGGGGCAGGTGGCCCGGCGCTACTATGCGGGTGGCCGGGTGATGGGCACGGCCATGCTGCGCGAAACATTCCAGAACCTGCTCGGCCCCGCCAAGCAGCTGCAGACGCAATACCTGCCGCAAATCCAGCACAAGGCCACCACGCTGGACGCCAGCCAGATCCTGGCGATGGTGCGCGGAACCTAAGCGCCAAAGGGCGCCAAAGGGCGCCACCCGACCGGCCCGGTGGCGCCGCGCTGTGGCGCACAAGGGTTGCTGCGCCGTTGCAACACTGCCGCGCCATCCCGCAGCCGGCGCATCGGCACATGCCAGAATCAGCCATGCACGCCATCATGGAACCTGCAGAAATCACCCCGCTGCTGCCGTCAAAGCCCCGATCCGACAGCGCCATGACGGCCCTGTACAGCGCGGCGCTGGGCCCCGTCCATCTGTCCCGCTACCTGCCGGTGTTTGCGCGCTTTGATGAAACGGGCCGCACCACCACCAGCTGGAACTGGTCCGCCTGCCTGTGCACACTGAACTGGATGGTGTTTCGCCAGCTGTGGGGCGCGGCACTGGTGTATGTGGCGGCCGCCGAGGGTTTGGCACTGCTGGTGTTCGGTGTGGGGCGACCGCTGCTGCAATGGCCCCAGGCGGTGGAATGGGGTGTGGTGGGGGCGTTTGTGCTGTTCGGCTGCGCGGTCCCAGGCCTCTATGGCAATGCCCTGTTGCATGCCGATGCGCACAAGAAAATTGCGCGGTCCCTGACCGCCACACACACCCTCAACGACGCCTGCACACTGCTGAAAAAACAGGCAAGTTCCTGGAAACGGCTGGCCTGGCTGGTGGCAGGCAACCTGGCCTTGGCGCTGGCCGCTGTTGGCGCCTACCTGGCAATTCCCTCTACGGCTGCGCAGCAAGGCGCGGACCCGGCCACGCCTGCTGTCCAGGTGCGTCCGGCGCCCCCCGCCGCTCCACCCGATCCGTTTGCGCAACCTGCCACTGCGCCAGCCCTGCCAACGGCATCGGCGCCCGCGGCAACCGACTCATCAACGGCAACAGCCACCGCCGCGCCACCCCAGGTCGCCGCGACTGAAACAGCGGCCATCCCGGCGCCGCCGGCAGCGCCCGAACGGGCGCAGACGCAAGTCGAAACAAGCGCCTCAGTCCCCCATTCCGCAGCACAGCCTTCCGCAGCACCCTTGGCGCAAGCATCGCACCCCGCCCCGCCCGCCAAGCGCCTTGCACCCACCCAGGCCAAGGCATCTACACAAGACACCGCGCCATCGCCACCGAACGCCGCTGCCTCGGCCGCTGACAACAAAGCCCTGCCAGCGGTCGGCATGGCGGCGGGCCACTACGTCAACGTGGGCGTTTTTGCCAACGAAGCCAATGCCCGCAAGGCCCAGGCTCTTTTGCTCAATGAGTACCTGCCGGCCTTCCGGCAGGAAATCCTCACTGGCAAAAAGCGCCGCCTGCGGGTGAGGGTAGGCCCTTACAGCAGCCGCGCCGAAGCCGATGCGGCCGCCAGCACCATCCGCGCCCTGGGGCTGGAAGCGGTGGTGATCAGGCAGGGGGCCTGAGGCGGTTGATATTGCGTGACAAGCTATTATTTCAATAGCACTCAAGACACCTCCAAAAACCGTTGGCATCTTGGAGCCATCCTGACCCTAGAAACGGCAGTTGACCGCTTTGTATCCCTTCGCAAGCCGCATGCAATCTATCGTGGATGGCTTCGATGGCGTTCACCTTTTGGGTGAGAGCGCCATGCACCCGCCAGCACCGCGCTCGGGGCGCCATGCGGCGTTGCTCCTCCTTGCGGGCAGTACGGGCAGTAAGCCCGCTGCGTCGTCGCCCTTGCAGGGTGCAGGCCTGGCGGAGACAGGCCTTCTTCGCGCTGTCCAACAGCACG
>DCVY01000017.1:8015-8459 GCA_002327945.1 Acidovorax delafieldii | reverse complement strand
TGATGTCCTGAGCCACCTCAACAGCACTGCCGCTGGCCCGCCACATGGACTGGATGAACTCCAGCAGCAGCTTGGAGATGGGCTCCTTGGGTGGCTCGGGGGGCTCCTCGACGGTGTCCTTTTTCTTGACTTCCGTCCAGTCGCGGTTGGGCGCCTCAGGGGCGGAGGGCTTGTCCGGCTCGCGCACGATGGCGCCCTCCCCCAGGCGGTCCATGGACTCCACCGGGTTGGGCGCGTTGATGGGGCGCACCGCGGGGGCTCCCGAAGCGCCAGTGGAATACAAATCAGCGCCCTGAGGACGCCAGTTTGGCGATCGATCGACAGGTGGCATTTGCATGGCAATGGCCCTTCATGAATAAAAAACAGAAATCCTTTACAGCCGTCTCGTACATCCATAACGGCAAAAAGAAGGGGGAATGAAGCCCTTTTTGGCCTTTTCGGCAC
>DCVY01000017.1:6548-7950 GCA_002327945.1 Acidovorax delafieldii | reverse complement strand
AGGCGGCGGATGTCTTCCTCGGCTTTCAGCACGAACTGGGTCGGTCCTTTGTCGGTCACAACAGTCCAGGTGCTGGGCGTGGAAAAACTCGAAACCGATGCGATTTGGCAGATAGTGGGCACAAACTCCCGCACGGCAAGTTCTTCGTCAATCAGGTGGCGCGCCGACTCGGGCAACTGGTCCAGCCGGTCAATCCAGAGCAATTCATGGCCATCCGCACCGATCAGGGAAAGGCCTTCGGAGGGCGCTGCGATGGGAAATGCGCGCACGGGCGTCACACCTTCGTGGGCCGTACCGTCGGACAGGGTCAGGACCAGTCGGCCATGTGGGTTGCGGGCCAGGGTGAATACAGGCGAGGACACAAGCGTGAAGGCGGTGGTTGTCATGGCGGCTCCTTCGGTGTCTGTCACGTATTACCGGCGGGATGCGCCGGGTGCAGCAGGCCGCTGTCGATGATGACGCCAGCGGTCTGGGCGTCTTCTTCGGCGCGGCGGGCCTGGGCTTCGTAGAGGCGCCAGTACGCGCCCTCTTTTTCCATGAGTTCGTCGTGTGGCCCCACCTCGACCACCTCACCACGGTCCATCACCACCAGGCGATCGGCCTTGCGCAGGGTGGAAAGGCGGTGGGCAATGGCAATGGTGGTGCGGCCCTGCACCAGGTTGTCGAGCGCCTTCTGGATTTCCTTTTCGGTCTCGGTGTCCACGGCCGACGTGGCTTCGTCCAGGATCAGGATGCGCGGGTCGATCAGCAGCGCGCGGGCAATGCTGATGCGCTGGCGCTCGCCGCCCGACAGACCCTGGCCGCGCTCGCCCACCAGCGAGTCGTAGCCGTGGGGCAGGCGCAGGATGAACTCGTGCGCATGGGCAGCGCGCGCGGCCGCGATGATCTCTTCCCGCGTGGCCTCGGGCTTGCCATAGGCAATGTTCTCGGCAATGGTGCCGAAAAACAGGAAGGGTTCTTGCAGCACCAGGCCAATGTGGCGGCGGTAGTCGGCCACGGCAAAACGGCGGATGTCCACGCCATCCACCTGGATAGAGCCGTCGCTCACGTCGTAAAAACGGCTGATCAGGTTGACCAGCGTGCTCTTGCCCGAGCCGCTGTGGCCCACCAGGCCGATCATCTCGCCGGGACGAATGTCCAGATCCAGGTGCTTGATGACCGCGCGGCTGCCGTAGCGAAAGCCCACGCTGCGCATCTGGATGGCGCCTTCGACGCGGGCCAGCTTCACGGGCTGAACCGGGTCGGGCACGTTGCTGACGTGGTCCAGGATGTCAAAAATGCGCTTGGCGCCCGCAGCAGCCTTTTGCGTGACCGAAACGATGCGGCTCATCGAATCAAGTCGGCCATAAAAGCGCCCGATGTAAGCAATGAAGGCCGTCAGCACACCCACCGTGATCTGGTT
>DCVY01000017.1:3770-6476 GCA_002327945.1 Acidovorax delafieldii | reverse complement strand
TTCTCGAAACCCGTGCGCAGGCGGTCGCGCACGGTGTGGATCATCCAGCCGATGAAGGGCAGCGGCACCAGCGTGACGAGCGCCAGCCAGGGATTGATGGAGAACAGGATGGCCGCCGTCATGCAGATCATCAGCACATCGGTGACGAAATCGAGGGCGTGCAGCGACAGGAACACGTTGATGCGGTCGGTCTCGGAGCCGATACGTGCCATCAGATCGCCCGTGCGCTTGCCGCCAAAGTAGTCGAGCGACAAGCGCAGCAGGTGCTCATAGGTGGTGGTGCGCAGGTCGGCGCCAATGCGCTCGGACACCAGCGCCAGGATGTAGGTGCGCGCCCAGGACAGGCCCCAGGCCGCCAGGGCCGACAGCAGCAGGCCGCTCAGATACAGCAGCACCAGCCCGGGTTCGATCTGCTGGCCGTTCTGGAACGGAATCAGGATGTCATCCATCAGCGGGATGGTGAGATAAGGCGGCACCAGCGTGGCCGCCGTGGACGCCAGCGTCAGCGCAAACCCCATTGCCAGCTGGGTGCGGTAGGGCCGCGCAAAGCGCCACAGCCGCAGCAGCACCCAGGTAGAGGTTTGCGGCGGCTGGGCACGGGCGCAGGCCGGGCATTCCTCGGTATCGGGGGGTAGCGGGGTATGGCACAGGGGGCAGGTGGGCTCGTCGGCCTCTTCCTGCGCTGCACCAGCCACCAGGCTGCGGGCCGCTGCCTGCTCGAACCGCTGCACCAGGCGCAGGGCCTGGGGGTGGCTCCCCAGGGTGAACCGCCAGTAAGCCAGCCGCGCATCGGGTGCATGCAACTCCAGCGTTCCCACCCCGCCGTGGTCCTGCTGGCGCAGCGTCAATCCGCTCGACAGCGGCCAGGCGCGCCAGTTGGCAGCCCCTGGTTCGCAGGCCAGAATGCGCTCCGGGGTCACCACCACCCAGCCGGTGGCAAAGCGCAGTTCGGCGCTCAGGTCAACCTGTAACGCGGCCAGCACGTTCTCTTGGGAAGCGAGCATGGCCCGCAGATCGCCCCCTCGGGGGCCAGAAAAGACACCGGAGGCGTCTACAGAATGGTGATGTTGCATATGTTTGGATTCTCTGCCGCCGGCGGCTCAAAGCCGCAGGTGTTGCAGGATCCGGAATTTTGACCGAAACCCGAAACACCAGTGCAAACTGCACTCCCCCCACCCATGGATTGGCAAAACGGGCGCCCAACCGGGCGCACAATTGCACTCCCTGTCCGGCCCGTCCGGTGCCTCCTGAACCGCTCCGAAACATGGCAAAAATCGACGATATCCAACTTCTGCGCATCAACTACCTGCGCGGCCCCAACATCTGGACTTACCGGCCGGCACTGGAGGTCTGGCTGGACCTGGGCGTTCTGGAAGACCATCCCTCCAACACCATTGCGGGGCTGAATGACCGCCTCACAACCTGGTTGCCTGCGCTGCAAGAGCACCACTGCGGCGTGGGCGAGCGCGGCGGTTTCCTGCAGCGCCTGCAAGAGGGCACCTGGTGCGGCCATGTGCTGGAACATGTTGTCATCGAACTGCTCAACCTGTCGGGCATGCCCACGGGCTTCGGCCAGACCCGCAGCACGTCGGTGCGTGGCGTGTACCGCATGGTTTTCCGGGCGCGGGACGAGCAGGTGGCCCGCGTTGCGCTGGCGCAAGGGCACCGCCTGCTGATGGCCGCCATCAACGATGACCCGTTTGACGTGCAAGCTGCCGTGGCGCGGCTGCGCACCGAGGTCGATGACCGCTACCTGGGCCCCAGCACCGCCTGCATCGTGACGGCCGGCACCGACCGCGGCATTCCCCACATCCGCCTCAACGACGGCAACCTGGTGCAGCTGGGCTACGGGGCCCGCCAGCGCCGCATCTGGACGGCCGAGAGCGAATTCACCAGCGCCATCGCCGAAGGCATTGCCAGCGACAAGGACCTCACCAAAAGTTTGCTCAAAGCCTGCGGCGTGCCGATCCCTGACGGCCAGGTGGTTCACAGCCCTGAAGAGGCCTGGGAAACCGCCAAGGACATCGGCCTGCCCGTGGTGGTCAAACCCTCGGACGGCAACCATGGCCGTGGCGTCACGCTGGACCTGCGCAAGAAGGAAGACATCGAGGCGGCCTACCATGTGGCTTACCCCGAAGGCAGCGACGTGATGGTCGAACGCTTCATCCCCGGCGACGAGCACCGCCTGCTGGTGGTGGGCGGCAAGCTGGTGGCGGCGGCGCGCGGTGAAGTGGTCAGCATCACCGGCAATGGCCGGTCCACCGTCAAGGAGCTGATCGACAGCCAGCTCAACTCCGACCCGCGCCGGGGCTACGAAGAAGAGTACCCGCTCGAAATCATCGACCTGGCAACCGACACCAAAGTGCAGCTCGAACTCAAGCGGCAGGACCTGGGCGCCGACTCCGTGCCCGCCGCAGGCCGCCAGGTGGTGGTGCAGCGCAACGGCAACGTGGCCGTGGATTGCACCGACGACGTGCACCCCGAAGTGGCCTACATCGCCGCGCTGGCCGCCAAGGTGGTGGGGCTGGACATCGCCGGCATCGACATGGTGGCGCAAGACATCTCCCGCCCGCTGCACGAACAGGGCGGCGCCATTGTGGAAGTGAACGCCGGCCCCGGCCTGCTGATGCACCTCAAACCCGCAGTGGGCGCACCCCGGCCCGTGGGCCAGGCCATCGTGGAGCACCTGTTCCCGTCGGAAGAGCA
>DCVY01000017.1:0-3710 GCA_002327945.1 Acidovorax delafieldii | reverse complement strand
AAGCCGCGGACAGCGCCCACTGGGAAGCCGCCCACCGCCTGCTCATGAACCAGATGGTGCAGGCAGCCGTGATTGAAAACGACGCCTGCACCATCCTGCGCGACGGCCTGGCCTACGACCGCTGCCAGGTGGGCGTGGTCACCGACATGGATGGCGCAGAAAACCTGGCCGAGTTCGACATCCAGAACCGCGAGCAGATGACCAAGGTACTGCGCACGCAGGTGGATGTGGTGCTGGACGGCGGCGCCGCCGTGCTGAACGCCGCCGATCCGCAGGTGGCCGCCCTCGCCCCGCTGTGCGATGGCGATGTGGTGCTGTACGCACAGGACGCCAGCCTGCCCGCCATCGTGGAACACCGTGCCCGCGACCAAGGGCGCGCCGTGCTGGTGCGCAACAGCCGCGTGGTACTGGCCACGGGCAATGCAGAACATGTGCTGGGCACGCTGACCGAACTCACGTTCGGGCGCAACGCCCTCGTGCCCGACACCAATGCCCTGCTGGCCGCCATTGGTGCGGCGTGGGCGCTGGATATTGCCCCCGACCTCATCGGCGCCGGCATCAAGACGTTCGAGCCGGAACTGCCGTCCGTGAGCACCCTGCCCACCTGATGCCAGACCGTTTTTGATTCCATCGCCTTCGAACTGACCGGGGCCTGCCAGCCCTGATGGACCACAGAAAGACACTTCCATGGATGTATCCCGCACCCGGGCCCTGCGCGGCCCCAACCTCTGGAGCCGCCACATGGCCATCGAGGCCGTGGTGGCCTGCGCCGAATCCGAACGGGCCATTGCCCGCATGGCCGGTTTTGAAGCCCGGCTGCGGGCGCTGTTTCCGGCCATCGGCATGTTGCACCCCGAAGGCGGCAGCGGCGATGTCTCGCTTGCCCATGTGCTGCAAACGGCGGCGCTGGCGCTGCAGGCCCAGGCCGGCTGCCCGGTGACCTTTGCCCGCACCACCGCCACGACCGATGCCGGCGTGTACCAGGTGGTCGTGGAATACAGCGAGGAAGCCGTGGGCCGGCAGGCCTTTGCAGACGCCCAGTGCCTCATCAACGCCGCGCTGGGCCAGGGCGAATTTGATGCCGAAGCGGCCATTGCCAACCTGCGCGAACTGGATGAAGACGAGCGCATGGGCCCGAGCACCGGCGCCATCGTCGATGCTGCCGTGGCCCGCGACATTCCGTTTCGCCGCCTCACGCGCGGCAGCCTGGTGCAGTTTGGCTGGGGCTCCAGGCAGCGCCGCATCCAGGCCGCCGAGATCGACTCGACCAGCGCCGTGGCCGAATCCATTGGCCAGGACAAAGACCTCACCAAGCGCCTGCTGCATGCGGCCGGCGTGCCGGTGCCGCTGGGCCAGCCGGTGGACACCATCGAGGAAGCCTGGGAAGTCGCGCTCAAGGTGGGCTTGCCCGTGGTGGTGAAGCCGCAGGACGGCAACCAGGGCAAGGGCGTCACGGTCAACATCACCGACCGNNTTTTTGCCTGGCCACGATTTCCGCCTGCTGGTGGTGGGCGACCAGCTGGTGGCCGCCGCCCGGCGCGAGCCGCCCCAGGTGCTGGGCGACGGCCAGCACACCGTGCGCGAGCTGGTAGACCAGGTCAACCTCGACCCGCGCCGTGGCGAGGGCCATGCCACATCGCTCACCAAGATCTGCCTCGATGACATTGCCGTGGCCCGCCTGGCCGCCCAGAACCTGACCCCGGAATCGGTGCCGCCCAAGGGCCAGCGCGTCATCCTGCGCAACAACGCCAACCTGTCCACCGGCGGCACCGCCACCGACGTGACCGACGACGTGCACCCCGAAGTGGCCGCCCGCGCCGTGGCTGCCGCCCAGATGGTGGGCCTGCACATCTGCGGCGTGGACATGGTGGCCGAAACCGTGCTGCGCCCGCTTGAAGAGCAAGGTGGCGGCTTTGTCGAGGTGAACGCCGCCCCCGGCCTGCGCATGCACCTGGCCCCCAGCTATGGCAAGCCGCGCAACGTGGGCCAGGCCATGGTGGACCGCCTGTTTGCCCACGGCGACAACGGCCGCATCCCCGTGGTGGCCGTCACCGGCACCAACGGCAAGACCACCACGGCGCGCCTGATCGCCCACCTGTTCACGGCCCAGGGCCTGCGCGTGGGCATGACCAACACCGACGGCGTGTATGTAAATGGTCGCCAGATCGACAGCGGCGACTGCTCAGGCCCCAAGAGCGCCCGCAACGTGCTGCTGCACCCCGAGGTGGACGCGGCCGTGTTCGAAACCGCGCGCGGCGGCATCCTGCGCGAAGGCCTGGGTTTTGACCGCTGCCAGGTGGCCGTGGTCACCAACATCGGCGCGGGCGACCACCTGGGGCTGAACTACATCACCACGGTGGAAGACCTGGCCGTATTGAAGCGCGTGATCGTGCAGAACGTGGCCACCACCGGCTATGCCGTGCTCAACGCCACCGATCCCATCGTGGCGGCCATGGCTTCGGCCTGCCCCGGCAAGATCATCTACTTTGCCAGCGACCGCCACCACCCCGTGATGGCCACCCACCGCGCGCAGGGCCACCGCACCGTGTACGTCGATGGCGACTCCATCGTGGCTGCAGAGGGCTCGTGGCGCGAAACCATCCATCTGCGCGACGTGCCCATCACGCGCAATGGCAAGATCGGTTTTCAAGTCGAAAANNCGACAACGCCCCCGGCCGCTTCAACCTCATGGACTACCGTGGCGCCACGGTGATCGCCGACTATGGCCACAACCCCGACGCCATGCGCGCCCTGGTGGCCGCAGTGGATGCCCTGCCCGGCAAGCGCCGCAGCGTAGTGATCAGCGGCGCCGGCGACCGCCGCGACGAGGACATCCGCGAGCAAACGGTGATCCTCGGCGCCGCTTTTGACGACGTGATCCTGTACCAGGACGCCGCCCAGCGCGGCCGTGGCGACGGCGAAGTGATGGCCCTGCTGCGCGAGGGCCTGGCCGGCGCCGCACGCACCAAGCATGTCGAGGAGATCCGCGGCGAGTTCATTGCCATCGACGCCGCCCTCGCCCGCCTGCAGCCGGGCGATCTGTGCCTGGTGCTGGTGGACCAGGTGGAAGAAGCCCTGGCGCACCTGGCCCGACGCTGCGCCGAAGCCGGGGTGCCCGCATGACGACCGCACGCCGCTGGACCGCAGTGGCGGGGGGCCTGCTGGCCTTCACCCTGCTAGCGGGCACTGCGCTGGCCGCGTCGGGCGAAAGAATCGGCACGGTAGACACGGCCTTTCAGTGGATCGGCCGCGACCACGACATCATCGTGGAAGCCTACGACGACCCCGGCGTGCAGGGCGTCACCTGCTATGTCTCGCGCGCCCGCATCGGGGGCGTCAAGGGCACGCTCGGCCTGGCCGAAGACCGCGCCGAGGCCTCGATCGCCTGCCGCCAGGTGGGCGCCATCCGCATCCCCCAGCCGCTCAAAAAGCAGGAAGAGGTGTTCAGCGAACGCATGTCCATCCTGTTCAAGCGCCTGCGCATCGTGCGCATGGTAGACCCGGCGCGCAACACGCTGGTCTACCTCACCTATTCAGAAAAGCTGATCGACGGATCGCCCCAGAACAGTGTGACCGCCGTGCCGGTGGACCGCGCCACACCCATTCCGCTGCGCAAATGATTCGGGGCGCAATGCCCCCGTTTTTGGGATGAAATTGCCCTCTATCAGCCTGTCGGACTTCCCTCCCTCACCCCTTAAGATTCGCATTAC
>DCVY01000236.1:1399-7187 GCA_002327945.1 Acidovorax delafieldii | reverse complement strand
GAGCGTCAGGCGCAATGCGCCGCGCTGGATCAGGGCACTGATCAAGTTCGGCTTCATTGCCCCTGCGCAGGCCTGAAGGCCCTGCGTCCATCCTCTGATGGCCTCCTGGGCCAGGGACAGGCGTGTCCTGGTGGGCGCTTCTTTCAACCTAAAAACGGCAGTTGGATGCGCCCGCCGGTGCCGTGATCGGGGCGCCAGGCAAGACTGAGCGCTGCGGCTCCAACAGCACCTGCGTGCTGTTGGACAGCGCGAAGAAGGCCTGTCTCCGCCAGGCCTGCACCCTGCAAGGGCGAGGACGCGGCGGGCTTACTGCCCGTACTGCCCGTACTGCCCGTACTGCCCGTACTGCCCGTACTGCCCTCAAGGAGGAGCAACGCCGCATGGTGCCCCGAGCGCGGTGCGGTCGGGTGCATAGCGCTCTCACCCACAAGGTGAACGCCATCGAAGCCATCCACGATAGATTGCATGCGGCTTGCCAAGGGATACAAAGCGGTCAACTGCCGGTTTGAGGGTCATAGGCACCATCGGTGCTGCGCAGCCGCTGGACGTCCCTTGGCGCTGCCTGCCCTTCGCAATCCTGCCGCACCAAGAAAACAGGGGGCCGAAGCCCCCTTGCGCGATGACCGCCATCGAATGATCAAACGCTCTCGGTCTTTTTCTGCTTGCGGCGTGATGCCACCCCAGCGCCCGCCAGCGCCAGACCCAGCAAGGCCACGGAGCCCGGCTCAGGAACCTTGTTGATCGACTCGACTTTCACCACCATGTCCTGGAAGTCATTGTCGGCGCCGTCTTCAAAGGCAAAAACCCAGTTGGTCGATGTGCCGCCCTGGAACGCCAGGAAATCAGTGGCGCCGCCAAGGTTCATGCTGTCAATGGAATAGGCGATCTTTCCAGCACCTGTGGCGAAATAAAAGCCGAAACTGCTGGGGTTGATCAGTGCGTTGGTGAAGAGACCGCAATTGACCTGTGTGGTGCATGCGCTCTGGAAGGTGGGGCCCGCTGAAATAATCATCTGGCCGTTGCCGATCCCGATGCCGACGGCACTTTGCTGGAGGGTGTTGGACGAACCCACCGCGCCGCCAAAAAACAGGTCAACGGTGTACATGTTGTTGGTATCGGTACCAAACCACATGCCGAATTTTTGGCTGCTAGCACCACTGGTCTGTTCGATGATCAGCGTGGGGATGGTGGTGGCCGAACCGGTTGCAGAGCCCCACAGGCCCGCCGCGCTCTGGTCGTTGGCTGCGCTCACTGCGCCGGTGCCAAACACATTGTTCAACACGGTTTGCAGCGATTGCTCGCCCGCAGGAGTGCTGCCAAGGGCCACGGGGCGCACGTTGGTGTTGACAATCGGCGCCGCATGAACGGTTACAGATAAGAGCATGCCTGCGACGATGGCTGCAACGGTTTTGAACTTCATGGTGTGTTCCTTTTGTATATAGCCGCCGAAGACAGCGGTTTCAACTTACAAAAGCACACACCGTGCCACCCAGAGAAATCAACCACTTACGTTGTTTTACGATTCGAATCGTAAAAATATCCGACACCAGATCACAACGCGCCCCAGGTGCTGGAACGTGCGCCGGGGTGCATCGAACCGGCCTGCCCACACGGCACCGCCCCTCAAAAACCAGCCCTGCGGACGCCCCCAAGCCCCGCACGCGGGGGATTCGGTTCTCAAACAGGCCTCTGGCAGCTTGTCGGCAAGCGCTTTGCGCGCTTTCTTTCGGGGTCAGCGCATCACAGATTGGGCGCCAGCAGCCTTGCCAGCACCGCCTCGTCCATGCCGCGGCGCTGGGCCATGTCGTGCAGCTGGTCTTCGCCGATCTTGCCCACGTTGAAGTACACGGCGCCGGGGTGGGCAATGTAGAAGCCGCTCACGCTGGCGGCGGGGGTCATGGCCAGACTCTCGGTCAAAGCCATGCCGATGTCTTCGCAGTGCAACACGCGAAAGAGGTCGGTCTTGGCGCTGTGGTCGGGGCAGGCGGGGTAGCCAGGCGCGGGGCGAATGCCCCGGTATTTCTCGGCCACCATGTCATCGTGGCTCAGCGCTTCATCGCTGGCATAGCCCCACAGGTCGGTGCGCACGCGGTGGTGCAGGCATTCGGCAAAGGCCTCGGCCAGGCGGTCGGCCAGGCTCTTGAACATGATGGCCGAGTAGTCGTCGAGCGCGTCGATGAAGGCGCGTTCCTTTTTCTCTATGCCCAAGCCCGCCGTCACGGCGAACATGCCGGCATAGTCGGCAATGCCACTGCTCTTGGGCGCCACAAAGTCGGCAAGGCACCGGCTGGGGCGGGTTACGCCGTCGATCACATGCTTTTCAGTCTGCTGGCGCAGGCCGTACCAGGTCATGGCGACTTCGGTGCGGGTGTCGTCGGTGTAGAACTCGATGTCGTCGTCGTTCACGCTGTTGGCGGGCAGCAGCGCCATGACGCCGCTGGCGGAGAGCCAGCGGCCTTCGATGATTTTCTTGAGCATGGCCTGGCCGTCGGCCAGCACCTTGCGGGCCTGCTCGCCCACGATCTCGTCGTCCAAAATGGCGGGGTACGGCCCGGCCAGGTCCCAGGTCTGGAAGAACGGGCCCCAGTCGATGTATCTGGCCAGTTCGGCCAGGTCGAAGTTCTTGAACACGCGGCGCCCCAGGGCGCGCGGCACGGCGGGCTGGTAAGCAGACCAGTCCACGGGCGTCTTGTTGGCGCGCGCCTTGGCCAATGGCCACAGCGGCGTGGCCTTTTTGTTGGCGTGCTGGGTGCGCACCTTGTCGTAGTCGGCGTTGACCTCTGCCACGTAGCTGTCCACGCCGTCGCCCAGCAGGCTTTGCGCCACGCTCACGCTGCGCGAGGCATCAGGCACATAGACCACCGGGCCTTCATAGTGCGGTGCAATCTTGACGGCGGTGTGCACGCGCGAGCAGGTGGCGCCGCCGATCAGCAGCGGAATTTTTTTGATGCGGAAATGCGCATCCTTTTGCATCTCGCCGGCCACGTACTGCATCTCCTCCAGGCTGGGGGTGATGAGGCCCGACAGGCCCACGATGTCAGCGCCTTCGACCTTGGCGCGCGCCAGAATCTCGTGGCAAGGCACCATCACGCCCATGTTCACCACCTCGAAGTTGTTGCATTGCAAGACCACGGTGACGATGTTCTTGCCGATGTCGTGCACATCGCCCTTGACGGTGGCGATGACGATCTTGCCCTTGCTGCGCACATCGCGGCCCGCAGCTTCATCCTGGCGTTTTTCTTCTTCAATGTAGGGAATCAGGTGGGCCACGGCCTGCTTCATCACGCGGGCGCTTTTCACCACCTGGGGCAAGAACATCTTGCCGGCGCCGAACAGGTCGCCCACCACGTTCATGCCATCCATGAGCGGGCCTTCGATCACATGCAGCGGGCGGCCACCCTTGGCCAGAATGGCGCGGTAGGCCTCTTCGGTGTCTTCGGTGATGAAGTCGGTGATGCCGTGCACCAGTGCGTGGGAGAGGCGCTCGCCCACGCTCTTAGGGTGCTCGGGTGTGCCGCGCCATTCGAGCTTCTTGCTTTCGTCCTTGGCACCGCTCCTCGCGGTCTCGGCGATCTCGACCAGGCGCTCACCGGCATCTGGCCGGCGGTTGAGCACCACATCTTCCACGCGCTCGCGCAGCACGGGCTCCAGGTCGTCGTACACGCCCACCATGCCCGCGTTGACGATGCCCATGTCCATGCCCGCCTGGATGGCGTGGTACAGGAACACGGTGTGGATGGCCTCGCGCACCGGGTCGTTGCCGCGAAAGGAAAAGCTCACATTGCTCACGCCACCCGACACCTTGGCGCCCGGCAGGTTCTGCTTGATCCAGCGCGTGGCGTTGATGAAATCGACCGCGTAGTTGTTGTGCTCTTCGATGCCGGTGGCCACGGCAAAGATGTTGGGGTCAAAAATGATGTCTTCGGGCGGGAAGCCCACCGCATCGACCAGGATGCGGTAGGCGCGTTCGCAGATTTCGACCTTGCGCGCGTAGGTGTCGGCCTGGCCTTTTTCGTCAAACGCCATCACCACGGCGGCGGCACCGTAGCGCTTGACCAGGCGCGCCTGGCGCTTGAACTCGTCAACACCCTCTTTCATGGAAATCGAGTTGACGATGCCCTTGCCCTGGATGCAGCGCAGCCCGGCCTCGATGACCTCCCACTTGGAGCTGTCCACCATGATGGGCACGCGCGCAATGTCGGGCTCGGAGGCAATCAGCTGCAGAAAGCGCACCATGGCGGCCTTGCTGTCGAGCATGGCCTCGTCCATGTTGATGTCGATGACCTGCGCGCCGTTTTCCACCTGCTGGCGCGCCACGGCCAGGGCCTCTTCGTACTGGCCGTTCAGGATCATGCGCGCGAACGCCTTGGAGCCGGTGACATTGGTGCGCTCGCCGATGTTGACGAACAGCGCACCCTCGCCAATGGACACCGGCTCCAGGCCGGACAGCTTCATGGGGGGCAGCGAAATAGCAGACATAGGGCTCACCTGTGCAGAAACATGAAATAACAGGTGAGCGTCGTTGCGATGGGGCATGCATACCGTGCCCAAGCCTGACGACCCATCCTGTGGTGGTGGCCGCTGCAACGCTCCTTGGGCGAGGCGTGATTTTAACGGCGAACGCCCCGGCGCTCAGGCCGCAGCAGGCAGAGCCGACGCAGGCAGGCCAAACACGCGGTCAAACACCCCGTTGAAGACAAAGGTGTAGCAAAGAAAGAAAACGATGAGCGCGAGATCCATCACAAAGGCATCCCTCAGGCGCACGTTGAACCACCACGCAAACAGCGGCACCAGCGTGAACACCAGCCCGCACTCGAACCCGATGGCGTGGGCGATGCGGCGGCGCACACTGCGCCCGCGCACGGCCTGGCGCGATTCCCAGCGCTCAAATGCCCAGTTGAACACCACGTTCCACAGCACCGCTATGGCAGAGGCCACCACAGAGGCCACGCTCGAATGCGCAGCACCTTGCCCTGTGAGCACGGCCAGCCCGTAGGCTGCCACCCCGATGGCGATCAGCTCATACAGCGTGACGTAGAGCACGCGGCGCCAGGGGCCCTGCAGTCCGGGGGCAGGTGTGCGGGGAAGAGCGGGGGTGGTCTGGGTGGAAGGCATGGAGGCGACTTTATGTGTGCATTGCTGATACCTAAAGTCAGCTTGTTTCAGTTTTTCTGATAATTGAGCCCATGGCTTTTTCTTCTGACAGCGTGCAGGTGTTTCTGGCGGTGCTCGACCGGGGCTCATTTTCGGCCGCCGCCCGGGCGCTGTCGCGGGTGCCATCGGCCGTGAGCATGACCATTGCCCACCTGGAGGCCGAGCTCAATGTGCCATTGTTCGACCGCGGCGGCCGCGAGCCCCGCCCCACCGCCGCCGCCCGCGCGCTGGAGCCCCAGGCGCGCCTGCTGGCCGGGCAGTTGCAACAGCTCAATGCGCAGGCGCTGGCCCTCACCCAGGGGCTGGAGGAGCGCCTGACGCTGGCCATCGCCCCGGAGCTGCTGGCCGCGCGCTGGAGCGGCCCGCTGGCCACGCTGGCGCACGAATACCCGCTGCTGCAGGCAGAGGTGCTGGCCGCGCCGCAAGAGGACGCGCTGGCGCTGCTGCACACCGGGCGGGCGCAACTGGCGCTGGTGTTCGAGCGCCCCAGCATCGATGGGCGCGAGGGTTTTCAGGAAGTGGGCAGCGAAACCCTGGTGGCCGTGATGGCGCCCCAGCACCCGGTGCTGGCCGCCGCGCGCGCCGCCGCAGCCGCCCGCGGCGAAGCGCCCGAGCAGGCCCATCTGCGCGAGGA
>DCVY01000236.1:0-1372 GCA_002327945.1 Acidovorax delafieldii | reverse complement strand
ATCGAGGCCGGCCTGGGCTGGGGCTGGCAGCCGCGCACGCTGGTGCAGCCGCGCATAGCAGCCGGCGCACTGGTAGAGATGCCGTTTGAAAACCTCAGCAACGGCGTGGCGCTGTGGGTGGACGTGGTGTGGTCCAAAGAGCGCCCGCTGGGCCTGGGCGCGCGGCGCTTTGTGCAGCTGATTGCGCAACGGGGTGAATCGGGCGCGGCGACCTGATCTACAGTCAAAAATGGGGGGGGTGCGCTGACCAATTATTGGCTTTGGCTTTGGCTTTTATATTTATAGCAATTGATGCATCCTCTGCTGAAACCACGCATTGACCGGCCCGCCACATTGCGCCAAGCTGGCAGCGCAGCCCCAAGAAAAACAACCATGAGCAAATCCCCCTTTCAAAGCAATGACAAGGCACTGGCCAAACACTGGGCCGCGTGGCAACCCCGGCCGGCCAATGGCTCCGGCCCCAGACCGGTCTCGCTGAAGGACTTCGACCCCGACGCCACGCCATTCATGGACGGCGAAAAGGCGCAGGGCAAAGAGGACGTGGAGGCCCTGGCCATGGAGCTCGACGCGCTGCAAAACCTGCTGTATGCCGACCGGCGCTACAAACTCCTGGTGATACTGCAGGGCACCGATGCCTCGGGCAAGGACGGCACCGTGCGCGGCGTGTTTGGCTGCATGAGCGCCCTCGGTGTGCGCGCCATCGGCTGGAAGGCGCCCACCGAGCCCGAGCGCGCGCACGACTACCTGTGGCGCATCCACCAGCAGGTACCCGGCGCCGGCGATCTGACGGTATTCAACCGCAGCCACTACGAAGATGTGCTGGTGCCGGTGGTCAACGGCTGGATCACGCCCGAGCAGCACCGCCAGCGCCTGGCCCACATCAACGACTTCGAGCGCCTGCTCAGCGAGACCGGCACGGTCATCGTGAAGTTCATGCTGCACATCGGCTACGACGAGCAGCGCGTGCGCCTGCAAGAGCGCCTGGACGACCCCGCCAAGCACTGGAAATTCGAAGTGGGCGACATCGCCGTGCGCAAGCAATGGGCCGAGTACCAGAAGGCCTACGAAACGCTGCTGTCGGTCACGCACACCCCCTGGGCGCCCTGGACCATCGTGCCGGCCAACTCCAAGACCCACCGCAACCTGATGATCGCCACCGTGCTGCGCGAGGTGCTGCAAAACCTGGACCTGCACTACCCGCCGGGCGACCCGTCGCTGGAGCATTTCACAGTGGAGTGAACACGCTCTTGTGCCATTCGCGGCTATAGCGCCCGAACGGCCAGCCTGCAGCTGTCTGCTGATGCGCAACGAGATCAACATGGCGGTTGGAACACCATGCAAACGGCACCTATTGATCCGGCCCCTTGGGGTG
>DCVY01000023.1:2645-4026 GCA_002327945.1 Acidovorax delafieldii | reverse complement strand
ACGACGAGACCGAATGAAAGCGCTGCGGTCAGTGCCAACCACCAAAAGCCTGCATCGCGCCCCGCCGCCGCAGGGCCTGCCCGCTCACAAACCCAGCATCAATTGCAGGTTTTGCACCGCCGCACCGCTGGCGCCCTTGCCCAGGTTATCCAGGCGCGCCACCAGCACGGCGTGGCGGTAGGTTTCGTTGGCGAACACACGCAACTCCAGCTTGTTGGTGTCGTTGAGCGCGGTGGGTTCGAGCTTGCCGTCTTCGGTGGGCGGCAGCACGCTGACCCACTGCGCGGCTGTGTTGCTTTGGGCGTAATGGGCGGCCAAGGCGTCGTGCAGATCGGCCGCCTTGGGCTGGCCCGGCAGCAGATCGAGGTGCAAGGGCAGCTGCACCAGCATGCCCTGGCGGAAGTTGCCGACGGCGGGCACGAAGATGGGCCGGCGCGTGAGCCCGGTGTATTGGAGAATCTCGGGCAGGTGCTTGTGCGACAGGCCCAGCGCATACAGCTCAAACGGCGCCGCCTGGCCTTGCTCGTAGGCCTCGATCATGGTGCGGCCGCCGCCCGAATAGCCACTGACCGCGGGCAGAGCGAGTGGAAAATCCTGGGGCACCAGGCCTGCATCGACCAGCGGGCGCAGCAAGGCGATCGCACCGGTGGCGTAGCAGCCGGGGTTGGAGACGCGCAGCGCCTCGCGCACGGCCTGCGCCTGGCCTGCGGCCAGCTCGGGGAAACCAAACACCCAGCCGGGCGCCGTGCGGTGCGCGGTGCTGGCGTCGATCACCTTCACCTGGCGACCGGTGGTCTTTTCGATGCCATCGACCATGGCCACGGTCTCGCGCGCGGCATCGTCGTGCAGGCACAGCACCACCAGATCGACGCCCGCAATCAGCTCGCGCTTGGCAGCCGGGTCCTTGCGCAGCTCGGGCGCAATGCTCACCAGCTCGATCTGTGGCATGGACTGCAGCCGCTCGCGGATCTGCAGGCCCGTGGTGCCGGCTTCGCCATCGATAAAAATTCTGGACATCGGGGTACTCCTGCAAGGGTGATTGCGTTCTGGCCGTCCCTGTAAGCTTGGCACAAGGGATGGTGCGTTGCAGCATGATACAGTTGCCGGTTGCCATGTCCCCAGCCCGAGCCCAGACAATTGTTGTTCATGGCAAACGGGTAAATACCACCCTTCCCTGAGAGAGCCCTCATGAAGATTCACGAATACCAAGGCAAGGAAATCTTGCGCAATTTTGGTGTGCCCGTTCCGCGCGGCATTCCCGCATTCACGGTGCAAGAAGCCGTGGAAGCAGCCCAAAAACTCGGCGGCCCCGTGTGGGTGGTCAAGGCCCAGATCCACGCCGGTGGGCGCGGCAAGGGCGGCGGCGTGAAGGTTGCCAAGA
>DCVY01000023.1:577-2640 GCA_002327945.1 Acidovorax delafieldii | reverse complement strand
TACATCGAAGACGGCGCCGACATCCAAAAAGAATATTACGTGTCCATCGTGACCGACCGCGCCACGCAGAAGATCGCCTTCATTGCGTCCAGCGAAGGCGGCATGGACATCGAGGAAGTGGCCCACGCCACGCCCGAGAAGATCGTCACCGAATTCATCGACCCCCTGACCGGCCTGGGTGCCGAGCAAGCCACGAAGATCGCCAATGGCATCGGCCTGCCCGCCGAGTCCACCGCGCAGGCCGTGGACATCTTCCAGAAGCTCTACCAGTGCTACATGGAAACCGATGCATCGCTGGTGGAAATCAACCCCCTGAACCGCGACAGCAAGAACCAGCTGATGGCCCTGGACTCGAAGTTCAACTTCGACCCCAACGCGCTGTTCCGCCACCCCGAAATCGTGGCCCTGCGCGATCTGGACGAAGAAGACCCGGCCGAAGTGGAAGCCAGCAAGTTCGACCTGGCCTACATCAGCCTGGATGGCAACATCGGCTGCCTGGTGAACGGCGCCGGCCTGGCCATGGCCACCATGGACACCATCAAGCTGTTTGGCGGCGAGCCGGCCAACTTCCTGGACGTGGGCGGTGGCGCCACCGCCGAGAAGGTTACCGAAGCCTTCAAGATCATGCTGAGCAACCCCAAGGTGGAAGGCATTCTGGTCAACATCTTCGGCGGCATCATGAAGTGCGACACCATCGCCAACGGCGTGATCACCGCCTGCAAGGCCGTGAACCTGTCGGTGCCGCTGGTGGTGCGCATGAAGGGCACGAACGAAGAGCTGGGCAAGAAGCTGCTGGCCGAAAGCGGCCTGCCCATCATTGCCGCTGACACCATGGCCGAAGCTGCGACCAAAATCGTCGCGGCAGTGAAGTAAGAAGCCCGGAGAAATACCCATGTCGATCTACATCAACAAAGACACCAAGGTCATCACCCAGGGCATCACGGGCAAGACTGGCCAGTTCCACACCGAAAAGTGCCAGGAATACGCGAATGGCAAGAACTGCTTCGTGGCCGGCGTGAACCCCAAGAAGGCCGGCGAGTCGATCTTCAACATCCCGATCTACGCCTCCGTCAAGGAAGCCGCCACGCAAACCGGCGCCACCGTGTCGGTGATCTATGTGCCGCCTGCAGGCGCTGCTGCTGCCATCTGGGAAGCCGTCGAGGCTGACCTGGACATGGCCATTTGCATCACCGAAGGCATCCCGGTGCGCGACATGCTGATGGTGCGCAACAAGATGAAGGCCAAGGAAGCCGCTGGCGGCAAAAAGACGCTGCTGCTGGGCCCCAACTGCCCCGGCATCATCACGCCCGACGAAATCAAGATCGGCATCATGCCCGGCCACATCCACCGCAAGGGACGCATCGGCGTGGTGAGCCGCTCGGGCACGCTGACCTACGAAGCCGTGGCCATGCTGACCGAAGTGGGCCTGGGTCAATCGACGGCTGTGGGCATTGGTGGCGACCCCATCAATGGCCTCAAGCACATCGACGTGATGAAGGCTTTCAATGACGACCCCGACACCGATGCCGTCATCATGATCGGCGAAATCGGCGGCCCCGACGAAGCCGAAGCCGCCCAGTGGTGCAAGGCCAACATGAAGAAGCCCATCGTCGGCTTCATCGCGGGCGTGACGGCTCCGGCCGGCAAGCGCATGGGCCACGCGGGCGCGCTGATCTCCGGCGGTGCCGACACGGCCGATGCCAAGTTGGCCATCATGGAAGAATCGGGCTTCATCATCACGCGCAACCCCTCGGAACTGGGCAAGCTGCTCAAGGCCCAGCTGAAGTAATTCCGTCATTCTGCCCAGCCCAATGACGGACGACCCGGGTGCCAGCGCCCGATAAGCGCAAGTCAGCCAAAAACAGAAGCGCCCGAAACCCAGGTTTTGGGCGCTTCTTGCATTTCGCACCTCCGCGCTGGTGGCGGCACGGTAAATGACAAGCAGGTGACAAAAATGGCAATCCCCCGCCTGCCAGCTGCCATCATCGGCAGGAAAACGCCGTTGCCCGATGCCATGCCACTCAAAAAATCAGGCCAATGGCTCCCTGCAGGCCACATACCGG
>DCVY01000023.1:0-526 GCA_002327945.1 Acidovorax delafieldii | reverse complement strand
CCTGCCGCTTGCCGGGATTCGGTGCTTCCACCCTCTTCGGCTGCCTGATGTCGCACGCGGCAACTTCCATGACCTATGAATTTTTTGCCCGCACCGACCCTGGACGGGTGCGCAAGAACAACGAAGACTTCGTGGCTTTCGACCGTGATGCGAAACTGGCCGTTCTGGCGGACGGCATGGGCGGCTACAACGCAGGCGAAGTGGCCAGCGCAATGGCCACCACCTTCATCCGCACGGAAATGGCGCACTGGCTTGCTCAGGCGGGCAAGAATGCGCAGGTTTCCGACGTTCGCAAAGCGCTTGAAATCTGCGTGGAAAATGCGAACCATGCCGTTTTGGGCGCATCACTTTCCAACCCCCTGTATGCAGGCATGGGCACCACACTGGTCGTTGGCGTGTTTCGGGGTGACCGGCTCATTTTGGGCCACATCGGCGACTCGCGTTGCTATCGCCTGCGCGACGGCGTGTTGCAGCAAATCACCCGCGACCATTCATGGCTGCAGGAACAGGTGGACGCCGGCTTCCT
>DCVY01000104.1:2590-4873 GCA_002327945.1 Acidovorax delafieldii | reverse complement strand
CCTTGTTCGATGAGGCGCTTCAGGCGCATGCCATAGCTGGCGATGAGCGTCTGCACCATGCGCTTGGTGAGCATCTCGCCAGCCCGCTGCAACTCGCTGAAGATGATGCGCGGCGCGCCCGGGTGCTCGGCCACGAATGCGACATGCGCCATGAACATGGACCGCAGCGCGGCCAGGGGCGACGTCACGCCATCCGCAGCGCGGTCGATGCGGGCCAGCAGCTGCGCAGCCACCCATTCCATCACCGCCTGCATGATGGCGTCCTTGTTGGCAAAGTGCCGAAAGAGCGCGCCCTGCGTCAGGTGCATTTGCTGGGCAATGGCCGCCGTGGTGATCTCGCTCGGGTTGAGCGTGGCCGCCAGGGCAACCACAGCCTCCACCGTGACGGCGCGGCGCTCATCGGCGGGCAGGTGTTTGGGAGAGGGGGGCACGGTGCAGGTGCTTTTCATTAAAAAGTAAGTAACCTATTACTATCCTATCGTCTTTTGTTTGGCATGGCAATCTTGGGGATGAAAAGAAAATCCAGTCTTTGCCAATATCGGCAGGCCGGTCGCAGACGGACCCTGCCCACCCCTGAGAGGCACCCCTTTCAAGGTGTTNNGGGTAACACCTTGAAAGGGGTGCCCCTGAGAGGCTAAGAGGCTGAGGGTCTTTTGCCTGTGCCCGCCTTGCACGCCAAAACACCCCTGCCCGTCGTTGCCAATGCGCGCCATAGCCCCCAGCTATGACCTGCATAACTCCCTGCGGTCTGTGGCAGCGCGGCCTCGGGCAGTCCGCTGCGTTGCTTTTCTTGCCAATAGTCCGGCGATTGGCTTATTGGCTGCAAAAAGACGCCTTGCGGCCCATCCCGATCCGCACTGCCACTGACACGCGAGGGTTACGCAGGTCGTTCTTAGCGATCCGGAGCCATACAGCGGCTGATCTTCATCAACGGCAGGGCACAATGCCAGACGAATGCCGCCGCGCTTTGACGCAGGCCATGCCTTCGGGCCGCTGGCACTGCGTTCATGCACCCCGTCACCCCTCTCCCCAACGCCCTACCGCCGTGAACAAAAACCTGTGGCTGCTGGCCCTGTGCCAAGGCCTTTTCCTGACCAACAACGTGGTCTTCATCGCCATCAACGGCCTGGTGGGCCTGCAGCTGGCGCCGTTTGGCTGGATGGCCACGCTTCCCGTGATGGGTTATGTGGTGGGCGGCGCGCTGTCCACCCCGCTGGTGGCGCGCAGCCAGGCGCGCTGGGGGCGGCAGGTGTCGTTCCAGATCGGGCTGGCCGTGGCGGTGCTGTCGGCGCTGCTGTGCGCGGTGGCGGCGTTTGCGGGCAACTTCTGGCTGCTGTGCACGGCCACGCTGGTGGCGGGCTACTACAGCGCCAACGGGCAGCTCTACCGCTTTGCCGCCGCCGAACTGGCCGCCCCCGACTACCGGGAAAAGGCGGTGTCCATGGTGCTGGCCGGCGGCCTGCTGGGCGCCATCGCGGGGCCCAACCTGGCCAGCGCCACGCGCACGCTGTTTCCGGCAGCGTTTGCGGGCGCCTATGTGGCGCTGATGGCCGTGGCGCTGCTGTCCATGGCGTGCATGGCCGCCATCCGCTTCGAGGCGCCGCCGCAGGTGCTCAACGCGGCGGGCCAGCCCGCCCGTGGCCGGCCCTTGCCCGAGCTGATGCGGCAGCCGGCCTTCCTCGTGGCCGTGCTGGGGGCCGCCCTGGGCTATGGCGTGATGAACCTGCTGATGGCCGCAACGCCGCTGGCCATGCAGGTCTGCGGCTTCGCTTTTGATGATGCGGCACTGGTGCTGCAGTGGCATGTGATCGGCATGTTTGCGCCGGGCTTCTTCACGGGGCATCTCATCAAACGCTGGGGCGTGCTGCCCATCATGGGGGCGGGTGTGGTGCTGAACTTTGCCTGCGTGGCCGTGGCGCTGATGGGGGTGGACTTGCACCACTTCGGCATTGCGCTGTTCATGCTGGGCGTGGGCTGGAATTTTCTGTTCACCGGCAGCACGGCGCTGGCCCTGACGGCCTACCGCCCCGAAGAAAAAGACCGCGCCCAGGCCGCCCTCAACTTCTGCGTGTTTGCCACGCTGGCCGTGAGTTCGCTGTTCTCGGGCGTGCTGGTCACCACCCAGGGCTGGACGCTGCTCAACTATGGCTCGCTGGCGCCCATTGCGATCACGGGGGGCGCATTGTTGTGGCTGGCGCTGCGGCAGCGCCGGACGCGGGAGGCTTGAAGGCCTGATCCAGGTGTTGCGGCAAGGCGCAAACTCCCACAACAGGCCTTTCACGC
>DCVY01000104.1:0-2550 GCA_002327945.1 Acidovorax delafieldii | reverse complement strand
GGGGTGCTGCAGCGGCAAATGCCCGGCTGCCAGCGGGGTTGACCAACTTGTCGGCTCCGGCCCACATCAGCAGGGTGGGCACGCTCCAGTGCGCGGCCCGCGCCACGGTGGCAGGTCCGCCGTCGGCGATGAACCGGGCGAGGCGGGCGCAGATGCGGTCGTGGCACAGCGGGTCGGCCAGATAGGCGGCCACCACGGCCGGGTCGTGCGAGAGGTATTGCGCGTCGAGCCCGTTGCCCACGCGCAGCTTGGGCAGCATGCGCGGCAGCGTGGCCAGCAGCAGCTTTTGCACCGCGTTGAGCCCAGGGTCGAGCGCGGGCGACGAGAGCACCAACGCATCCACCGGCCGCCGATGCAGCGACACGAACCGCGCCGCGATCAGCCCGCCCATGCTGTGGCCCAGCAGCACCAGCGGCTGGCCCGCCGCCATGCGGGCACGGGTGGCGTTCACCATGTCGGCCAGATCGTCCAGCAGGCGCAGATCGCTGGTGAGGCCGCCGCGCGGGCCGCCCGATTCGCCGTGGCCATACTGGTCGTAGCCGCGCACGGCAAAGCCCCAGGCATTGAGACGCCGCGCCAGGGCATCGTAGCGACCCACATGTTCGCCCAGGCCATGCACCAGCAGCACCGTGCCGCGGGGCGTGCCCTCCATCAGGGGCCAGTCCTGGACCGCCAGATTTTCACCGTCCCCTGCAGTGAAGGTTGTCAGGGTGCTCAAGGTGAAGGCAACGGTGTCAGACATGGGTCGGGCAAGGGTTGGGGGCCGGCGGGCAGCATGGACTGCAGGCGTTGCGATGGGGACACCCGCAGGTTGCCGGGAGCGCTTGAGCGTCGGGGCCAGTGCAGCGCGAACGCCGCCCTGGCCGCGGTTCAGGCGGCGGTTCAGGCTGCGGGCTCTGCTGCGGCTTGCTGTGCCATGGCAGCAATGACCTGCGCCACCGAGGCGGTGAGGCGCTTGGCATAGGGCACATGCAGGAACTCGTTGGGCCCGTGGGCATTGCTCTTGGGGCCAAGCACGCCGCACACCATCATCTGGGCCTTGGGAAAGCCCTCGCTGAGCATGTTCATCAGCGGAATGGTGCCGCCCTGGCCGATGTAGCCGCAGGGCGCGCCGAAATGGGCCTGCGAGGCGGCGTTCAGTGCCTGCTCAAACCACGGCGTGGTGGACGGGGCGTTCCAGCCCGTGGCGCCGTCGCCGTTTTCAAAGGTGACCCGGGCCCGGTAGGGCGCATTGTCTTCGAGCAGGGTTTTGAGCTCTTGCACGGCCTGTGCGGCATCCACCAGCGGCGGCAGGCGCAGGCTGAGCTTGAAGGCGGTGTAGGGGCGCAGGACGTTGCCGGCGTCCTGCAGCGCAGGAAAGCCTTCGGCACCGATGACGCTGAGCGTGGGCAACCAGGTGCGGCTGAGCAGCGCCTGCAGCGGGTCGGTAGTGGTGGGCAGCGCAAACTGGGTGGAGCCGCCGCAGTCGTAGTGCGCCCACGGAAAGCGCTTGTACACCTCTTCACCCAGGATGGCAGCCGTAGCGCGGGCCTGGGCCAGGCGGTCGGCGGGCACCTCGCAGTGAAAGCTGGCGGGCAGCAGGCGGCCGGTGGCGCTGTCTTCGAGCCGGTCGAGCACCTGGCGCATGATGCGAAACGACGAAGGCACCAGCCCCGAAGCATCGCCCGAGTGGATGCCCTCGGTGAGGATCTCGACCTTGAGCGTACCGCTGGCCATGCCGCGCAGGCTGGTGGTGAGCCACAGCTGGTCGTAATTGCCGGCGCCGCTGTCCAGGCAAATCACCAGTCCCACATCGCCCAGGCGGGCGTGCAGGGCATCGATGTAGGGCAGCAGATCGCGCGAACCGCTTTCCTCGCAGGTCTCGATGAGGCCCACGATGCGCGGGTGGGGAACGTTCTGGCGCTTCAATTCCTGCACGGCGGCGATGCTGGCGTAGACGGCGTAGCCGTCGTCAGCGCCGCCCCGGCCGTAGAGCCTGCCGTCTTCGTACTTGGGTGTCCAGGGCCCCAGGTCGCTGCGCCAACCCGAGAACTCGGGTTGCTTATCGAGGTGACCGTACATCAGCACCGTCTGGCTGGCGGCAGCCTCGGTGGCCTCGATCTCGAAGAACAGCACCGGGGTGCGGCCGGGCAGGCGCACGATCTCCAGCCGCAGGCCCGCCACTTTTTGCGCCTCGACCCAGGCGGCGGCATTGCGCACCACGGTGTCGAGCAGGCCCAGCTGCGCCCAGTCGGGGGCGAAGGTGGGCGACTTGGCCGGGATGGCAATGTATTCGGTGAGCTGGCGCAGGATGTCGTTGTCCCACGCCTGGCTGACCCGCTCCAGCGCCAGCGCAGGTTGAAGGATGGGGGTGGGGACACGGGCGTTCATGGGCAGGCTCCTGCGGCAATTCAAGACTTGCATTCGACCACAACGCGCCCATAGGCGCCACGGCGGCATGAAGAGACGCCGGGTGCGTACCGGATTTCTGTCCGCCCCAGCCAGCGGGAGGTGCGCCCAGCGCAATCCACTCTTTTGCTACGGCACTTCAACCTAAAAACGGCCGTTGGA
>DCVY01000005.1 GCA_002327945.1 Acidovorax delafieldii | reverse complement strand
GAGCGTCAGGCGCAATGCGCCGCGCTGGATCAGGGCACTGATCAAGTTCGGCTTCATTGCCCCTGCGCAGGCCTGAAGGCCCTGCGTCCATCCTCTGATGGCCTCCTGGGCCAGGGACAGGCGTGTCCTGGTGGGCGCTTCTTTCAACCTAAAAACGGCAGTTGGATGCGCCCGCCGGTGCCGTGATCGGGGCGCCAGGCAAGACTGAGCGCTGCGGCTCCAACAGCACCTGCGTGCTGTTGGACAGCGCGAAGAAGGCCTGTCTCCGCCAGGCCTGCACCCTGCAAGGGCGACAACGCGGCGGGCTCCTGCCCGCAAGGAGGAGCAACGCCGCATGGTGCCCCGAGCGCGGCGCTGGCGGGTGCATAGCGTTCTCACCCAAAAGGTGAACGCCATCGAAGCCATCAACGATAGATTTCATGCGGCTTGCGAAGGGATACAAAGCGGTCAACTGCCGGTTTTAGGGTTACTGCAATGGCCCGCTACCTCATTCCCACAGACGCCACCATCAAGGCCGTGCGCAGCGGTGATCCGCGCAAGCGGCTGACGGACGGTGATGGCCTGTACCTGCTGCTCTTCGTAAAGGGGGGCGCACGGCTGGCGGCTGGACTACACGTTCGAAGGGCGGCGCAAGACGCTCTCGCTCGGCACCTATCCCTCCACGACGTTGGCGATCGCGCGGCGCAAGGCCGATGCAGCGCGTGAGAAGGTGGCTGACGGCCAGGCTGGTGGCCGCCATCGACGAGTACATCGCGCATCACAACACCAACCCCAAGCCGTTCATCTGGACCAAGAGCGCTCGCGACATCCAGCAGAAGGTCATTCGCGCCAACAGCCGCTAAAGTTCCAAACAGAATGCAACACTACACTGGCCGCCCGCCAGCGCTGCTTTGTGTGGCACGCGCTGGCCGTCCGCCACGGTCGCCCGCGTGCCAGGCCCAGCGGCTCACATGCCCAGTGACTTGAGCAGTTCGTCGGTGTCGCTGGAGGGCACGGGCGGCAGGGGCATTTCTGCATCTGGTCGGGTCTGCGCCATCAGCGCGTCGGGATCGGGGGGGTCCTGCGGCTCGAAGTCATACAGCTTGATGAACTCGGTGCGGTCGATGGCCAGCTCTAGATAGAAGATGTTGTTGTTGCCGGTATAAAAAGTCACACGCCGGGCTTCGGGCTTGTCCAGGTTGGCGTCCACGCTCAGCATCACCTGCTTGTTCAGCACCAGCATCTTGGGCTGGTTTTGCGTGATGTGGGTCTGCAGCTCACGCCGCACCTTGCCGGTGAAATCGCCCACCACCTGGTTCATGAGCTCGCCCATGACGTTGCTCACTTCGTCCGAGGTGTAGGACGTGACCAGGTCGTCTTTCGACATGCCCATGTTCAGCAGATAGCTCTGGTACAGCTCCATGGCGGCCGATGCCGAGAAGTTGATGATGACCAGTCCCGAGAAGCCGCCATCGAACAGCACAAAGCAGCCAATGTCGGGCTTGAGGCAGGTTTTGGTGATGCGCTGCACCATGCCCGAATAGTGGATCTGGCCCTGCGTGGCCATGTTCAGGACGCGGGTGACCGAGTTGCACAGACTGATCAGCAGATCTTCGGTGCCGTAAACGACGGATGTTTCTGGGGTGCTCATGGTGTGAAATATGTGGGGGGGCTTGGGCAGATGAGTGATGTGCACAGCATAGGTGATGAACAGGCTGGAGCGCCACCAATATGCATGGTTGCCCTGGGCTCGCGCCTGGCCAGGGCGATGTCAACCGATACGGTGCTGATTTTGGTGTGATTTTGCTATTAATTAAATAGCTCTCGGCGATCATCTGGACGGCGCTGGCAGCTGCTTTCTACGAATTTCTGCTGTTCACGGGCTTTAGCAGCACCACCAGTGCGCCCGCGCCGCCATCGATGGGCCGCGCCTGCACAAAGGCCAGCACTTCGTTTTTTTGCACCAGCCAGCGCTGCACCCGGCTTTTGAGTATGGGGCTTTTGCCCGGCGAGCCTAGGCCCTTGCCGTGCACCACGCGCACGCAGCGCAGTCCGGTCTTGTGCGCGTGGCGGATGAACTGGCCCAGGGCCTCGCGGGCCTCATCCACGCGCAGCCCGTGCATATCGAGCTGGCGCTGAATGCTCCAGTGCCCGGCGCGCAGGCGCTGCGTTACTTCCACGCCAATGCCGGGGCGGCGAAAGCTGAGCTGGTCGTCGGTGTCGAGCAGGGTGCTGACATCGAAATCGTCGCTGATGGATTCAAGCAGCACGCGCTCTTCGTCCAGCCAGTGCTGCACGGGCAGCGGAGGTGGCCGGCGGTGCCGCAGGCGTGCCAGGTTGGGGTTGCGCAGCGGTGTGACCGGACCCACGCTGCGGCTGAACAGATGGCGCTCGGCTTCCAGCCGGGCAGCGGCCTCGCGCTGGGCCTTGGCCTGCACCTCGGCGCGATCATGTTCTTCGCGCAGCTGGCGGGCCACGTTGGCCAGCTCGTGCAGGTCGTGGATCCGCAGGCTGGCGCGGCGCGGCGCCGGGGCGGTGCGGCGGGGTTGGGCGGGCGCTGCGTGCCGGGTTGCGTCGGCAGCAGGTGGCGCGGCCGATGGGCGGACCTGGTTGGCTGCGGCCCGGCGTGCTGCAGCGGTTGCAGTGGCCGCACGGCGCACCGCGCGTGGGGCATCCGCTTCGCTCGAAGGGGGCGTTGCGGGTGGTGGCAGGGCGGGCGCCGCTGCAGGGGAATGGGTTCGCGCCGCTGCACGCGCCAGCGCGGTGGCCAGCGCGCCCGGGCTGTCTGGCTCCGCCGGGCCGGGGGGCGCTGCAGTCTTGGGCGGCATCACACCAGCCCTTTTTCGGCCATCGACAGGGCCTGGCCCGGCGCCACGATGACATGGTCGAGCACGCGCACGTCCACCAGCGCCAGCGTGGTTTTCAGGGTTTGCGTCAGTGCCTCGTCGGCCCGGCTGGGCTGCACGCTGCCGCTGGGGTGGTTGTGCGCCAGCACCACGGCAGCGGCCTGGTAATGCAGGGAGCGCAGCACCACCTCGCGCGGGTACACGCTGGTCTGCGTGAGCGTGCCCCTGAAAAGCTCTTCCATGGCCAGCAGGCGGTTCTGGCTGTCGAGAAACAGCACGGCAAACACCTCGTGGCTCTTGGCGGCCAGATGCAGCTGCAGGTAATGCTTGACGGCGTCGGGCGAGTCGAACACCTCGCGCTCGCGCAGTTGCTGCGCCAGCGCGCGGCGGGCCAACTCCAGCACGGCCACCAGCTCGGCACGCTTGGCGGGGCCCAGGCCCTTGATGCGTTCCAGGTCGGCCGCGCTGGTGTGCAGCAGCCCGGCAATGCCGCCAAAGCCGCCGCTGAGCTGGCCGGCGGCATTCACCGTGGGCGGGTCGAGCAGCTCTTGCGCCATCTGCAGCACGCCCTTGCCCACGATGCCGGTGCGCAGCAAGATGGCCAGTAGCTCGGCATCGGCCAGCGCGGCGGGGCCGCGTGCCAGCAGTTTTTCGCGGGGCTGGGCATCGGAGGGCAGGTCTTTGAGGGGCATGGCGCTGGGGGGGTGGGGTGCCCGCCGAGAGGGTGACGGGCGTAGGGCTTTGCCCGGTTTTCTACAATACGGCTCAGTTTATCGGGACTTTCATGACATCTACCGCTGCCTCCCTTCCCTCCGTCCAGTCCGGCTCTTTCCTCACGCTGCACTACCGCCTGGCCGGCCCGGCGGGGGATGTGATCAACACTTTTGAGGACAAGCCCGCCACCTTGTCGCTGGGCACGGGCGAGTTGTCGCCCGCCATGGAGCAGCGCCTGCTGGGCCTGCCCGAAGGCACGCACGCCACATTCGAGCTGGCCGCCGGCGAGGCCTTTGGCGAGCGCAATGCCGACATGCAGCAGTGGGTAGCGCGCAAACTGCTCAACGAGCTGGGTGACTCCGAAGAGAAATACAGCGTGGGCGATGTGGTGCAGTTCCCCACGCCCGACGGGCAGGGCAGCTACGCGGGCGCCGTGATGCAGGTGCGTGGCGACGGTGCCGTGCTGTTTGACTTCAACCACCCGCTGGCAGGCCAGCCGGTGACGTTTGAAGTGCAGATCATTGGCGTGCTCTGAGCCATGCAGAAACCCCAGGAAATCCTGCTGGCCGAGCCGCGCGGCTTTTGCGCCGGCGTGGACCGCGCCATCGAGATCGTCGAGCGTGCGCTGCAAAAATTTGGCCGCCCCATTTATGTGCGCCATGAAATCGTGCACAACACCTATGTGGTCAACGACCTCAAGGCCAAAGGCGCGATCTTCATCGAAGAGCTCTCCGACGTGCCGCCTGGTGCCACGCTGGTTTTCAGCGCCCACGGTGTGAGCCGCGCCGTGCAGCAAGAGGCCCAGGCGCGCGGCTTCCGCATTTTTGACGCCACCTGCCCGCTGGTGACCAAGGTGCATGTCGAGGTGGCCAAGCTCGCCAAAGAGGGCTACGAGTTCATCATGATCGGGCACAAGGGCCATCCCGAGGTGGAAGGCACCATGGGCCAGCTCGACCATGGCATCCACCTGGTGGAAGACGTGGCCGACG
>DCVY01000018.1:776-3286 GCA_002327945.1 Acidovorax delafieldii | reverse complement strand
CATCCAACGGCCGTTTTTAGGTTGATTTCATGCGGCCTGGCAAGGGATGCAAAGCGGTCCACTGCCGTTTCCAGGAGGCTGTCGGATTTGGAAATCGTCGGCTGCAAATCGGCCGCAGCGGTCTATTTCTTACCGTCTTTTTGCTCCATGGCCGGGCTATGGGGCTGCAAAGGCGGCAAAACTGTCCTCGCCTGGGGCCGCTTTGGGTGAAATCTTCGGTTTTCGGTATCGACGGCTCCAAGTCCGACAGCCTCCTGGGCTGAAGCCTTTGCCTTTTCCTTTTCCTATATCGTCCATCCAGGATGTTTATTGGAGGCCATCAAATCTCACAGCCAGGCCCGCGTGCGAGCTTCGCGCAAAGCACCTGTGCGATTTTTCACGCCCAGCTTTGCGTAGATGTTGTGAAGATGCCATTTCACCGTGCCTTCGGTCAACACAAGCCGCCCCGCCACTTCGCTGTTGGACAGGCCATCGGCCAGCAGGCGAAGGATCTGCAGTTCGCGCTCGGTGGGTCGCTCCTGGTCCGCGGGCGCTGCATCCTGGCGTGCAGATGCAGCGCCTGCGGCAAGCAGCAGCGTTCGCGCGTATAAAAACGCCGGCGTGGGACTCTGCGGCTTGTCAGTCACGCGGTGCAAAAGGTTTTCCAACTCCGGGCCTTCGTCAAGGTACAGGCGCACGTAGCCGTTCGATGCCGCGATGCGAAGGCTTTCCATCACCGCGTCGTGCCCACTCTCGGTATCGCCTGTTCGCGCCAACGCCAGTGATCGCAGCATCAGCAACTCGGCCAGCTTGTGCTGCTGGTGGCTGCGTCGCGCCCTGGCGATGCCGGAATCGGCCCATTGCAGAGCGAGATCGGGCCGCCCCTGCGCGAGATCGAGGCGGGTCCAGAGGCGTTCGGCCTTGTCTCGGTGCAGATTGGTCTGCGGTCCTTGCGGCAGCAACCCATGATCATTGGCCATTTGGCGCGCCGCCTCGACGTCGCCGGCGCGCAGCAGCAGCAGCGCACGTTCGGCCGCCATCGTGAGCTGCAGGCGCACGAAGCCGCGCGCCAGTCCCACGCGCTCGCCCTCCGCCGCCGCATCGAGCGCACCGGATAGGTCGCCCCGCGCCGCCTGCAGGCGTGACGCCGCCACGTAGCCCGCGACCATCGCATCGACAATGCCCTGGTGCGGCAGCAGTGGCAGTACCGCTTCCACTTCGGCCATCGCGTCGGTGCACTGGTTGCGTTCGTACAGCAGCAACGCGCGGATCGCGCGCAGCATGGCCGCCAGGCCCGCAGAGCCGGGAGCGAAAGCCAGATCTTCGGACAGCGCCGAGGCGCTGTCCGCCAGGGCATCACGATGCCGCCCCGCCTTGAGCAGCGAGGCGGCAGAGATCACCCGTACCCACATGTGTCCGTAAGGTGAACACGCCTCCTCGAACTTCACTTGTGCCTCGCGCAGTGACTGGGCGGCCTCGGCGAAGCGTCCATTGCATTTGTGCGCATAGGCCAGCACCGTTTGTGCGGCGCCATAGTGGAATGGGTCCGGATCGGGTGGCCCTGCCAGCCACTGGCGCACAAAGACCTCGGCATTGGCCTCGTCATCGCGCAGGCCGGCGATCACGCCGCGCTGAAGGCCGGTCGTATGCAGGATCAAGCGAAAGTCGGCTGATTGTTCCTTGCCACAAGCCCGATCAATGCGCGTCAGCCACGCTGCCGCCTCGGCATAGCGGCGCAAAAACACCAGTGCCCACACCGCTTGCGACATCAGTGCACAGTCTGGCTCCACACCGCGTGATGCCAATTGCGCGAGCAGGTCCAGGAAAGTCTCGTGCCGGCCCTCGCCCTGCACCAGTTGGCGCGCGTAGCCGGCCAGATAGGCCGAAGCCAGCCCTGCGTCATCACCTTCCAGGGCCACGCGGATCGCTCGGTAGACCTCGCCCCGGGCATGCCACCATTGCGCACAACGGGTTCGCAATATCTGCACCGTCACAGGCCTCAGCCCCATGTCGGACAATCGCGTCAGTGCGCGCTCTGCCACCAGCGCATGCAAGGCGTAGAACGGCTCGCCAGCCACGCGTCCCCGACGCTGCACGATGCCCAGTTGCTCGCCTTCGGCGATCGCCTCCGCCCCCTCGGGCGCATCGAGCGCGACCAGCAGCGGCAGCGTGAAGTCGCCAATGGCGGACATCACGAACAGCGCCTGCCGCCGGGCCGGCGCGAGGCCCTTGAAGAAGCTCTCGTAAACGAAGCTGTCCATCAGCAGGTTGCTACTGCCCCCGGCGGCATCCTGCACGCCCTCGCCGCTGGCGAGGGCAAGCTGCACCAATGCCGGCCATCCCTCGGTGATCCCGACGATATGCTCAACTTCTTCGTCACCGGCCGACAGCCGGCGCCGCCGTACCAGTTCTCGCACCTCCCGCGCGTCGAGCCTCAGTTCGCGCTGTGTCACCCAGCGTACCAGCCCGCGCACGGTTGGCACGGTCAGATCGAAGTCCATCCCGTCGCGGCCGCAAACGACAAACCTCAC
>DCVY01000018.1:0-691 GCA_002327945.1 Acidovorax delafieldii | reverse complement strand
ACATTCAACTGCATTCAACAAGGAGCGCACAAAGAACACGGGGTCGCGCCAGGAAGCATCAAGCCCCACCCACAGGGGGGCGGCGTCTTTGCAAGCGCGAAACCATCCCCCCATCAATGTCGTCTTGCCATAGCCGGCCGGCGCAACGATGGCCACGATCCGATCACGCATGGACAAGGGCGCAATCGCTTGCCGCGCAACCGTGGCCGTCGTCAGGTCAGGGGGCGCCCCCTCGACGAACGCCTGGGAGGACGGCGCAGCGAAATGGGGCCAGCGAAATCTCGCGTTGGGTCGGGTCATGCCTTCAGGCACTCAGAAGGCGCACGAAGACGCGGTTTCACGCTGGAGGTCCGGCCGCCCGAAATCGCGGCAGCGACACGCCGTCACCGACAGGCTCGCAAACCAGCTCGACCGCCATGTCGAAGGTGACCGCCGAAGGGTCTGCGCCGACGAAGGCGCTGATCATCCGCGGACCTTCTTCGAGTTCGACCAGCAGCACGGCATAGGGCGTGTCCTGTTTGAAGGCCGGGCCGGGCGCCCGGTGGACCACGCTGAACGAATGCACCTTGGCGCGACCGCTGGCGGGGCGGTGCTCCAGGTGTTCACTGCCGCACTCGCGGCAGATGGCCTGCTGGTAGAACTGCACGTGGCCGCACGCCAGGCAGTGCTGCAACAGCAACTGGCCTTCCTG
>DCVY01000188.1 GCA_002327945.1 Acidovorax delafieldii | reverse complement strand
TGAAAGACCTCGTCGAAGGCGGCGTCGATCTTGTCGTCGGGGATGTCGACGAGCGGCATCGAATAGTCCCAGATACCCGCGTTGGGGATCAGGCAGTCGATCTTGCCGAAGGCCGCAAGGCATTCGCGCGCGGCCTTCTGGTGGTCGGCCAGCACGCGCACGTCGCCCTCTATGCCCAGCACTTTGGCGCCGTGCGCGGCCTGGAGCTCCTGGAGCCTGGCAGCCGACTTGTCGAGCACGGCCACGCGCGCGCCTTCGGCCACGAAGCGGTCCACGATGGCCCGGCCCAGGCCGGAGCCACCGCCCGTGACCAGGGCTACTTCATTGTTGAGTTTCATCTTGTTCTCGCTTTCGGTTCAGGCATGCAGCGCGGCTGCAGAAAAATCGACCAGCACGTCCCGCCCTTCGATGCGNNTCGCCGTCGAGGTAGCCACCTTCGGACAGCGACCATTCACCATGGGTGCACTGGTCCTGCGTGGCAAAGAACTCACCATCGACATTGAAAATCGCCACCTTTTGCTCGTCATGGCTGACTTGCAAGGCTTCTCCGGGTGGAACCTCGTCCACGCTGCAGGCTTTGGTAAACGCCATCGTGCCGGTTCCTCCGCTCAGAAAAACACGCTGAGGTTGTTGGCCAGAATCGTGCTCTGGTCGATCAGGATGGTGCGGCGCGCGATCTTGAAGCCCAGGCCGTTGTTGGCGCGGCGCAGCACGTCACGGCGTTCGCCGGCAAAAATGTCGACTTGCCGCTCGAGCCGGTTGCGATAGACCAAAAAGGCCGAGGCCACTTCGAGCGTGCCGGGCGTGTCGGTCTCGCGCACGATCACGTTCGAGACGATGTGCCGGGTGCGCGAAGGGGGGTCTTCGGCCCAGTTCAGCTCGGAAGTGCGCTGGCGGATGCGGCCACGCAGGGTGTCGTGGTTTTCGTCGAAGTGCGCGTTCTGGCCAGCAGGGATGTATTCCTTGTCGCTTTCGCGCTTGGTGCGTGTGGTGCGGATGGGCATCCAGTAGTGGATGTCCTGTTCGAGCAGGTCGAACCAGGCGTTGAAGTTGTGGTGGTCCAGCAGCTGGGCTTCGCGGTAATAAAACTGCTCGACTTCGTGCTGCAGTTGCGGGCTCACGGGCTGGGCGGGCCAGGCAAATTCCTTGATCAATTCGGCCGTTTTCTGGGCCATGGCGACAGCGGTCATGCCATATCTCCTTGAATGGATGGGGGTGCAGGCTCCCTCCCAGGCATCCACGCAAAGTGGATGACGGATGCCTGGGGCGCGAGCGCCTGCGGGGGAATGAAAACGATGCTGCTTGTCCTTGGCCAAACAGCGTGAAAAGGCTGAGAGTGGGTCTCGAAGCCTTGGGAACTCAGGGCTTGAGCGTCTCCCAGCTCGGCTCCGACATCATGCGTGCCCAGTGGTGGTACATGCCACGCGCGGCCTCTTCGGCGTAGACGTACGCGGTCTTGCCGGGGAAGTCGGGGTTGCTCTTGTTGGGCACGTTCAGGCCCATTTGCGCGCACAGGGGCGCGCTCTTGGCCTTGTGGCCGCGCAGCACGCGCTGGATTTCGACCCAGTTCTCGCCGTCGTCCTGCTCGAAGGTGCCGCCGGCGTTGAAGGTGCGGATGTTCTGGCGCCGGAACTCTTCCTTGATGTCCTCGGGCGCGTCGGCATCGACGACCACGAAGGCCCAGACTTCCACCTCATTGGGGCCGCGCGGGTGCCAGCTGCGGATGGTGTTGATGCCCGGCAAGAACGAGCAGGTCGGGAACACCGTCATGTGCTGGCCGAACATGGTTTGCGTCGGCATTTGGCCCAGGCGCTTGGCAGCCTTCTCGGCGGCGGGGCCCTGCGTCCAGTATTGCGTGATCTTGGGGCCCATGATGGCCATCAGAATGCCGGGGTCATTGATGTACCAGCCCGTGCCGTGGCCGCCCCAGGCCGCCCGGAACTGCGCGCCATTTTTAGGCATTTGCACTTGCGTCAGATCCATTTCGGGCGGCAGGCTGGCCAAAACGCCCGAGACGTGCGACATCGTGCCGGCGTGGTACATGTCGCTGCAGAATTGCTCGGCGGCGAACTTCCAGTTGCAGGGGATGACCCACTTTTGCATGCCGCCGACGACGGTGGTGCCGGCTTCGGTGCGGTCGAGCATCACGTCCATGTAGGGCATGGCGTCGCTCAGGTAGGTCTTGAGGTCGGGGGCTTGCGCGTCCCAGTTCGCGAAGATCAGGCCCTTGTAGGTTTCCACGCGCGCTTGCAGCGGGCCCCAGTCGGCCTTGTCGAAGCCGCAATCGCCTTCTTTCTGGTCGCAGAAAGCCTCTTTTTCGTAGGGCACGTTGACCAGATTACCGGCGATGTCATACGCCCAGCCGTGGTAGGTGCAGGTGAAGGCCTTGGCATTGCCTGCATCGGAGCGGCAAATGCGCATGCCACGGTGGCGGCATTGGTTCAGGAAGACTTTGATGCTGCCGTCCTTTTGCCGCACCATGATCACCGGGTCTTCGCCCATGTAGGTGGTCAGGTAGTCCCCAGTCTTGGGGATGTGGGCTTCATGCCCGAGCAGCAGCCAGGAGCGCGCAAAGACGCGCTCGAGTTCAATCTCGTAGAGCTCCTGGTCTGCGTAGATGCGCGGGTCGAGCAAGCCCTTGTCTTGATCAACCAAGGCGCGGATGGCTTCGTCCGTCCAGCGACGCTTGAACGTCATCGGCACGGCTTGCACTTCGCGTTCCGAATGTATTCCCATGATGCAGATCTCCTTAAAAATACCCAAAACACCCAACGTTAAAAAACCCGGCGCATGCGCGCGCTCACCGGGCCGCCTTCACCACTGCACGCCTGGCGTACAGCGCCCAAACGATCCACAAGGGGTGGATCACCAAAGTCGTCAACCCGAATGCCGTGGACAGGTGGCTCCAGGTGATGCTGTAAAAATC
>DCVY01000012.1 GCA_002327945.1 Acidovorax delafieldii | reverse complement strand
GAGCCTGCCGAGCAACGCCAAGCCCAGGGCAAACCCGCCGCGGGCACCATCTCCATCGATGTGCGCCACGAGGGCAATGACGTGGCCATAACGTTCCGCGACGACGGCGCCGGCCTCGACCTGCCGCGCATCCGCGCCAAGGCCGTCGCGCAGGGCTTGCTCGCGCCCGATGCCGAGTTGGGCGTCAGCGATGCAGCGAACCTGATCTTCCAGTCCGGATTTTCCACGGCTGCAGACGTCACGGGGATTGCCGGCCGAGGTGTGGGCATGGACGTGGTGCGCGCCGAGGTCAATGCGCTCGGCGGACGCATCGAAACTTCTACCGAGGCGGGCCAGGGGACGGCTTTCCGGCTGGTGTTGCCGCTGACCACTGCGGTGACGCAGGTGGTCATGCTGCGCGCCGGCGAATTGACGGTGGGCATGCCCGCCAATCTCGTGGAGATCGTGCGGCGCGCCACTGCTGTGGACCTGGAACAGGCCTATCGCAGCGGGTTTTACGAAGAGGGTGGGGAGCGTCTGCCGTTTTTCTGGGCGGGTGCGCTGCTGCAGTCTTCGGTGCGCAGCAAGGAGCCCGTAGGCAAGAACCGGCCGGTGGTCATCGTGCGCAGCGCGGCGCAGCGCATCGCGTTGCACGTGGACGAGGTGCTGGGCAACCAGGAAGTCGTGGTCAAGCAACTGGGGCCGCAGCTGTCGCGCCTGCCGGGACTTGCCGGGATGTCGCTGCTCGCTTCGGGCGCCGTGGTGCTCATCTACAACCCCGTGGCGCTGGCCACCGTCTATGGCGAACGCGTGCGCGCCGCCGGTGCGGGGCTGCCGGCCGTGCTCGAGGCAATGCCGGCGCCGACGGCAGGCGCACCGGTGGCGCCGGCCGTGGCGCTGGGGCCGAGCCAGGTGCCCTTGGTGCTCGTGGTGGACGACTCCATCACCGTGCGCCGCGTCACCCAGCGTTTGCTACAGCGCGAAGGCTACCGCGTGGCACTGGCGACGGATGGGCTGCAGGCGCTTGAGCGGCTGCAGCAGGAGCGCCCTGCGGTGGTGTTGTCCGACATCGAAATGCCGCGCATGGACGGCTTCGACCTGCTGCGCAACATCCGTGCAGACCAGGCTCTGCACGACTTGCCGGTCATCATGATCACTTCGCGCATTGCGCACAAACACCGGGAGCACGCGCACGAGCTGGGCGCCAACCACTACCTCGGCAAGCCCTATTCCGATGAGGAGCTGCTGGGGCTGGTCGCGCATTACGCGCGGCAGGCGGCCGCAGTTCAGGCATAGCAACCGGATATTCCCACTCTACGACAAAGGGCGACCATGGACTCCGCAAACAAGCCAGGGACCTTCCCGGGCGACAGCCGCCTGCTTTCTTACCTTGCGCTGATGGCGCGCGAGCGTGCCTCCGACCTGTTTTTGCTCGACGGTGCGCCGCCCACGCTCAAGCGCCAGGGGGACTTCACGCCCATCACGCAGGCCCCGCTGGGTGCCGAGGACATTCGTGCGATGGCTTACTCGATCATGCGCAAGGCGCAGATCGACGAATTCGAGGCCACCATGGAGTGTGACCTTTCGTTCCAGATGGGGGCGTCGGGGCGCTTCCGGGTCAACGTGCACCAGCAGCGCGGCAAGGTGGGCATGGTGGTGCGCCACGTCACGGCGCAGATCCTCTCGCTCGAAGAGTTGGGTTTGCCCGCGGTGTACAAGCAGCTTGCGTTCCTGCAAGCGGGCTTGGTGCTCGCCGTGGGTGCGGCCGGCTCCGGGAAAACCACCTCGCTGGCGGCCATGCTCAACTACCGCAACGAGAACGCGACAGGCCACATCCTGACCGTGGAAGACCCGATCGAATACCTGCATGGGCACAAAAAATCGCTGGTCACCCAGCGTGAAATCGGTCTGGACACGCGCTCGTACGACGATGCCCTGCGCCACGCCATGCGCGAGGCGCCGAACGTGATCATGATCGGCGAAATCCGCGACCGCATCTCCATGCAGCATGCGCTGCACTACGCCGAATCCGGGCATCTGTGCGTGTCCACCATGCATGCCAGCAACGCGCGCCTGGCCGTGCAGCGGATTTTGAATTTCTTTCCTGAAGACGCGCACAGACAGGTGCTGATGGACTTGTCGCTGAACTTGCGTGCAGTGGTGGCGCAGCGNNGACGAACTCAAGACCGCGATCGAGCGCAGCGGCGAGCCCGGCATGTGCACCTTCGACCATTCCTTGTACGAGCTCCAGCAGCGTGGTGTCATCACTGCCGAAGAGGCCCTGGCCCATGCCGACAACCGCACCGATATGTCGCTGCGCCTGCGGCTTGCCGCCGGCGCTCCTCCAGTGGGCGAAGGCCTGCAGATCAGCCCGCAGGACAGAGGCGGCAGGTCCAGCCTCGGCTGAGAGGCGGGCCGGTTTCCCGCTCCCGCTGCAGTTGCGCGGCGCTGGGCATGGGCGGCCTGCGCGCAGCTTGCGGCCGCAGTCTTGGCTTGCCCGTAGAATTGTCTGCATGCCTGCCGATACTGCGCCCATGAACCTGACGCACCATTTTTTGATCGCCATGCCCGGCGTGCGCGACGCCC
>DCVY01000238.1 GCA_002327945.1 Acidovorax delafieldii | reverse complement strand
GCGCCCCGATCACGGCACCGGCAGGCGCATCCAACTGCCGTTTCTAGGTTGAATGGTTTGAACAGTTTGAACGGCATGCACGGGAACGGGCGGGGATGGTTCCACATCCTTTTGTGTTGTATCTGCAACGTTTTCGTTTGCCTCCGCGCAGGTCGATACAATCGCGCCCCGGTAAAACCCCGGAAGGCTTGCCACCCGCCCTTGGCTGCTTGCGCAGCCCGGGTCAGCCCGTTACGCGAGGAGTCCCGTCAGTGAAAGCTGAAACCAGCAAACCCAAGGCGGCCGCAAAAGCGGCACCAACCGCGGCAAATAGCGCCGCCGCCCTAGCGGCAACCAAGGTTGCTGCAAAGGCTGTTGCCAAGCACCCCCCCAAAGCTGCCACTCCTGCAGTGGCAGACGCTCCGGCGCAGCCTTTGCAGGCCGGCAGCCAAGTGCCTGTGCGCAGCACCCGGCCTTCTTCCCGGCTGGCCCAATTGACCGTACCATCCATGGCGCAGGCAGTGGCTTCAACCGCTGCCAAAGCCAGTTATCTACACACCATGCCCACGACCGTGCAAGTGCATCCCGCCTATACGGCAGCCAAAAAAGACCCCCAACTGGCGAACAACTGGAAGACCAAGACGGCCCAAGAACTGACCGACGCCGAAGTGATGGCGATGCCTGACAGCGAGTACATGAATGACAAACAGATGGCGTTCTTTCGCCTCAAACTCGTTCAGCTCAAGCAGGAAATCCACAACAGTGCCGGTGAAACCACCGAGCATTTGCGCGAAGACACCGTGGTGGTGCCCGATCCCGCCGACCGCGCCACCATTGAAGAAGAGCACGCGCTGGAGTTGCGCACCCGCGACCGCGAACGCAAGCTGCTCAAGAAAATCGAACAATCCATTGCCCGTATCGACTCGGGTGACTATGGTTATTGCGATGAAACCGGTGAGCCCATCGGCGTGGGGCGCCTGATTGCCCGCCCCACCGCCACGCTGTCGCTGGAAGCGCAACAACGCCGTGAACTCAAACAGAAAATGTTTGGAGACTGAAGGCGAGCCGGCCTGAACTCTTCATGTGCACCCGATCTGACTGCTTATGAGCAAGGAAGAAACCGCGCGCGCAGGTCTGCTGTCCAAAGTGGTGCGGTTTGTGCGCAACCCCACAGTCAACTGGACGGAGCTCGATTCCATCCCGGCCGATCGGGAGAGCCGGTATAGCAAGCAGATGCTCAAAGAGATGATCGAGCGCAAGCGGCGCAATGATTTCGTGCGCCGCCGCGAGTTCGATCAGCTGCGCAAGCTGCGCCAGCGCGAGGCGCTGCAGGGCCATGGTGCGGATGAAGCAGTAGGCCGCCCGTCGTTCTTTCAGAGCAGCATGGCGTCACCCGACGAGCGTGCGGTCACTCTCAAGAAGATCGATGCGATCGAAGCGCAGATGTCCCAGCAGTGGTGGAGGGGCAAACAGGCCGCGGACGCCCCCACTCAGCCCGCCGACATGCTGCTGACGCCGGGCAACGAGGGCTACGCAGAGCGTGCCTATGCCCCCACCCGGCCGGATACTTTGCAGGCTCCGCTGGAGGTCAGACCCTCGGTGCCGCCCTTGTTTGTCGATGACAGCATGGCCATTGCGGCGTTTGGCGGCAAGGATGCGTCCATGCTGGCCGACGCTCCCGCGGCGTCTCACATTCCAGTGGCTCCTGCCGCTGCAGCGGAACCCGCAGTCGAACTGGAGGAATTCGTGCACGAACCCGATCTGGAAGAAGCCGCCATCCGGTTTGCCAATGGCGACCATGCCGGTGCTGAGTCTGGTCTGCTGGATGTTCTTGCCCAGCACGAACTGGACGACCCTCAGCAGCAGTTGGAAATCTGGATGACGCTGTTTGACCTGTACCGCGCCACGGGTCAGCAGGGCGGTTTTGACACCCTGGCGATTGATTTTGCCGCGCGCTTCAGCCGGTCGGCACCCCTGTGGTTCTCGATGCCCGAGCAACTGGGGCTGGCCGCTGCGGCTGCGCCTGAAGCGGCGCCGGTGGGCGTGCGGCGTGAATTCAGCTGGACTGCGCCATCGACCGTGGCAGTGTCGTCGGTGGCTGCGCTGCAGGCCGCGCTGGCGCGCGCCACCTCGCCCTGGACCCTGGCCTGGGGTCGCTTGAGCGCCATTGATGAGGCGGCAGTGCCTTTGTTGGCCGACCAGTTCATTCAATGGGCCGATCACAGCGGGCAGTTTGTGTTTTCCGGCGTGTCCATGCTCAAAGCCCTGCTGGAGAGCAAGACCCAGTCGGGCGACCGTTCCAGCAGCCCTGAATGGTGGCGTCTGCGCATGGCGGCCCTGCGGCTCATGGGTTGTATGGACGAGTTCGAGCTGGTCGCCCTGGATTACTGCGTGACCTATGAAGTCTCGCCGCCCTCCTGGACTGCGCCGCGCTGCGGCTATTCGGACAGCGAAAATGCGGGCGCAGGTGCGCAAGCGGCAGGACACGATCTGCTGGCCCCCGAAACTGTCGACGCCACGGTGCCTGCGGCGGCTGAAGCCGCCAACGCAGCGGTGCTGAGTGGCTATATAGATGGTGATGCCACGCCCCTGCTGGAGTCCCTGCAGGCGATGGTGCGCCCGGATGAACCCCTGGTCATTGCCTGCGACCGTCTCATCCGCATCGATTTCAGCGCCGCAGGTTCGGTACTCAACTGGGCGGCCGAGCAGCAGTCCCGCGGTCATGTGGTGCATTTTCGCAACCTGCACCGCCTGGTGGCCATCTTCTTTAACGTGATCGGTGTCAACGAGCACGCCTGGGTTGTGCCGCGAAAAAATTAGTGACAAACCAGGGGCTGAGCTGCTTCGCGGCGGTGGCTGGCCTGGGTGGTGCCAGTTTGGATGCATGCTTGCAAAATGGGCGGCTATCCCCATTTGCTGCAACTATGGATTCATCAAACGATAACCACCCGGTTTTTCACGGCACCACCATCCTGAGTGTGCGCCGCCAGACGCCCCAGGGGCTGCAGGTCGCCATTGGCGGCGACGGCCAGGTCACCTTGGGCAACATTGTGGTCAAGGGCACCGCGCGCAAGGTGCGCAAGCTCTACCACGGCAAGGTGCTGGCGGGCTTTGCCGGTGCCACGGCCGACGCCTTCACGCTGTTCGAGCGTTTCGAGGCCAAACTCGAAAAACACCAGGGGCACCTCACCCGCGCCGCCATCGAGCTCACCAAGGACTGGCGCACCGACCGCGTGCTGCGCCGGCTGGAGGCCATGCTGGCCGTGGCCGATGCCAGCGCCTCACTGATCATCACCGGCAATGGCGACGTGCTGGAGCCCGAGCAGGGCATCGTGTCCATCGGGTCGGGCGGTGCCTACGCGCATTCGGCCGCCAAGGCGCTGCTGAACCACACCGATCTGTCGGCGCAGGACATCGTCAAGCGCTCGCTGGAAATCGCCGGCGAGCTGTGCATTTACACCAACATGAACCACACCATCGAGACGCTTTGACGGCAGGTGTTGAAGTGTTACTTTATTTATAGCTGCTTGCGCTTGGTGGATAAGCGTTACAGCTACTTTTGACTGTGAACCAGCCTATGTCGTCCATGACACCCCAGGAAATCGTTTCCGAGCTTGACCGCCACATCGTCGGCCAGGCCAGTGCCAAGCGCGCCGTGGCCATTGCGCTGCGCAACCGCTGGCGCCGCCAGCAGGTTGAAGGCAGCCTGCGCCAGGAAATCACGCCCAAGAACATCCTCATGATCGGGCCCACCGGCGTGGGCAAGACCGAGATCGCCCGGCGCCTGGCGCGCCTGGCCGATGCGCCCTTCATCAAGGTCGAGGCCACCAAGTTCACCGAGGTCGGTTA
>DCVY01000166.1:3221-6112 GCA_002327945.1 Acidovorax delafieldii | reverse complement strand
GTTAGGGCCTGCGCCCTGCACCGTCGGCTACCACTTGCCGCGGTTCGGCTGGCGACGGCGAACTGCAGCAGCAATGGCCTCGGCCGCGTCCTTGCGACCGACCCGCAGCGCAAAATCACTGGCGCTCAGTGCCAGCTGGTTTTTCAGCGAAGGATCTGCACCTTCGTCCAGCAACAGCTGCAAGGCTTCGCTCGTGCCATAGTGCGCCGCCATCATCAAGGGCGTGGTGCCGTTGGGCGACGCCGCATCGATGTAGGCATGGTTCTCCAGCAACAGGGCGATGATGCGCGCATGCTCGGGCGTGGCGCCAGAGGCTGCGTAGTGCAGGGCTGTCCAGCCCGGCTTGTTCACATCGGCATCCCGCGCGATCAAGGCCTTGACGGCCTCGATGTTGCCCTTGATGGCTGCCAGCATCAGCGGGCTTTCGTCCTGTGCGTTGCGTGCTTCCACATTCAGCTGCCGCGAGGCCATGAGCGCTGCAAAGGCTTTGCGGGAGTCCAGCTGCAACGCCATCGCCAAACCAACCTGTCCCTTGGGGTCGCGCGTGTTCGGGTCAAAACCCCGCCGCAGCAGCGCGGCAATGGCTGCGCCATCATCGCGCAGGATGGCCGTGAAGAAGTCGTCATAGGAGCCAGCGTGCGCCATTGCGCTCGCAGTCGCCAGGACCAGAGCCAGCACGGAACGGCGCTGCAGGCTCATGCCACCACTCCTTTGAACAGTGCCTCGAAATTGCGGCTGGTGGCCTGCGCCACCGCCTCCAGCGCGATGCCCCGCGTTTGCGCAATCTGCCGGGCTACCAGGGGCACATAGGCCGGGCTGTTGGTCTTGCCCCGGTAGGGCACCGGCGCCAGGTAAGGGCTGTCGGTTTCGATCAGCATGCGATCCAGGGGCACGAAAGCCGCCACATCGCGCAAATCCTTCGCACTCTTGAAGGTGACGATGCCCGAAAACGAGATGTAGTAGCCCAGGTCCAGCGCGGCCCGTGCCACCTGCATCGATTCGGTAAAGCAGTGGAACACACCGCCTGCCAGATTGCCCACGCCATCTTCGCCCTCCTCGCGCAGGATGGCCAACGTGTCATCCGAGGCGCTGCGGGTGTGGATCACCAGGGGCTTGCCGCAAGCCCGCGCCGCGCGGATATGGGTGCGAAAACGCTCCCGCTGCCACTCCAGATCGGCAATGCTGCGCCCGCCCTTGCGGTCTTCCATGCCGTAGTAGTCAAGGCCCGTCTCGCCAATGGCCACCACGCGCGGCAGTGCGGCGCGGTCCAGCAGGTCTTGCACCGATGGCTCGGTCACGCCCTCGTTGTCGGGATGCACGCCCACGGTGCTCCAGAAGTTGTCATGGGCCAGCGCCAGCGCATGCACATCGTCGAATTCTTCCATGGTGGTGCAGATGCACAAGGCCCGCTCGACCTGGGCTTCGGCCATGGCCTGGCGGATGGCGGGCAACTGGCTGAGCAGCTCCGCACATGTGAGGTGGCAATGCGAATCGGTAAACATACGGTTTCAAAACAAAAAAGCCGACCAGCCAGCGCGGGTCGGCAAAAAATCATGTCACGCAATCAGATGGTTTGCGTGGGACGCTCCGAACCCAGGACGGTGCCCAGCAGTTCCTCGATCTTGGCCTTGAGCTGGCGCGATTTTTCGTCCTTGGGGAACTGGATGCCAACCCCCTGCGTGCGGTTGCCCGCTGCGCGCGCAGGGGTGACCCATGCAACCCGTCCGGCCACAGGATAGCGCTGGGTATCGTCCGGCAGGGTCAGCAACACATACACATCGTCACCCAGTTTGTAGTTGCGCGGCGTAGGGACAAAAATGCCCCCTTCAGCAAAAAAGGGAATGTAGGCCGCGTGCAAGGCCGCCTTTTCCTTGATGGCCAGTTGCATGACGCTGGGACGGGGCGCGGTAGATGGACTGCTCATGGGCGGGGATTGCGGTTTAGTGTTTGGAGTGTAGGGTGTTTCGCGCCTGGGCGACAAGCGCCTCCAGCATGAGGCCCGCATTGAAGGGATGGTCGGCCGTGCGTGCAGCCTGCGCCAGGGCCCGCGACCAGCGGGTGAGAGCCTCCAGCGGCGCAGGCTTGGGCAGGTCGCCCGGCGCGAAATAGCGTGGAGCCGCGCCCACACAGACGGCCAGCAGGTCGTGGCACAGTTTCTGAAGGGCATCAATCGCCTGGCCGGGCGACCAATCGCCCACTGCGGCCACGTCGCCGCGCGCAATCGCCTGGGGCAGCGCCGCCCAGGCCTGCGGGCTGCGCCCAGAGCGCGCCAGCGCCAGCGCGTCATCAGGGCGGCCGCCGGTGGATCGCAGATATGCGGCTGCGGCTGCCGGCTCAATCCCCTGCCCGGCCAGCCACTGCAACATGTCGGCCTCGGCAGGCCAGAGCATGGTGTGGCCCAGGCAGCGGCTGCGAATGGTGGGCAGCAACTGGTGCGCAGCTTCGCTGGCCAGCACAAAACGCACATCGCCGGGCGGCTCCTCCAGCGTCTTGAGAAGCGCATTGGCCGTGATGTGGTTCATCTGTTCGGCCGGATAGACCAGCACCGCCTTGCCCCGTCCACGGGCCGAGGTGCGCTGTGCAAACTCCACCGCATCGCGCATGGCCTCGACGCGGATTTCGCGGCTGGGCTTGCGCTTCTTGTCGTCGATGTCGGCCTGGGCTTTTTCCGAAAGAGGCCAGCCCAGCGCCATCATGTGCACCTCGGGCATCAGCACGCACAGGTCGGCATGGGTGCGCACGTCGATGGCGTGGCAACTGCCGCACTGGCCGCAAGCACCCTGTGCGGTTGGCGCATCACACAGCCAGGCGCGCACCAGCTCCATGCCCAGCGCGTATTGCCCCAGTCCGGACGGACCTTGCAGCAGCCAGGCATGGCCACGCTGGGCCAG
>DCVY01000166.1:0-3154 GCA_002327945.1 Acidovorax delafieldii | reverse complement strand
CGGTCGGGAACACGGGCACCTGCCAGGCGCTCGGCGGCCACCTCGGGTGCCAGGTCGAACCATACCGTCAGGTCAGGCTCCCGCATCAGCCCTGCATCAGGCGCCAGTCCGGTCTGCGACAGGCGCTCCAACAGTGACAGCACACCAAGATCAAAGCCCCGCCCCGCCCCCTGGTAGGCAAAGGTGGCGTCGGTAAACCGGTCGCACAGCACCACATCGCCGCGCGCCAGGGCGGGCTCGATGACATTGCGCAGATGATCGCGGCGGGCGGCAAAGATCAGCAGGGATTCGGTGAGTGCGTCCATGGGATCGTTCAGCACCATCTCGCGCAGCTTTTCAGCCAGCGGGGTGCCACCCGGCTCGCGGCTCACGGTAACCGTGCGCCCCTGCGCGCGGAAAGCCGCCGCCAGGCCCTCGATGTGCGAAGACTTGCCAGCGCCGTCGATGCCTTCAAAGGTGATGAACAGACCGGGTCGTGACATGAAAACCTTGGTTGAATCTGCCGTCCAGGAGAGATGCAAACACCCGGGCCATCGTGCGCTGCAGCAGCATTACCGCTGCCCCCGCTGGTAACGGTGGACGGCCCGGTTGTGCTCTTCCAGCGTGGCACTGAAGTGGCTGGTGCCATCGCCCTTGGCCACAAAATACAGCGCGCGGGTGGGATCAGGCTGCACGGCGGCCAGCAGCGAGGCCTTGCCGGGCATGGCAATCGGTGTGGGCGGCAGGCCCGCGCGGATGTAGGTGTTCCAGGGCGTGTCGGTCTGCAGATCGCGGCGGCGCAGGTTGCCGTCAAACTTCTCGCCCAGGCCGTAGATCACGGTGGGGTCTGTCTGCAGCAACATGCCCACCCGCAGGCGGTTGGTGAAAACGCCGGCAATCTGGCCCCGGTCGCTGGCTTTACCGGTTTCCTTTTCGACGATGCTGGCCAGAATCAACGCCTGGTCCGCCGATTGGAAGGGCGTGTCTGCGGCCCGCTGCGCCCAGGCGGCCTCAAGGCGGCGGTCCATGGCGTGCAGGGCCCGGCGCAACAGGGCGATGTCGCTCGAACCCTTGGCATAGGCATAGGTGTCCGGAAAAAATCGCCCCTCGGGATGCACGCCTGGACGGCCCAGCTGCGCCATCAGGGCCTCGTCGGTCAGCAGGGCGGAGTCGGGCTGGAGCTGGTCTTCCCTGGCAAGGGCCTGCCGCACCTGGCGCCAATTCCAGCCTTCCACCAGCGTCAATGCACGCAGCGCCTCCTCACCCCGCGCCAGCTTCTGCAGCAGGCTGATGGGTGTGGTGCCGGGTGGAATTTCGTAATTGCCTGCCTTGATGGCGCGGTCCTGCCCCGAAAAACGGAACCAGGCATAAAGCAGACGCGCGTCGGTCTTTACGCCCGCAGCCACCACATCGCGGGCTACGCCACGCGCCGTGGTGCCGGGCTCGATGGCGAGCTCCAGTGCCTGCGTGCCTGCACCGGCCATTGTCAGAGGCGCATGCAACCACCCGTAGACACCGCCACCCAGTGCGATCACAACCAACACGATGAAAGCCAGTAAACGTCGCACAACCCTGCCGTCTGTATGTATGAAGCAGCGCATCATAATTCAGGGATGACTTACCCATTGAATGGCATTGCCCCCTTGTCCCATCTCGGCGTTATTCGCGTGGAAGGCGAAGACGCTGCCCAGTTTCTGCAGGGCCAGCTCACCCAGGATTTCGTCCTGCTCGGCATNNATCGGCTTCAAGCGCAGCACCACCGAGGTGCTGCTGGTCTGCAGCCGCGACCTGCTGGCACCCACGCTCAAGCGCCTGTCGATGTTCGTGCTGCGCGCCAAGGCCAAATTAACCGACGCCACGGCGGATTTCGCGCTCTACGGTGTGACCGGAGAGGCCGTCCATTCGATCGCTGGCGGCGCACAACCCGCCTGGGCCAAGGCCGATGTAGGCTCTGCCACCGTGGTGCACCTGTATCCCGCAGACGACCACCCCCGCGCGCTGTGGGTGGCACCCGTATCGGAAGCACCGCCCGCCGGCCCGGCGCTTGACCCGGCGCTGTGGTTGTGGAGCGAGGTGCGCAGCGGCGTGGCCACGCTGACCTCCCCTGTGGTGGAAGCCTTTGTTCCGCAGATGCTCAATTACGAATCGGTGGGTGGCGTGAACTTCAAGAAGGGCTGCTACCCGGGCCAGGAAGTCGTGGCGCGCAGCCAGTTTCGCGGCACGCTCAAGCGCCGGGCCTTCATTGCGCACGCCGCTGCCAATGTGGCGGCAGGTGCCGACGTCTTTGCGGCCAGCGACCTGGAGCAGCCTTGTGGCACCGTGGTGCAGGTGGCACCCGCACCCGGTGGCGGTGTGGATGCCATCGTGTCGCTGCAGATTGCCGCCACGCAGGATGCCCTGCAGGTGGGCGCGACCGACGGCGTGCCCATCACCCTGGCGCCTTTGCCCTACCCGCTGCTCGAAGACATTTGAGGGGATGGCGCAAACAGGGCAAGCCCATGGCTGCCCTTGCCTGCTCCGGGCCGACTCTCAGAATGTGAACAGTTTCTCAGAACATGTTCACGATCTCAAAGCGCCTTTTTGACCAGCCAGCCCCTGAACAGGTAAGGAAGCCGCGGCCCGCGCCCTTCAGCGGCGCCACCCTTGTCTTCCACGCTGATGGCCAGTTCGTGGACGCCAGCCAACTCGGCCGATGGGACAGGCAGTTGCACTGTCTCGTAGGCGCTGGTGATCACACCCAAGGAGCGCGGTGGCTTGTTACCATCCAGGGCCCACAGCTGCATGCTGTCCTCGCGCCCTTCACGCACGTCATTCAGGCGCTGCAATTGCAGCACGCTGCCTTGCGTGTCGGCAGTCACCAGCAGGGCTGGCATATGCCTGTCGTCCAGGAGCACCGACAGGTATTGCACCTGGGCCACCACGCTCACCTTGGCCTGCAGGTGCGCTATCTGGGCCTTCAACTGCTCCACCATGCTCGTGCTGGCCGCCCAGGCAATGAGCAAAACCACCATCAGAAAAATGGCCAGTGCGCGCCACCAGGCGTTGACCCCGCGGCGGGCAGGTGCAAGAGGTGTTGGTGTGGTGGATGATGTATCGGGCATGACGGAATCCATTGAAGCAGCAATGGAGGGGGAGTATGCCCTTGCCCAGCAACGGCCGGCATGGGCCGGCAACT
>DCVY01000061.1:5775-9402 GCA_002327945.1 Acidovorax delafieldii | reverse complement strand
AGGTTGATTTCATGCGGCCTGGCAAGGGGCGCAAAGCGGTCAACTGCCGTTTTTAGGACAATCCCGGATAATTTGGCCTGCTCCCAGCACACATCACAGGACCCGCACCATGCCCATCTGGCAAAAACCCATCTCCCTTGAACTGCTGGCCCAGACCAACGCCAACACCGCCGCCACGCACCTGGGCATAGAAATCACCGAACTGGGCGACGACTTTCTGCGTGGGCGCGTGCCGGTGGACGAGCGCACCCGGCAACCCTTTGGCATCCTGCATGGCGGAGTCAGCGTGGTGCTGGCCGAAACCCTGGGCTCCATCGGCGCCTTTTATGCCTGCCCTGAGGGCCACCGCGGCGTGGGCCTGGACATCAACGCCAACCACATCCGCGCCGCCTCCAGCGGCTGGGTGACGGGCACGGCGCGTGCCGTGCACATTGGCCGCACCACGCAGGTGTGGCAGATCGACATGGTCAATGACGCGGGTGCGCTGACCTGCGTGTCGCGCATCACCATGGCCATCCTGGCGCCAAAACCCGACCCAGGCCCATGAGTTTCTGCGGGGCGTCTGCCAGCCAGTGCAAAACACTGCACCNNTCCAGTACACGTCATCGCCGCCGTCCATGCGGTTGAGCACGCGCGACAGCACGAACAGCAGGTCGGACAGGCGGTTGAGGTAGTGGCGCGGGGCTTCGCGCACGGACTCCTGTTGGCCCAGCGCCACCACGGCGCGCTCGGCGCGGCGCGCCACGGTGCGGCACACATGGGCCTGGGCGGCGGCGCGCGTGCCGGCGGGAAGGATGAATTCCTGCAAGCGCGGCAGCGCGGCGTTGTAGTGCGCCAGCGCCTCGTCGAGCTGCAGCACGGCCTCGTCCTTGAGCAACTCGAATCCCGGAATCGACAACTCGCCCCCCAGGTTGAACAGCTGGTGCTGCACGTCGATCAGCAGCTCGCGCACATCCTGCGGCAGCGGCTCGCACAGCAGCAGGCCCAGGTGCGAATTGAGCTCGTCCACATCGCCCATCGCATGCGGACGCGGGCTGTCTTTGGACACGCGCGTGTTGTCGCCCAGGCCCGTCGATCCGTCGTCGCCCGTGCGTGTGGCAATTTGTGTGAGTCGGTTGCCCATGTGTACTCCTTGTTCTGCAGCGAGCATTGTCCGTTACACCACGCTGGCAAATGTTGGCTGGGGCAACAGCAGGCAAAACTGCTGGTCACGCACTGCATGCGGCGGTGCAATGAAACTGGACCCTTGGGTGTCAGGGTTCATGGCGGGTTCTATGCCAATGAGCAGATTGCCGTTTGCGAAGCATTATATGTCAATATATTGACATATAATGGAGCCATGCTGGGCGTGATACAAGCAGAAAATCCAAGGAAGAGTAGTGATAAAACCTGTCGAAAATAGCGAAATCGTGAAGATGGAGCTCGCCAATCGCTTGTTCTTTCGCTTGTATCAATGTGCAAACATGTTGCATAAAATGGGGACCCGGGCGGTTGAGGCGCAGGGCTTGACCACGCAGCAATGGGCCGTGCTGGGCGCGCTGTCGCGCCCCGAGGTCGAGGACGGCATGAGCGTGGGCGATCTGGCCCGCTACCTGATGGTGAGCCGGCAAAACCTGTCGGGCCTGATCAGCCGCATGGAGCGGGACGGCCACCTGCGCAGTGCGCCGGACGGTCGCGACCGCCGGTCACGGCGCATCACCATGACGGAATCGGGGCGCGAGGTGTGGGTGAACGAGGCGCAGCCCAACATCCGCAGCTATTACGCGCAGGTGCTGGCGGATTTTTCGGTGGGCGACATGGCGCACACCCTGCACTACCTGCTCAAGCTGCTGGGCAACATGAAGCGGATCGATGGTGAAGGTGCGGCGTTCGGGGAAGATGATCTGGAGCAGGATGCGCAAGAGGAGCCAGTGCTGGCGCGGGCAGCAAAAGCCGCTGCCGGCCGGCGCTGAAACAACGCTTACTTTTCCACGAAGGCGCGCTCGATGACGAAGTCACCGGGCTTGGTGGTGTTGCCTTCCTGGAAATCGCGGTGTTCCAGGATGTGCTTGAGCGACGCCAGCATCTCGGGGCTGCCACACAGCATGACACGGTCTTGTAGCGGGTTCAGGGCGGGCACGCCCAGATCGGCAAACAGCTTGCCGTTTTCAATCAGGTCGTTGATGCGGCCCTGGTTGCGAAACGGCTCGCGCGTCACGGTGGGGTAGTACTTGAGCTGCGCCCTGACCATCTCGCCGAGGATTTCGTGCTTTGGCAGCTCTTGCGCCAGGTAGTCGTGGTAGGCCAGCTCGGCCACCTGGCGCACGCCATGCACCAGGATCACTTCCTCAAACTTTTCGTAGGTTTCGGGGTCGCGGATCACGCTCAGGAACGGTGCCAGCCCCGTGCCGGTGGACAGCAGGTACAGGCGCTTGGCCGGCAGCAGGTAGTCGATCAGCAGCGTGCCGGTGGGCTTTTTGCCGACGACGATGGTGTCGCCCACCTGGATGTGCTGCAGGCGCGAGGTCAGCGGGCCGTCGGGTACCTTGATGCTCAAAAATTCCAGATGCTCTTCGTAATTGGCGCTGACGATGCTGTAGGCGCGCAGCAACGGCTTGTCGTTCACCTTCAGACCGATCATGGTGAAGTGCCCGTTGGAAAAGCGCAGCGCCGGGTCGCGGGTGGTGGTGAAGCTGAAAAGCCGGTCGGTCCAGTGGTGAACGCTCAGAACGCGTTCTTCGAGAAAAGCACTCATGGTTTCTTGGCAGGAATGAAAAAACAAGGTCCCAGCGGGGCAGGGCTCAGGGCGGTGGTGATGGCGCGGCGGTGGCCTGACATGCACCCCGGACTGGCGGGCAAACCCGTGCATTGTCCGGCAAATGCGAGGGGCGGTACATTTTTGTGGGTGCGACCCCTGTGGCGTGGAGCACAGGAACACCCATGCAAGGCTTCGCCATTGCCCGTCGGGCCCCGCTGGGGGCCGGGCTGGCAGTTACCGCTGCAGCGGTGCAGGCCCAGGGCGTGATCCGCTGACCGACAAGATCGTCTGGGAAACCGGCAACCGTTACACCTTCCGTCTGCGCGCCTGCACCTGCATGCAGGTGGACATGCGCGTGTCCGAGGCGGCGGCCCTGAAGAAAAAGCGCTGGGCCAGCGTTAATTCTTGCAGGCTGTCGGGCTTGGAGCGTCGATGGCGAAAACCGAAGGTGTCACCAAAAATCGGTCCCGGCGAGGACAGTTTTTGCCGCCTTTGCAGCCCCATAGCCTGGCTATGGGGCAATAAGACGGTGTTCTCGAAGAGCGGCGAAGCCAAAAATGGACCGCTGCGGCCGATTTGCAGCCGACGATTTCCACGTTCGACAGCCTCCTGGTGCGGTGTTTCACGCTTGCTGGCACATAAAAAAGCGTCTTTTCGGCCCTGGCGGTGTTGCCAATCCTCGCGATACCACCCGGCATCGCTGCGGTTTGCGCCTTGCCAGAACCAAAAACCCCCTTTTTTTATTTGTGCCAGCAAGCGTGAAACACTGCACTAGAAAGCCTGGCGAAAAAGATTCAGACCGCAGGCCCGCGCAGCACGCGCCGGTATTGCACGGCCTCGGCCACATGCGCCACCTGGGTGCTGGTGGCGCCCGCCAGGTCGGCGATGGT
>DCVY01000061.1:0-5666 GCA_002327945.1 Acidovorax delafieldii | reverse complement strand
ACCTGGTCGGGCGTGCAGCGGCAGGCACGCTGGGCCGAGCCCAGAAAACCGCAGGGGCATGGGTTCATGGCCGCCACCAATTGAAAGCTGGCCGGAAACTCCGCACGCCGTGCGGCCCGTGCAATGGTGACGCGCCCGGTTTCCAGGGGCTCGCGCAGCGCCTCCAGGGCGGCGCGGGGAAATTCCGGCATTTCATCCAGAAAAAGCACCCCGTGGTGGGCCAGCGATATTTCTCCAGGCTGCGGTGGCGAGCCACCGCCCACCAGCGCCACGGCCGATGCCGTGTGGTGGGGCTGGCAGGTGGGCCGCTGCGCCCAGTGTGCCGGGCTGAAGCGTCCGGCCAGGCTGGCCACGGCGGCGCTCTCCAGGGCCTCTTGCATCGTCATGGCCGGCAGCAGCCCGGCAAAGCGCTGGGCCAGCATGGATTTGCCGGAGCCGGGCGGCCCCATCATCAGCAGGCTGTGTCCGCCAGCAGCGGCGATTTCGAGTGCGCGCTTGGAGGCCGCCTGGCCCTTGACATCCAACAGATCGGCATAGGCAACCTGTGTGGCCAGCGGCGGGGGGTGCAGCAGGCACCAGCCGTCGTCCGGGGTGCTGGCGTCGTCGATGGACTCCTGGCTGCCTGCCGGCAGGAATTGCCGCACGACATCCAGCAGGTGGCGGGCGCGGTAGACCTGCGCGTCGGGCACCAGGGCCGCTTCTTCTGCGCTGCCGGGGGGCAGCACCAGCCGCACCGCCACCTGGTGGGCCCGCAGCGCCAGGCTGGTGGCCAGCGCGCCGCGCACGGGGCGCAATTGGCCCGACAGCGACAGCTCGCCGGCGAATTCATGGCCGGCCAGGCGGCTGGCGTCGATCTGACCGCTGGCGGCCAGGATGCCCAGGGCGATGGGCAGGTCAAACCGCCCAGAATCCTTGGGCAGATCGGCGGGCGCCAGGTTCACGGTGATGCGCTTATTGTGGGGAAACTCCAGCCCCGTGTTCTGCAGCGCCGAGCGCACGCGTTCGCGCGCCTCCTTGACCTCGACATCGGCCAGACCGACCAGGGTGAAGCTGGGAAGCCCGTTGGCCAGGTGCACTTCGACAGTAACGGAGGGCGCTTGCAGCCCAAAAAGCGCGCGACTTTGCACCAAAGCAAGACTCATGAGCGGTTTTCTCCCCAGATAGGTGCGGTGTGTGGGTGGTTGTCACCCGCCGGCCCCCGCTGTGCACCAGTGGTGTGCGATGGCGCGGCGCCACCACCAATGTAAGGGCGAATGCACACTGTAAGAACATGTTCTCTGCGCGGGGCTTGTCACCACAGTGATGAACGACATGGCACGAACCGTGCTTAACACGACTATCCCTAACCATTGTCCACCCGGAGGAAACATGCCCCGCGCATCCATCAAGCTTTTGAGCGTCGCCTTTGTTGCAGCCCTGCCATTGCTGGCCAATGCCCAGCTCACCGGCAACGTCAGTCTGACCAGCAACTACAAATTCCGCGGCCAGGACCAGGACACCAGCAAGGTCAGCGCCTCCAAGCCCGCAGTCCAGGGCGGTTTTGACTATGCGTTCGGTGACACCGGCTGGTATGTCGGCAACTGGAACTCCAGTGTGAACTGGCTGTCTGGCAACTCGCTGGAAACAGACTTTTACGGCGGCTACAAATTCAAGGCCGGCGAGGTGGATCTGGATGTGGGCGCACTGGCCTACCTGTATTCCGGCAACACCAGCGGCAACACCGTCGAGCTCTATGGCGCCGCCACTTTCGGCCCGCTCGTCGCCAAGTATTCGCACACGGTGTCCAAGGACTATTTCGGCTGGGCGGGTGCCAAATCCGGCTCGGGCCTGAGGGGCCGCAACACGGGTTATTTGAACCTGGCGCTGGCGAAGGAAGTGATGCCCAAGGTGACGCTGAAGGCATCGGTGGGTTTCACGCGCTTTGCCGGCGACATCAAGGACACGGGCGTGCCCAACTACATGGATTACAGCGTGGGTGGCGCCTACGACTTTGGCGATGGCCTGACACTGGGCGCTGCAATCGTGGGTGCCAACAAGAAAGACTTCTTCGGCCCCGTCAACAAAGCCCGCGTGATCGCCACGCTTACCAAAACCCTGTAACCAACGGCAGGCACCCTTGCGGTGCCGTCTATCGGAGGAACTCCAAATGAAAATGGTGACAACCATCATCAAACCCTTCAAGCTTGACGAAGTGCGCGAAGCACTCTCCGACATCGGGGTGCAAGGCATCACGGTGACTGAGGTCAAGGGCTTCGGGCGCCAGAAGGGCCACACCGAGCTGTACCGCGGCGCGGAATATGTGGTCGACTTTCTGCCCAAGGTCAAGATCGAGGCCGCCGTGGCCGATGAACTGGTGGACCGCGTGATCGAAGCCATCGAAGGCGCCGCACGCACCGGCAAGATTGGTGATGGCAAGATTTTCGTCACCCATCTGGAGCAGGTGGTGCGCATTCGCACCGGCGAAACCGGCAAGGAAGCCCTTTAAGCACGGTCCCAGGCCCGCTGCATTTCACAGAGAGAACATGCCATGAAAAAACTGCTTGCCTCCTTCGCACTGGGACTGAGCCTGCTGTGCGCAGGATCCTTGTCCCTGGCCCAGGCGCCTGCCGCCCCGGCCGACGCCACCACCGCAGCCCCGGCTGCAGAGGCCGCAGCGCCCGCAGCGCCCATGGCTGCGCCCGCTGCGCCGGCAGATGCGGCCCCAGCGCCCGCAGCCGCAACGGTTGCAGAAGCTGCACCGGCAGCGCCCGCGCCCCAGCTCGACTCCGGCGACACCGCGTGGATGCTCACATCCACCGTGCTCGTGATCCTGATGGTCATTCCGGGCCTGGCCCTGTTTTACGGCGGTCTGGCCCGATCCAAGAACATGCTGTCGGTGCTGGTGCAGGTGTTCGTGATCTTTGCGTTGATCACCGTGCTGTGGGCCGTTTATGGTTACAGCCTGGCGTTCGTCGGCGAGGGCCAGTTCTTCGGCGGGTTTGACAAGATCTTCCTCAAGGGCATTGCGTCAGACACGCTGTCGGGTCTGCTGCCGACCATTCCCGAATACGTGTTCGTGGCCTTCCAGTCCACCTTTGCCGCCATCACCGTGGCGCTGATCGTGGGTTCGTTCGCCGAGCGCATCAAGTTCGCCGCCGTGTTGATCTTTGCCGTGCTGTGGTTCACCTTCAGCTACATCCCGGTGGCCCACATGGTGTGGGGCGGCGGCCTTTTGGCCAAGGATGGCGCGCTCGACTTCGCTGGCGGCGCCGTGGTGCACATCAACGCGGGTATCGCCGGGCTGGTAGGTGCCTACATGCTGGGCAAGCGCATCGGCTTCGGCAAGGAGGCGCTCACGCCCCACAGCCTGACGCTGACCATGGTGGGCGCCTCGCTGCTGTGGGTGGGCTGGTTCGGCTTCAATGCCGGCTCGGCAGGTGCCGCCAACGGCGTGGCCGGCCTGGCCTTCATCAACACCATCCTGGCCACGGGCGCCGCCACGCTGTCGTGGCTGGCCGGCGAGGCCCTGCACAAAGGCAAGGCTTCCATGCTGGGCGCGGCCTCGGGTGCGGTGGCCGGTCTGGTGGCGGTCACGCCGGCCGCCGGTTTCGTGGGCCCCATGGGTTCCATCGTGATGGGCCTCGTCGCCGGTGTGGTCTGCCTGTGGGGCGTGGGTGGCCTCAAGAAGATGCTGGGCGCCGACGATGCGTTCGATGTGTTTGGCGTGCATGGCGTGGGCGGCATCATCGGCGCCATCCTCACGGCGGTGTTTGCCTCGCAAAGCCTGGGTGGCACGGGCGGCCTGACCCCCGACACCTTCGCCATGGGCCCGCAGTTGTGGATCCAGGTCAAGAGCGTGCTGCTCACCGTCGTGTGGTCTGGCGTGGTCTCCTTCATCGCCTACAAGATCGCCGATCTGCTGGTGGGCCTGCGTGTTCCCGAAGAAGCCGAACGCGAAGGTCTGGACATCACGTCACACGGCGAAACGGCGTACAACCGCTGATCGCCCCGCGCTGCGGTGTCTGGTGGCACTGCAGCGCCCTGCCACTGGGGTGAGTGTCTCCTCAAGGTTTTTGCCCGCCCCTTCGGCGGGCTTTTTCCTGGGCGATGCAGTGGCATGCAGCCCTGGCCGGAGCACCGGTGGATTGCACCGTTTTGCTCAGCCTGGAAACGGCAGTTGGCCGCTCTACATCCCTTGCCAGGCCGCATGAAATCAAGCGTTGACGTCCCCGATGGGGTTCACCCCATGGGTGAGAGCGCCATGCAGCGTTGCTCCTTCTTGTGGGCATGGGTCATGGGTCCGCTGCTTCGTCTCCCTTGCAGGGCGCAGGCCTGTCGGATCCGCAGCGCGCCGCCTTGCCTGGCACCCCGATCACGGCACCGGCAGCCTCCAAGGTTCAAAAAATTCATGCAACCTGCCCGGCATGCCCAAGCACTGTGCCGCTACCATGCAAGCCATGGAATTCGCCCTGCGCCAGATGGTTGACCGTGTTCACGCCGTTGCTGCCGGGCACGCTCCCTTGCCTGGGCCGAGCGCCACGGTGGGCGGCATGGTGGCTGCCGGTCTGAGCGGTCCCGCTACCGCCCCCGTGCTGGCGTTGCCTGCGGGCGCGTCGCTGCCGATCGAATGGCATGGTGCCCTGCGCTGGGTGCAGGCACCGCTTGCGCGCGGCGATGCGCTGCGCGAAGCGGCCCGGGCGGTGGGGGGCCGTGTTTCGCTGTTCGGGATGGATGGTGCAGATGAACCAAGCGCTACAGGCCCNNGCAATGGTGAGGGACGTGAGCATGGTTGACGCCGCCGTTGCGCATGGCAAGCCGCACGCTGCGCCACGCCTTGGTGGCGGCGGAATCTGACCATGCGGCGCCTGCGTCACCTCACCGGCCATCACCGCACAGGCGCCAGCAACCGGGTGCTGGGTCTGCTGCTGGCCTTCAATGCCGGGGCGGTGAACGCGGGCGGTTTTCTGGTTGTGAACCTGTACACCTCGCACATGACCGGATTTCTGTCCCTGCTGGCCGACAACCTCGTGCTGGGCAACTTGGTGCTGGTGCTCAGCGCCGTGGGCGCCCTGCTGGCTTTCATCAGCGGGGCAGCCACCACGGCGGTGATCGTGAACTGGGCGCTGCAGCGCAAACTGCACAGCAGCTATGCGCTGCCGCTGGTGCTGGAGGCGCTGCTCATGCTCGTGTTCGGACTGGTGGGTGCCATCACGCTCAACTGGCGCACGCCGTTTGCGGTGCCCATGACAGTGCTGCTGCTGTCCTTCATCATGGGTTTGCAAAACGCCACGATGACCAAGATGTCATCGTCGCAGATCCGCACCACCCACATGACGGGCGTGGTGACCGACCTGGGCATCGAGTTGGGCAAGATGCTCTACTGGAACCGCACCGGCATCGCGGTGGAGAAACAGGTGCGCGCCAACCACGCCCGGTTGCGCCTGTTTGCGGGTCTGGTGGCGATGTTTCTTGTCGGCGGCATTGCCGGCGCTGCCGGCTTCAAGTATGTGGGCTTTGTGTTTGTGGTGCCGCTGGCGCTGGTGCTGCTGGCGCTGTCGCTGCCCTCGCTGTGGGCCGACCGCTCGCGCCTGCGCCATCCGCTGCGCAAGGCCGGGCCTGCCCAGCTGCCCCCCGCCCCCTGAATCTTTCTTGCTGATCCGTCCAGGCGGCATTCCATGCAAACCCAG
>DCVY01000072.1:6253-6613 GCA_002327945.1 Acidovorax delafieldii | reverse complement strand
TTAGGTTTAATCCTGCGGGCGAAAACCGATTTCCAGCGAGGACGGAACACGCCCGTCCACGTCGCGAGGCAGCGACTCGGTCTTGTCCAGCGCGCGCAGCACGGCGTCGTCCCAGGCCTTGTTGCCGCTGGATTGGATCAGTTTTTTACCCACAATGGTGCCGTCGGGCGCAGCGCGCACCTGCACCACCGCGCGCGGGTTGCCGGCGATGGCATCCGGGTACACGATGTTGGGCCGGACTTTGGCCGCCACCTTGCCGCCATAGCTGCCCGAAGGGCCCGAATCACGCAGGGCCGTGCCCTTGGCGGTTTCGCCCCCCGTGGCACCGGCCAGGCCTTGCATGCGGCGGATGTTTTCTTG
>DCVY01000072.1:5593-6194 GCA_002327945.1 Acidovorax delafieldii | reverse complement strand
GCTCTTCTTCCTTGCGCTCACGCTCGCGTTTTTCACGCTCGAGCTGCAGCTGGCGCTCTTTCTTTTCTTTTTCCAGGCGCTTTTTTTCGCGCTCTGTGGCGATGTCGGCTTCGCGGGTATCCGGCTGTGCCTGCCGTGGGGGGGGCGGTGGGGGGGGCGGGGCAGGCGTGGGTTTGCGCGGCTCGGGCACGGACTCGGGGGTGGGTGCGGGCAGATCGACAGCCTTGGGTGCCGCCTGTTGTGGAACGGCTGACCACAGTTCTGCCTGCACGGCCGGCATGTCGGCGCTGCTTTTCCAGTTCACGCCCCAGGTCAGTGCCGCAATCAGAATGGCGTGCGCCAATACGGCCAGCGCAATGGCGCGCAGGCGTGCCGGAGGGCGGGGCGGGGCAAACTGGTCGCGGTCGTCTTGTGCGTGCATGCGGTGATGGTGGGTGCAGACCGATGGTCAGCCGCCCTGTTTGACGGAAAGGGCCACGCGCTGCACGCCGGCCTTTTGCAGTGCGTCCATGGCCTTCACCACGGTCTCGTAGGTCACGGTCTTGTCCGCACTGATGAGGATGGGGGTGTCCGCGGGCTGGCCGGCCTGCCAGGTTTTTGC
>DCVY01000072.1:0-5517 GCA_002327945.1 Acidovorax delafieldii | reverse complement strand
TTCATGGAGCGGCGGCGGCTGCCGGTGCGCGAGGCCATTGCAGACATGGGAGCCTCCGCTTCAGTGGCCTGAGGGCGAGCCGGGGTGGGCGCCCAGGTTGCGCTGCAGGATGTTGGTGAATTCTTCGATGAAGGTCTCCTGGTGGTTGGCCACGCGGTCAATGTCGCGCGCGAAGCGGTTGTAGGCGATCACGGCCGGAATGGCTGCAAACAGGCCGAGGGCGGTGGCCACCAGTGCTTCGGCGATGCCGGGCGCCACGGTGGCCAGCGTGACCTGCTCCATGCCGGCAAAGCCCGTGAACGCGTGCATGATGCCCCACACCGTGCCAAAAAGGCCCACGTAAGGACTCACCGAGGCCACCGAGCCGAGAAACGACAGGCTGGATTCGACCACGTCCATCTCGCGCTGAAAGCTGGCGCGCATGGCGCGGCGGGCGCCGTCGAGCAGCGTGCCGGGGTCGGTAATGCGGCGTTCGCGCAGCTTCTGGTGTTCGCGCATGCCGCTGGCAAAGATGCGTTCCATGGGGCCGGCGTTTTTGGCGTTCTGCGCGGCGCTGGCAAACAGGTCGTTGAGGCTGGTGCCCGACCAGAAATCGCGCTCGAAATCCTCGTTGAGCGCCTTCACCCGCTTCAGGGCAAACAGCTTGCGAAAGATGGCGGCCCAGCTTGCGACGGAGACGCCCAGCAGCAGCAGCATGACGAGTTGCACCACCCAGCTGGCGTGCAGCACCAAGGTGATGATGGACATGTCTTGGGAATTCATGAAAGTTGTTCCAGAAGGGTGCTCGGGATTCTTGCGGGGCGCATGCTGGCGGCATCCACCCAGCCGATACGGATGGTGCCTTCGCTCAGCAAAACGCGCGGTTGATCGGTCAAGTGCTCATTATTCAATAGCGCCCGCTGCACGATTGTCAGGGATGCGCGGCCGGCTTCCTGCAACTGGGCGGTAACAATGAGTTCATCGTCCAGGCGTGCCGGGCGCAGGTAGCGCAGGCGTGCATCGGTTACGACGAACATTCCGCCGGTTTGTTCCCGCAACCGCTGCTGACCCATGCCCAGCGAGCGCAGCCACTCGGTGCGGGCGCGCTCAAAGAACTTCAGGTAGTTGGCATAGAACACGATGCCGCCGGCATCGGTGTCCTCCCAATAGATGCGGACGGGAAACTCGAAAGGCATGGGTGTTTTCAGCCCAGCAACCCGCGCAGGCGCGCCACCGACTCCTGCAACTGCGCCATCGAATGGGCCGTCGAGAGGCGCACGAATCGCTGCGGATCAAAGGTGCCGAAGTCGCGCCCCGGCGTCACTGCCACATGGGCGCGGCGCATCACCTCGTAGGCAAAGTCCCAGCTGCCCTGCACGCCGAGCTTTTCGCAGGCATTGGTGCAATCGGCCCAGGCGTAGAAGGCACCGTCGGGCATCACGGGCACCGCAAGGCCCAGTGCCTGCAGTTCGGGGATGAAGTAGTCGCGCCGGGCCTTGAACTCGGTGCGCCGGCGTTCGTATTCGGCGATGCTCTCGGGCTCGAAGCAGGCCATGGCCGCCAGTTGCGAGACGGTGCTGGCGCAGATGAACAGGTTTTGCGTGAGGCGCTCGACCACGGGCACCATGGCATCGGGCACCACCATCCAGCCCAGGCGCCAGCCCGTCATGTTGAAGTATTTGCTGAAGCTGTTGATGCTGATGACGCTGTCGTCGATGGCCAGGGCCGTCTGGCCGAAAGCCTTTTCGTACGACAGGCCCAGGTAGATCTCGTCAATCATCGTCACGCCGCCCCGCTCCTGCACCACGCCGTGGATGCGGCGCAACTCGCCCGGCGCAATCGAGGTGCCCGTAGGGTTGGAGGGCGAGGCCAGCAGCACACCGCGTGTCTTGCTGTTCCAGGCCGCCTGCACTTTTTCGGCGCTCAGCTGGTAGCGCTCGGCGGCGGTGGTGGGGATCAGCACCGCGTTGCCTTCGGCGGCGCTCACAAAATGCCGGTTGCACGGGTAGCTCGGGTCGGGCATCAGCACCTCGTCGCCGGCCTCGATCAGTGCCAGGCAGGCCAGGTGCAGCGCTGCCGAAGCACCGGCAGTGACCACGATGCGGCGTGCAGGCACGTTGACACCAAAGCGCTGCTGGTACCAGCCGCTGATGCGCTCGCGCAGGGGCTCGTAGCCCAGCGATTGCGTGTATTGCGTGGCGCCATCGCGCACGGCGCGTGCAGCGGCCTCCTGCACCAACGGGGGGGCCGTGAAATCGGGCTCGCCAATGTTCAGAAAGATCATGGGCCGGCTGCTGCCGGCCACCTTGTGTGCCATGGCCTGTGCGGCCTTGGCTACTTCCATCACATAAAACGGATCAATGCGCTCGGCGCGCCTGGAAAACTTCATCGAGAGGGATCCTGTCCGCGCTGCGCGGGGGGCAGAAAAAGGCAGGCCGCAGGGCAGCCCGGCGCTCCGGTTCAGGCGCCAGCGTCGGTGTTGGCGGGGGCGAGCGGTGCTGCCTTCTTGTCGGCAGCCACTTCGGCTGCGCGCAGGCGGGGCACCAGGCCATTGAGCACGGCATTCACATACTTGTGTCCGTCGGTGCCGCCAAATTCCTTGGCCAGTTCGATGCACTCGTTGAGCACCACGCGCCAGGGCACATCCAGGCAGTGCAGGAACTCGTACACGCCGATCCACATGGTGGCGTGTTCGATGGGCGAGATTTCGGCCATCTTGCGGTCTAGCAGCGGAGTGATCAGGGCATCAAGCTCGTCGGCTGCGTTGATGCAGCCGTGCAGCAAGGCGTTGTAGTGCGCTGCGTCGGCCTTGTGAAAGCCGGCCAGATCGCGGGTGAACGAATCAATGGCCGCGGCCTCGTTGCGCCCTACGATGTGCTGGTACAGCGCCTGCAGCACGAACTCGCGGGCGCGGCTGCGATTGGATTTGGAAGCCGCCTTGCGCACGCCGTTGCTTTTGAGCCCGGTGCGGGCCTGCCTGGGGGGGCGCGCAGGCGTGGACGATGCTGGCGTGGTGGGATCCGTCATGACAATGCTTCCAGCAGGTTGGCCATTTCCACCGCCACGTAGGCGGCATCACGGCCCTTTTCGGTCTGGCGCGCAATGGCCTGTTCCAGGTTTTCGGTGGTGAGGATGGCGTTGGCAATGGGCAGCTGGTAGTCGAGCGCCAGCCGGGTCACGCCCGCGCCCGATTCGTTGGCCACCAGCTCGAAATGGTAGGTTTCGCCGCGGATGATGCAGCCCAGGGCAATCAGTGCGTCGAATTTGTCACTTTCGGCCAGGGCCTGCAGTGCCAGGGGCACTTCGAGGGCGCCGGGCACCAGCACATGGGTGATGTGATCTTCCTGCACGCCCAGGTCCAGCAATGCACTGCGGCAGGCCGTGGCCAGTGCGTTGGTGATGCCTTCGTTGAAGCGGGACTGGACGATGCCGATCTGCAGCTTCTTGCCGTCGAGCCTGTCTGTGGTGCCTTTGTCTGCGTCAAGCATGGTTTATTCCTTTGGGATGTAGCCGGTGATTTCGAGGCCATAACCGGCCATGCTGGGCATGCGCCGCGGCTGGCCCATGAGCTGCATTTTGGCCACGCCCACTTCGCGCAAAATCTGCGCGCCCACGCCGTAGTTGCGCAGGTCCATGCGGCCGCGCTCGGGCGCCTGCGAGGCACGCGCCGTGCCTTCGAACTGCTCCAGCAGCTGTGCGGCGCTTTCGCCGCAATTGAGCAGCACGGCCACGCCATTGCCCTGGCTGGCGATGTAGTGCAGGCTGGTATCCAGGCCCCAAGAGTGCATGGAGCGGTTCACTTCCAGGGCATCCAGCACCGACAGCGGCTCGTGCACGCGCACGGGCACCACGTCGTCCGCGCTCCACTGGCCTTTGACCAGGGCCAGGTGCACGGCCCGGCTGGGCTTGTCGCGGAAGGCGTGCGCGGTGAATTCGCCGAAGGCCGTTTGCAGCGTGCGCTGGCCCATCTTCTCGACCAGCGATTCGGTGCGGCTGCGGTGCTCGATCAGGTCGGCGATGGTGCCGATCTTGATGCCGTGCTCGGCGGCAAAAATCTGCAGATCGGGCAGGCGCGCCATGGTGCCGTCGTCCTTCATGATCTCGCAGATCACGGCGGCGGGGCTGCAGCCGGCCATGGCCGAGAGGTCGCAACCGGCCTCGGTGTGGCCCGCGCGCATGAGCACGCCGCCGTCCACCGCCTGCAGCGGGAAGATGTGGCCGGGCTGCACCAGGTCGCAGGCCTGGCTGTCCCTTGCCACGGCCACCTGAATGGTGCGCGCGCGATCTGCGGCCGAGATGCCGGTGGTCACACCCTCGGCAGCCTCGATCGAGACCGTGAAGGCCGTGCTGTACACGGTGCCGTTGCGCGTGGCCATGGGTGGCAGCTTGAGGTGTTCGCAGCGTTCGCGCGTGAGCGTCAGGCAGATCAGGCCGCGACCGAAGCGCGCCATGAAGTTGATGGCCTCGGGCGTGACATGGTCGGCTGCAAGCACCAGGTCGCCTTCGTTTTCGCGGTCTTCTTCATCCACCAGGATGACCATGCGCCCGGCGCGCATCTCCGCCACGATGTCTTGCACCGGCGAGATGGCCTCGGGGGTGAGGGGGGTGTTCATGGGAGGGCTTTCGTTGGGGGCCGCAATGAGCGGGCGGGCGACAGCGCAGGTTCCCGAGGCCAGACGGCTGTGCAGGCCTGCACAGCCCGCCCCAAAGAACATGCGATGCGGCGCGGCCGCACGGTGCAGAGATCAGCGCGGTGCGCAGAACTCCAAAACGGTCAATTTTAGTTCAGACCGGGCTGGCCTGCCGTCGCCAGGCCTTTTTGCTGCAGCTGCGTCAGTCCTGCAGTTGCGTCTGCAGCTCGACATCGCTCATGGGATAGGCCACGCAGGGGAGCACGCAGCCCTCGGCCATTTCTTCGGATGACAGCCCCGGCCACTCCACCTCGTAGCGCACGCTGCCCTGGCGCAGTTGCCCCAGACAGGTGCGGCAGGTGCCGTTGCGGCACGAGCTGGGCCAGTCGATGCCGCCTTGTTCCAGCGAGACCAGCAGCGGCTGGTCGGGCCAGGCATCGCACTGTGCGCCGCCGGGTGCAACGCGGGCGATGAAAAAAAGCGCTGCCATGGGGGAGGGGGAGGAGGAGTTGCTCATGGGACGAAGGACGGTCAGTTGTTGCAGATGGCGCGTTGCCACACCAGCAGCAGGTTGTTGGCGGGCAGCGCGTGGCGTGCAGCCAAGTGCAGGCCGGCGCGCTGCGCTTCGCGTGCCACATCGCTGAGTGCACGAATGCCCCAGGCGGGGTTTTTGGCGCGCAGGCTGGCATCGAAAGCCAGGTTGCCGGGGGCCGTAGGCACATCGTCTTCAAGGTAAGGCCCGTAGGTGACGAGGTGCCCCGTGGGCGCCAGGTGGCGTGCGGCGCCCTGCATCAGGCCGGTGCAGCACGCCCAGGGCGCGATGTGCAGCATGTTGGCGCAGTAGATGAGGTCAAAGGGCGCGGTGAACGCGGGGGTCGCGCCCGGCCAGGGGGCCGACAGCACATTC
>DCVY01000120.1:2364-6706 GCA_002327945.1 Acidovorax delafieldii | reverse complement strand
CTTCGATGGCGTTCACCTTGTGGGTGAGAGCGCTATGCACCCGCCAGCACCGCGCTCGGGGCACCATGCGGCGTTGCTCCTCCTTGCGGGCAGTACGGGCAGTACGGGCAGTAAGCCCGCCGCGTCGTCGCCCTTGCAGGGTGCAGGCCTGGCGGAGACAGGCCTTCTTCGCGCTGTCCAACAGCACGCAGGTGCTGTTGGAGCCGCAGCGCTCAGTCTTGCCTGGCGCCCCGATCACGGCACCGGCGGGCGCATCCAACTGCCGTTTCTAGGCTGAGCAGCCCGCCCCTGAAAAACGGCTGGATCGCCCCCGCTCAGCCGGTGTTGCGCAGGCCCGCCGCAATCCCGTTGATCGAGATGTGGATGCCGGTCTGCACGCGTTCGTCGCCCTGCCCTGCGCGCCAGCGGCGCACCAGCTCCACCTGCAGGTGGTGCAGCGGGTCGATGTAGGGAAAGCGGTGCTTGATGGAGCGGGCCAGCGCCGTGTTGTGCGCCAGGCGCTGCTTGTCGCCGGTGATGCGGGTCAGCGCATCGGCCGTGCGGTGCCATTCGGCCTCGATGGCGCTGAACACCCTTTTGCGCAGGCGGGCGTCGGTGACCAGCTCGCTGTAGCGCGAAGCCAGGGCCAGATCGCTCTTGGCCAGCACCATGTCCATGTTGGACAGCAGCGTGCGAAAGAACGGCCACTGGCGGTACATCCTTTGCAGCAGCGCCAGTTGGGTTTTGGGGTCTTTGCCTTCCAGGTTGACAAACGCCTCTACCGCGGAACCAAAGCCGAACCACCCGGGCAGCGTGAGGCGGCACTGGCCCCAGCTAAAGCCCCAGGGAATGGCGCGCAAATCTTCGATCTTCTGGCTGGCCTTGCGCGATGCCGGGCGCGAGCCGATGTTGAGTTCGGCGATCTCGCGGATCGGCGTGGAGTTGAAAAAATAGTCGGTGAAGCCCGGGGTTTCGTACACCAGCGCACGGTAGGCACCCATGCTGGCCTGCGAAAGCTGTGCGGCCGCGTCCAGAAACGCCTTGGTGGCCGATTTGGTGGGCTGCAGCAGCGTGGCTTCGAGCGTGGCCGCAACCAGGGTTTCGAGATTGCGCCGGCCGATCTCGGGGTTGGCGTATTTCGATGCAATCACCTCGCCCTGCTCGGTCAGGCGGATCTGGCCGCGCACGGTGCCCGGTGGCTGCGCCAGAATGGCCTGGTAGCTGGGGCCGCCGCCACGGCCCACGGTGCCGCCGCGGCCGTGGAACATGCGCAACTGGATGCCATGGCTGGTGGCCAGCTCATCAAACAGCTCCACCAGCGCAATCTCGGCGCGGTACAGCTCCCAGTTGCTGGTAAAGATGCCGCCGTCCTTGTTGCTGTCGGAATAGCCCAGCATGATGTCCTGCTCGCCACCGCTGCGCTGCACGAGCGCTGCCACGCCGGGCAGGGCATAGAACTCGCGCATGATGGGTGCGGCATTGCGCAGGTCTTCGATGGTCTCGAACAGCGGCACCACGATGAGGTCGTTGTGTGATTCTTCATCCAGCGTGCCGCGCAACAGGCCCACTTCCTTTTGCAGCAGCAGCACTTCGAGCAGGTCGCTCACCGTTTCGGTGTGGCTGATGATGTAGTGGCGAATCGCCTCGTGGCCAAAGCGCTCGCGCAGCACGCGGGCCGCTTCAAAAATGGCCAGCTCGCCCTGGGTGTGGCCAGAGTAGGTGGCGCCCACCACGCGCAGCGGCCGCGCATCGTTCAGTAGCTTGATCAGCAGCGCGCGCTTGGCGGCCTCTTGCAGGCTGCTGTAATTTGGCTCAATGCGGGCGGTGGCCAGCAATTGGGCCACCACTTCTTCGTGCTTGTCGGAGCTTTGGCGCAAATCCACCGTGGCCAGGTGAAAACCGAACACTTCGACAGCGCGGATCAGCGGGTGCAGGCGTTCTGCCGCCAGCGCCTTGCCGTGGTGCGACTCCAGCGATGCCTCGATGACGCGCAGGTCGGCCAGCAACTCGGCGACACTGGCGTAGGCGTTTTGCGGTGCCACGGCATGGCGGGCAGCATCGCCCCCCGTCAGATCCTTGAGCGTGGCTGCCAGGCGTGCGTAGATGCCGGTCAGGGCGCGGCGATAGGGCTCGTCCTGCCGATGCTCGCTGGTGTCGGGCGAGCGCTGGGCCAGCGCCTGCATCTCGGGCGACACGGTCACCAGGCGCGCCGACAGCGACAGCTCGCCACCGAGGTAGTGCACTTCGGTCAGGTAGTGGCGCAGCGCCACGTCGGCCTGGCGACCCAGGGCGTACTGCAGAGTCTGCGCCGTCACGTTGGGGTTGCCGTCGCGATCGCCGCCGATCCACTGGCCCATGCGCAAAAAGCTGTGCACGGGATACTGGCCCAGCTCACGCTCCAGATCGGCATAGATCTTGGGAATCTCGCGCAGAAAGGTGGCTTCGTAATAGCTCAGCGCGTTCTCGATCTCGTCGGCCACCGTGAGTTTGCTGTAGCGCAGCAGGCGCGTTTGCCACAGCTGGGCCACGCGGGCGCGCAGCAGGGCTTCGTTGGCGGCCAGCTCGCGCGGGGTGAGCGCATCCTTGGCGCTGTTGTAGAGCTGGGCGCGCACCTGGATGTCGTCGCGCACTGCCAGCAACTGGGCGATGTCGCGCTCAGCATCCAGAATGCTCTTGCGCTGCACTTCGGTGGGGTGGGCGGTGAGTACCGGTGCCACATAGCTGCTGGCCAGCGTCTGCGCAATGGTCTTGGGCGCAATGCCTGCCCAGCGCAGGCGCGACAGGGCGACCTCGATGCTGCCCTCTTGCGTATCGCCCGCGCGCTCGTGCACGGCGCGGCGGCGAATGTGGTGGCGGTCTTCGGCCAGGTTGGCCAGGTGGCTGAAATAGGTGAAGGCGCGGATCACGCTCACCGTCTGGTTGCCCGACAGCGACTTGAGCAGCTTCTTGAGCGCACGGTCGGCCTCCTGATCGGCATCGCGGCGGAAAGCCACCGAAAGCTTGCGCACCTGCTCGACCAGTTCGTAGGCGGCCACCCCTTCCTGCTCGCGGATCACATCGCCCAGAATGCGCCCCAGCAGGCGGATGTCGTCTATCAGGGGCTGGTCCTTGTCGGATCGCTTCATGGGTATGTCTCCGGATTGAGGGGGGCGGCCAGGCGGTACCGGCCCACTGCGCAGGCCCACGCGGACACCGGCCACCGGTGCGGGCGCGATGCTAGCATCGCCGCCTGCCCAATGACTCCAAATAGGTGACGAACGTGAGCCCGACACAACAACTTCCCCTGGTGATCGCCACGCGCGAAAGCCGCTTGGCGCTGTGGCAAGCCGAGCATGTGCAGGCCCTGCTGCGCGCGCGCGGCCACAACGTATCGCTGCTGGGCATGACCACCCAGGGTGACCAGATTCTTGACCGCAGCCTGTCCAAGGTGGGCGGCAAAGGTCTGTTCGTGAAAGAACTGGAAGTAGCGCTCGAAGAGGGCCGCGCCCACATCGCCGTGCACTCGCTCAAAGACGTGCCCATGGAGCTGCCCGAAGGCTTTGCCCTGGCCTGCGTGATGGAGCGCGAAGACCCGCGCGATGCCTTGGTTTCGCCCCGCTATGCATCACTCGATGCCCTGCCCCAGGGCGCGGTGGTCGGGACTTCGAGCCTGCGCCGTCAGGTGCTGCTGCAGGCGCTGCGGCCCGATCTGCGCATCGAACCGCTGCGCGGCAACCTCGATACGCGCCTGCGCAAGCTCGATGAAGGCCAGTACGACGCCATCGTGCTGGCGGCGGCGGGCCTCAAGCGCCTGGGCCTGCAAGCGCGCATCCGCACCCAATTCGCCACCACCGACATGCTGCCCGCCGCTGGCCAGGGCGCCCTGGGCATCGAGATCCGCAGCGACCGTCAGGATCTGCTGGATGCGCTGGCACCGCTGGCCCACCAGGAAACCTGGCTCACCGTGACCGCCGAACGCGCCGTAAGCCGCGCCATGGGCGGCAGCTGCTCGATGCCACTGGCCGCGCATGGTCGGCTGGTGCAGGGCACCCTGCAGCTGGATGCTGCCTGGGGCGACCCCGATGGCCACACGCCGCTGGTGCGCGCCAGCGCCAGCGCCCCGGTAGCCACCCTGGCAGACGCCGATGCCCTGGGCATCGCCATTGCCGCCCGCCTGCGCGCCGGTGGCGCCCGCGGCGTTGAACCAGTCGCCGGCTGAGCCCGCGGTGGCTACCAACCGGGTGATCGTGACCAGGCCAGCGCGCGAGGCGGCGCACTGGGTGGAGCAGCTGGGCGCGCGAGGCCTTGCCGCCACGGCGCTGCCCCTGATTGCCATTGGCCCCTGCACCGACCCCCGTGCGCAGGCCGCGCTCGCCCAGGCCCG
>DCVY01000120.1:0-2295 GCA_002327945.1 Acidovorax delafieldii | reverse complement strand
CGGGCGATCGCATCCTCATCGTGCGCGGCGGCTCTGATGGGGGTGTGGCCGGCCCCGGTCAAGGCCGCGCCTGGCTGGCACGGCAGATCGAACAGGCCGGCGCCACAGTGGATTTGGTGGTGGCCTACACCCGCGGCGCTCCCCACCTCACGCCCGCGCAGACCGCGCTGGCCCACGCTGCCGCAGGCGACGGATCATGGTGGCTTTTGAGCAGCTCGCAGGCCCTCGCGCACCTGGCCAGCGCCGCCCCAGGCCTTGCGCTGCAGGCAGCGCGCGCCCTGGCCACGCACCCGCGCATTGCGCAGGCAGCGCGTGCCGCCGGGTTTGGCCATGTGCAGGAATGCCGACCTGCATTGGATGACGTGGTCGCATCGATAGAATCGGCGGCATGAGCCCCGAGTCCCACACCGATCCGTCCGCCCCAGCCGCCCCAGGCATTCCGGTGACTGCTGCCGCACCCGGCGCGGGCTCGGCACCCGGCGCGGGCTCGGCGGCTGGCGCAGCCCCCGCCGCAATGCCGCGCAATGCGGGTGCCGGCACCTACCTGCTGGGCGCGGTGGCCCTTGCAGCCATCGCCGCACTGGTCAGCAGCGGGCTGTTGTGGCAAAAGCTGAACACCATCCAGGAGCAGCTTGCGCGCCAATCGGCCGATGCGGGGGCCCTGGCCATCGAGGCGCGCACCATGGCGCGTCAGGCCGAAGAACTGGTACGCGACACCGCCGCTCGCCTGTCGGTGACAGAAGCCCGGGTGGGCGAGGTGGCGCTGCAACGCAGCCAGCTCGAAGAATTGATGCAAAGCCTGTCGCGCTCGCGCGACGAAAACCTGGTGGTTGACATCGAATCGGCCATCCGCCTGGCACAACAGCAGGCCCAGCTCACCGGCAGCCTCGAACCGCTGGTGGCAGCCCTCAAAAGCGCGAACCAGCGCATCGAACGTGCGGCCCAGCCCCGCCTGACGCCCGTGCAGCGCGCCATCGGCCGCGATCTTGACCAGCTGACCCGCGCCACCGTGACCGACACCGCCGGCCTGCTGGCCCGCCTCGATGACCTGGTGCGCCAGGTGGACGATCTGCCTGTGCAAAACGCCGTGGCACTGGCCGCGGCAACGCGCCGCCTGACCCCCACCGCGCCCACCCCGGGCGCAATCGCTTCGGCAGAGCAGGCCTGGTGGCAGACCATGCTGCAGCGCAGCTGGGAAGTGGTGCGCGACGAGGCCCGCAACCTGGTGCGCGTGAGCCGCATCGACCAGCCCGAGGCCATTTTGCTGGCGCCCGAGCAGACCTTCTTTCTGCGCGAGAACCTCAAGCTCAAATTGCTCAATGCCCGCCTGGGCGTGCTGGCGCGCCAGTTTGAATCGGCCCGCGCCGACCTCTCCGCAGCCACGGCGGCTCTCAACAAATATTTCGACCCGGCCTCGCGCCGCACCCAGGCTGCAGCCACCGCGCTGCAGACCGCCCAGGCCAGCATGAAGGCCGCCGAGCTGCCACGCCTGGACGAAACCCTCTCCGCACTGGCCACGGCCGCTGCGGGAAGATGATGACTTCCCCTGAGTCGCTTCGCGCCCTCCCCCACAGGGGGACGACGCCCTCACTGCGGGGCGGCCCTTGCTTGGCGCCCCTGGCCTGCGCAGCGCCAGTTTCGCAGGCTGCGGGTGCGCGCGAAGAAGCATTGGATAACTGATATGCGCGCTGCACTCTGGCTTCTGGCGTTGTTTGGCGTGGCCGTGGCCGCGGCCCTGTTTGCGGGCAACAACCAGGGCACCATCACGCTGTACTGGCCACCCTACCGCATCGACTTTTCCTTGAACATGGTGGTGCTGCTGCTGGTGAGCGGCTTTGCCACCGTGTACGCTGCGCTGCGTGCGCTGGCCGCCCTGCTCGAATTGCCCCATCAGGCACGCCGGTGGCGCGTGCAGCAAAAGGAACGCGCCATGCACAGCGCCATGCTGGATGCCCAGACGCACATGCTCGCCGGTCGCTTCATCCGCTCGCGCAAGGCGGCCCTGGCCGCACTGGCCCAGGAAGAAGCACTCACCACCGCCGGCGAAACCGTGCCCCACGGCCACCACCTGAGGGCGCTGGCGCACATGGTGGCCGCCGAAAGCTCCCATGCGCTGCAGGACCGCGCCACACGCGACCACCATTTGCAGCAGGCCATGGACCAGGCCCCGGCGCGTGGCACGGCCCACGAGCAAGAGCTGCGCGAAGGCGTGCAGATGCGCGCCGCGCGCTGGTCACTGGACGACCGCGATGCCGGTGCCGCCCTCGAACAGCTGGCCACCCTGCCGCACGGCGC
>DCVY01000175.1:7210-11970 GCA_002327945.1 Acidovorax delafieldii | reverse complement strand
ATCGTTGATGGCTTCGATGGCGTTCACCTTTTGGGTGAGAGCGCTATGCACCCGCCCGCACCGCGCTCGGGGCGCCATGCGGCGTTGCTCCTCCTTGCGGGTAGTATGGGCAGTACGGGCAGTAAGCCCGCCGCGTTGTCGCCCTTGCAGGGTGCAGGCCTGGCGGAGACAGGCCTTCTTCGCGCTGTCCAGCAGCACGCAGGTGCTGTTGGAGCCGCAGCGCTCAGTCTTGCCTGGCACCCCGATCACGGCACCGGCGGGCGCATCCAGCGGCCGTTTTTAGGGTTACAGATGCGGGTCAAGCACGGGTTTGTGCAGCGCCTGCCTGACATACTGACCGATTGAGACCACCTCACTGTGCGTTTGGCCTTGCTGGGGGCCGGGCGGTGCTCTTGTGGCGGTACGCTTCTTTCGCTTTGATCGTACTGCCTGCCACGGAGCGCCTGACCAGAATCGCTGTGCTGATCTTGTTCTCAACTCCAAGTGCCCTGATCGAGATCAGCTGCCTGCAGATTCCGAGGGCCCGGCGGGTGCGGAAGGCGCAAACGCAGCAGGCCCATCCACGGGCTGATCGTCTTGCGGCTCGTCAGGCCTGCGGTGGGTTTTGGCTTTGAGCTTCTCTTCCTTTTTTTTCTTTTTGGCGAGTTCGCGCTGGCGTTTTTCGTATCCGTAGTTGGGTGTTGCCAAGGTATTTGCTTCCTGAAGTTGAGGCCCACTGTAACAGCTTGCCACCCGGACAGACTCAAACCGCCATGGGCTGGACGGGGTTCACTGCCGCGCGGTAGGCGTGCCAGCTGGCATGGCCCAGCACCGGGCCTGCCAGCAACAGGCCTGCGCCCCAGAGCCACAGCGATGCTGCCACGATGAGGGTGATCAACAGCCCCCACAGCAGCATGACGGCGGTGTTTTCCAGCACCACCCGCATGCTGGTGATACCGGCGGTCAGCGCATCGGTGTCACGGTCCAGGATCATGGGGATGGACACCACCGAGGTCGAAAAAACCAGCGCTGCAAAGACGCCCCCCACCGCCAGGTAAACGCCGACAAAGCCCCAGTTCTGCGGGTTGAAGATCGCCGCCATCACCCCCGTGGTGGAGGGCATGCCAGTGTTGAAAAATACGGCAAACACCACCAGCGACGCCCGACCCCACAGCAACTCCAGCACTACCAGCACCAGCACCAGCATGCCCATGCTGCCCATGTGCGAATCCCAGCAAGTAATGGATTGCCCCAGATCGGGTGCCTGGCCCGTCTCGCGGCGCCGGCTGGTGTCGTACAAACCCATTGCCAGAAACGGCCCCACCAGCAGACACCCGCTGGCCAGCGACATCGCATATTCGGGCCGCGTGCGGAAAACCCAGCCCAGCATCAGCGCCATGCCCCAGAAACATGCGCCATAAAACAGTGCAATCCCCGGTGCGGCCACCACATCCTGCACGCCCTTGCGCAGCCAGCAAAAGGGATCGGCAAAGCGCAGAGAATTCAGCGTGATGGCGGGGACGGATGGGCGTTCGGTGGCAGGCTGTGTGGACATGGCGGCAATGGCAAAAATGGGCAGGTGGGTTGGCGGGGCCGGCAGGTACGGCATCCCACCCCGGCAAACCATACCCCAACCTTCATGATGCCGGACAACACCCCGGATGATGAAAGAAACTTGAGGGTGGAGGCGCAGGGGGTAGATGCCGAGAAAATTCTTTGGGAGCAACCGTCCCGATAGACAACCTGGCACGCCATCACCGACTCGTACCCCGAATTGACTCCATCGGTTGTCCAATGAGATCGCACGTTAAACAGGGCTGCTGAGCGAGAACTCTCAGCCAAGCCATTTCGGTGGGCACCCCAGCACCTCCAGTTTTGAAGTTGGCGCTGTTCTTGTTGCGTGTTGGCAACACAGCCAGGGCCGAAAAAACGCTTTTTATGTGCCAGATGGGTTAAGTCAGCGCAGCTGCACAGAGCCCGATACGTTGACTATCACTTGCGCCTTGCCCGCCTCGACGGGCACCGGCGCATCGGCAAACGCTGCAGATTTGGCTTCCAGGGCCATGGCCCGCGGGCGCGGGCCGGGAGACATCTCGTTGCTGCTCACGGAGACCTCGCGCAGGCTGTAGTTGGCAAAGCCAAACCCGCGGCTCAATTCAGCGGCGCGTGCCTTGAACTGCTCGATGGCCAGGGTCTGGGCCTCGCCCTCCACCTTGGCGCGGGCCTCGCGCGACAACGCAAACGCCACCTGGCTGATGGCCATGGTCTGGATTTTTCCTGCCGTGGCAGTGATGCGGGCAAAGTCGCGCCCCTCCAGCACCAGCTCGGCCCGGCCCTGCCAGCCGTTGATCTTGCCGTCCTTGCCGTAGCGCGGGTACAGACCGAAGGGGCCGGTGCGCACATCCAGCTGCCCGGGTTGCGCATTGCGCTTGGCTTCGGCCAGGGCCGCATCCAGCGCCTGCCTGAGCTGCTCCTGCGTGGCGGCCGCGTCCGCGCCCTCCTTGCTGGTGGACAGCGCCAGCACCAGCAGGTCCTGCTGCGCTTCGACCATGCCGGAAGCCGACAGCTGCACCACGTTGCGCGGTTCTGTCGCCGGGGAGTTTTGAGAAAAAGCAGCCCCGGCACACACCATCAAAGCGCTTGAAGCTATCAAACGAATAGCATTTTTCATGTCAGCAACTTCCTTGCGATCAGCGCGCAACCCCACACCAGGCCGCGCAGACCTCCACAGTAACCGCTGCGCGGCCAGTCTGCGTGAAGCGTGCGTGAGCGGCCTGCACACCGGGGCAAAACTTGTAACACTTGGTCAAACAAGGGGCAAAAAACCGAACTTCGGGGCTGAAGCTGATCAGAATTGGCTCTGTTACAAATCGGACCCGTACTCACCATGGCGACAACAACCAACCGTACCGACAAAATTCTGGTGGTGGACGACGATGCACGCATCCGTGATCTGCTGCGCCGCTACCTGACCCAGGAAGGCTTTGAAGTCATGGTCGCCGAAGACGGCAAGGCCCTGAACCGCCTGCTGCTGCGCGAAACGGTCGACCTCATCGTGCTCGACCTGATGATGCCCGGCGAAGACGGCCTGTCCATCTGCCGGCGCCTGCGCGCCGCCAACGACCGCACCCCCATCATCATGCTCACCGCCAAAGGCGAGGACGTGGACCGCATCGTGGGCCTGGAAGTGGGCGCCGATGATTACCTGGGCAAGCCCTTCAATCCCCGCGAGCTGCTGGCGCGTGTGCACGCCGTGCTGCGCCGCCGCCCCGCACAAGAGGCGCCCGGTGCCCCATCGGGCGACAACGAGGTGGTCACCTTCGGCCCCTTCACCTTCGACCTGGGCACGCGCGCATTGCAACGCAATGGCGAAGAGCTGCCGCTGACCACCGGCGAATTCGCCATGCTCAAGGCCCTGGTGCGCCACCCGCGCCAGCCCCTGTCGCGCGAAAAGCTGGCGCTGCTGGCCCGCGGCCGCGAGTTTGAACCCTTCGACCGCAGCCTTGATGTGCAAGTCTCGCGCCTGCGCAAACTAATCGAGGTGGATGCCGCGGCGCCGCGCTATATCCAGACGGTGTGGGGCGTGGGCTATGTTTTCGTTCCGGACGGAACGAACTGATCCGTTCATGCGCAAATCCGAAGGCCCGTCGGCATCCACGTCCCGACAGCCTATGAGCACCCCGTACGACGCCACCAGCCCCGCACCACTGGAAAAACTGCGGCGCGCGCGCGCGCAGCGCGCGCGTGTGGGGCTGAATCTTTTCTGGCGCACATTCTTCCTGTTGGCGCTGCTGCTGGTGGGCAGCATCCTCGCCTGGCTGCAGACGCTGCGCGCCCTGGAATTCGAACCGCGCACGCTGCACACGGCGCAGCAGATTGCGTCGCTGGTCAACCTCAGCCGCGCGGCCCTGGTGCACGCCGACGCCATCGCGCGCGTGTCGCTCATCAAGACCATGGCCGACCAAGAGGGGGTGCGCATCCTGCCGCGCGAGCCGGGCGACAAATTCACACTGCTCGACAGCACCGCGCTGGGCAACCGCCTCACCGACGAACTCACCCAGCGCCTGGGACCGGGCACCATCGTGGCCCAGACCGTCAACGGCGAAAACGGCCTGTGGGTCGGCTTCAACATCAACGGCGACCCCAACTGGCTGCTGATGGACCACTCGCGCTTCAGCCCCGCGGGTGGCCGCACCTGGCTGATCTGGCTCATCACGGCAGGCGCCCTGTCCCTGGCCGGCGCCGCCGCCATCGCACGGCTGATCAACCAGCCACTCAAGCAACTTTCGTATGCCGCCAACCGCGTACGCGATGGCGACTTTGCCGCCAGCCGTCTGGACGAAAAAGCGGTGACCAGCGAAATCCGCGAGGTGAACATCGGCTTCAACCGCATGGCCCAAAAACTCGCCAAGCTGGAGCAGGACCGCGCCGTCATGCTGGCCGGCATTTCGCACGACCTGCGCACGCCCCTGGCGCGCCTGCGGCTCGAAACCGAAATGAGCGTGGTGGACGAAATAGCGCGCGAACACATGGTGGCCGACATCGTGCAGCTCGATGCCACCATCGACAAGTTTCTGGACTACGCCCGCCCCGACCACGTCACGCTCACCCCCGTCAACCTGCACGGCGTGGTGTCGTCCTGTGTCTATGCGGTGCAGGACCACCGCGAGCTGCAGATCACCATGGCCATCCCCGAAGACCTGAATGTGCTGGCCGACGAAGTAGAGCTGGCCCGCGTGATCTCCAACCTGCTGGAAAACGCACGCCGCTACGGCAAGACG
>DCVY01000175.1:0-7159 GCA_002327945.1 Acidovorax delafieldii | reverse complement strand
CTGGGTCTGTCGATCGTGGACAAGACGGTGCAACGCATGGGGGGCATTTTTGCGCTGGCCAATTCCAGCACCGGCGGCCTGGTGGCCCATATCCAGCTGCAGCGGGCCATCAACATGCCCGACGGCGAAGACCTCAAGCAACGCCTGCAGCGGCCCGCCATCAAGCGGCAACTTCCGCGCCGCCGGGCCGCTGACCACATGGACTGAGTTCCGTCGGGCACCCGGCCCGAACCGCTGGCGAGATGCGGCGATCATTGCCCTTTCAGAGCCGGCGTGATCGCCCAGGCGCGGCTTTCGCGAACCGCCCCACCCGCCACGCACGCACCGTCAGGCCTGGAACAGCAACGCCACCGCCCGCGCCTCCATGGCCAGCCCCTGGCCCACGGGGCCCAGGCGTTCGGCGGTCTTGGCCTTGACGTTCACCTGCGCTTCGTCTACCCCCACAGCGGCCGCGATGTGCACGCGCATAGCGGGAATATGGGCGGCAAGGCGCGGCGACTGCGCCACCACCGTGCTGTCGATGTTGCCAATCTCGTAGCCCGCCGCACGCACCCGGCGCGCAGCCTCTGCCAGCAGCACGCCCGAGTCGGCGCCGCGAAATGCGGCGTCGGTGTCAGGAAAGTGGCTGCCGATATCACCCAGTGCAGCTGCCCCCAGCAGGGCATCGGTGATGGCATGCAGCAGCACATCGGCATCCGAATGGCCCAGCAGGCCCATCGAATGGGCGATCTCCACCCCGCCGATCACCAGCCGGCGCCCGGGCACCAGCGCGTGCACATCCCAGCCTTCACCGATCCTGAAATTCATCGAATCACCTTCGCCCGCGAGGGCCCTCAAAACATGTTCTTTTTGTCAAATGCCGGCGCCGCCTGCCCGCGCGCGCCACCAAAACGATCGAGCGTCGCGCCGTGCGCCCGCTGCGCCAGCACGGCGGCCGCCAGGGCAAAGTCGTCCGGGTAGGTCACCTTGAAATTCTGCGCCCCACCCGGCACCAGCCGCGGGTGCAGGCCCATTGCCTCCATGGCACTGGCCTCGTCGGTGGCGCCCGAGCCCACATGCTCGATGGCCGCCTTGAGCGGGCCCATGCGGAACATCTGGGGCGTCTGCGCCAGCCACTTGTCGCTGCGGTCCACGGTGGAGGCCACGCGCACGCCGCCGGGTCCGTCAATCGATGTTTTAAGCGTGTCGGACAGTTTGTGCGCCAGCAGGCCACCCACGCCGTCGTGCTGGCAGGTGTCGATCAGGGTGTCGATCTGCCGGGATGTCACCAGGCAGCGGGCCGCGTCATGCACCAGCACCCAGTCGTCGGACCTGGCCCCGCGCTCCCCGAGCGCCCGCAAGCCACCCAGCACGGTATCCGCACGCGTGGGCCCGCCGCATTCCACCGTGAAAAACGCGGGGTGGACGTAGGCGTCCAGAAAATGGTCTCCTGGTGCCACCGCCACCAGCGTGCCCAGCAAACGGCCCACGCCCGCAAAGGCCGCCAGGGTGTGCATGACCATGGGGTGCCCTGCTACCAGGTGGTATTGCTTGGGCAGGGCCGGGGCAGCCGATGCCGCGCCAGCAGCGGCGTGCGGGGGCACCGCGCGCAAGCCCATGCCCGCACACGGCACCAGCGCCCAGAAACGCCCCTGGGCGGACAAGGGGGCAAGTGATGGTTGCAATAGCGGAGCAGTCATGTGGCGCTCATTCTAAAATCTCCCGTTGCCCCCCATCCAGCCCGTGCGCGTTTTGCGCCCCAGGGGATGCGGCGGGCCCAGACGCCACCGTCCGCATGGAACTGCCCAAACTCTCCCCCGGAAAACGTTTCACCCTGCCCCGCCCCGTGGGCAGCGCCGATGCCCTGCTGCTGGCCGGCCTGGCCGAACGCGACAAGGCCGCCGGCCACACCACCGCCATCGTCACGGCCGACGCCACCGATGCGCAGCGCCTCATCGAGGAAATGGCGTTCTTCGCGCCCACGCTGCGCTGCGCGCTGTTCCCGGACTGGGAGACGCTGCCCTACGACACCTTCTCGCCACACCAGGATTTGATCAGCGAACGGCTGGCCACGCTGTGGCGCATCAGCCAAAAGGATGGTGAAACGGGGGCCGACGTGGTGCTGGTGCCGGCCACCACCGCGCTGTACCGGCTGGCGCCGCCTTCTTTCCTGGCGGGCTACACCTTCCACTTCCAGGTCAAACAAAAGCTCGACGAGGCCAAATTCAAGGCCCAGCTCACGCTGGCAGGCTACAGCCATGTCGCGCAGGTGGTGAGCCCCGGCGAATACGCGGTGCGCGGCGGGCTGATCGATTTGTTTCCCATGGGTTCGCTGGTGCCCTACCGCGTGGATTTGTTCGACAACGAGATCGACTCCATCCGCACCTTCGACCCCGACAGCCAGCGCAGCCTGTACCCCGTGCCCGAGGTGCGCCTGCTACCCGGCCGCGAGTTCCCCATGGACGACGACGCGCGCGCCAAATTCCGCAGCCGCTGGCGCGAGATGCTGGAGGGAGACCCCACCAAGAGCCGCATCTACAAGGACATGGGCAACGGCGTGGCCACGGCGGGCATCGAGTACTACCTGCCGCTGTTCTTCGATGACACGGCCACCGTGTTCGACTATCTTGGAAGCAAGGCCACGGTGGTGCTGCACGGCGACCTGGAACCGGCCTTCCAGCGCTTCTGGCAGGACACCAAAGACCGCTTTCGCCTGATCCAGGGCGACCCCGAGCGCCCGGCGCTGCCGCCCGAGTCGCTGTTTCTGTCCATCGACCAGTTCTACACACGCGCCAACCTGCATGCGCAGCTGTCCATCCGCCCTGCGGTGGAGGACATCGCCGACAACCCGCACTTCCAGAAACTGGGCGATTTGTCGGTGCTGCGCGGCGCCGACGATCCGCTGGCCCGCCTGCACGCCCACATCCGCAATACGCAGCACCGCGTGCTGCTGCTGGCCGAGAGCGATGGCCGGCGCGAGAGCCTGCTGGACTTTTTACGCGCCAGCGGGCTGAACCCGCCGGCCTTCGACTCGCTGGCCGAGTTCCAGGGCGATGCCGCCGAGAAGGTGGGCATTGCCACCGCCGGGCTCAACATGGGCTTCAGCTGGATCGAGGACGGCATCGACTTCGTGACCGAGACCGAGCTTTTCGCCGCCGGCCCCACCACGCGCCGGCGCAAAAAGCAGGAGCAGGTGAGCGATGTAGACGCGCTCATCAAAGATCTGAGCGAGCTCAACGTGGGCGACCCCGTGGTGCACAGCCAGCACGGCATCGGCCGCTACCGGGGCCTCATCAACATGGATGTGGGCAACAAGAACCCCGATGGCACGCCCGCGTTGCAGGAGTTTTTGCACCTCGAATATGCCGACAAGGCCGTGCTGTATGTGCCGGTGAGCCAACTGCAGCTCATCAGCCGCTACACCGGCGTGAGCGCGGACGAGGCGCCGCTGCACAAGCTGGGCAGCGGCCAGTGGGAAAAGGCCAAGCGCAAGGCGGCAAGCCAGGTGCGCGACAGCGCGGCCGAACTGCTCAACATCTACGCCCGCCGCGCCGCGCGCGAGGGCCACGCCTTCCGCTACTCGCCGCAGGACTACGAGGCCTTTGCCAACGACTTCGGCTTCGAAGAAACAGCCGACCAGAACGCCGCCATCCACGCCGTCATCCAGGACATGATCAGCCCCCGCCCCATGGACCGCCTGGTTTGCGGCGACGTGGGCTTCGGCAAGACCGAAGTGGCCCTGCGCGCGGCCTTCGTGGCCGTCACGGGCGGGCGGCAGGTGGCCTTTCTTGCGCCCACCACGCTGCTGGCCGAGCAGCACTACCAGACGCTGGTGGACCGCTTCGCCAAGTGGCCAGTCAAGATTGCCGAGGTCTCGCGCTTTCGCTCCGGCAAGGAGATCACGGCGGCCATCAAGGGCATTGGCGACGGCACGGTGGACATCGTGGTCGGCACGCACAAGCTGCTCAGTGAATCGACCAAGTTCCACAACCTGGGCCTGCTCATCATCGATGAAGAGCACCGCTTCGGCGTGCGCCACAAAGAGCAGATGAAGCAGCTGCGCGCCGAGGTGGACGTGCTCACGCTCACCGCCACGCCCATCCCGCGCACCATGGGCATGGCGCTCGAAGGCCTGCGCGACCTGAGCGTGATTGCCACCGCGCCCCAGCGCCGCCTGGCCATCAAAACCTTCGTGCGCAACGAGGGCACGGGCGTGATCCGCGAGGCGGTGCTGCGCGAATTGAAGCGCGGCGGGCAGTGCTACTTTCTGCACAACGAGGTGGAGACCATCGAGAACCGCCGCCAGAAGCTCGAAGAGATATTGCCCGAGGCCCGCATCGCCGTGGCCCACGGCCAGATGCCCGAGCGCGAGCTCGAGCGCGTGATGCGCGACTTCGTGGCCCAGCGCTACAACATCCTGCTGTGTTCGACCATCATCGAGACCGGCATCGATGTGCCCACGGCCAACACCATCGTCATCAGCCGCGCCGACAAGTTCGGCCTGGCGCAGCTGCACCAGCTGCGCGGGCGCGTGGGCCGCAGCCACCACCAGGCCTATGCCTACCTGATGGTGCCCGACATCGAGGGCCTGACCAAGCAGGCGCAGCAGCGGCTCGACGCCATCCAGGCCATGGAAGAACTGGGCAGCGGCTTCTACCTGGCCATGCACGACCTGGAGATCCGCGGCGCCGGCGAGGTGCTGGGCGAGAGCCAGAGCGGCAACATGATGGAAGTGGGCTTCCAGCTCTACAACGAGATGCTGAGCGAGGCGGTGCGCTGCCTCAAGGCCGGCAAGGAGCCGGACCTGCTCAGCCCCCTGAGCGTGACCACCGACATCAACCTGCACGCCCCCGCCCTGCTGCCCGACGACTACTGCGGCGACGTGCACCTGCGCCTGTCGTTTTACAAGAAGCTGGCAACGGCCAAGGCACCCGACCAGGTTGATGCGTTGCTCGAAGAAATAGTGGACCGCTTCGGCAAGCTGCCGCAGCAGGCGCAGACCCTTATTGACGTGCACCGCCTGCGCGTGCTGAGCCAGCCCTACGGCGTGGTCAAGGTCGATGCCGCGCCGGGCGTCATCACCATCACCTTCAAACCCCAGCCGCCGATTGACCCCATGCGCATCATCGAGCTGATCCAGAAAAACAAGCACATCAAGCTGGCGGGCAACGAAAAGCTGCGCATCGAGCGCGAACTCAAGGACCCCAAGGACCGCGCGCAAATGGTTCGGGATGTGCTGCGCTCGCTGGGTCAGCCACTGGCGACGGCTGCGGCCACCGCCTGATCCACCGGGCCATTGCACCCGGAGCCCGCGCCATGCCCCTGGAAGCCGCTCTCACCGCCCTGGCCCTGGCCGTAGCGCTGTGGTTGCGCCCCTGGCGGCTGCTGTACAGCGCCCCAGCCCTGCCGGGGCGAGAGCGCACGCTGTCGCCGCTGCTCACGCCCCTGCTGGCCACGCTGGTGTTCCTGCCGTGGATGTGGGCTCTGCCCACGCTGCACGCCATGCCGCTGCAATTGCAGTGGTCGGGTGCGTGCATGGTGGTGCTGATGCTGGGCTGGCCACTGGCCATTCCGGTGCTGGCGCTGGTGGGCGTGATCGCCTGGCTGGTCTCACCCGCCATGGACTGGCCCCAGGCGCTGGGAGCCATGGCCTGGCAAGGCGTGACACCCGCCACCCTGGCGCTGATTCTGGGGGCGCTGGTGCGGCGCTTTCTGGGGCCCCACCTATTCGTCTATGTGCTGGGCCGCGCCTTTTTGGGCACGGTGCTGTGTCTCTTTGCTTCAGGCGCCTTGTCGCAATGGAGCGGCCACCAGCTGCCTGGGGTGGGCAGCGAACTCTCGCTGGTGGCCCGCTGGCTCATGGCCTGGGGTGATGCGTTTGTCACGGGCATGCTCACAGCCATCTTTGTGGCCTTCAAGCCGCAATGGCTGGCCACCTGGTCCGACCCCCTCTACCTTGGGCATCCAAAGTAGGCGCAAGCACCCACGGCACCCCCCATTGATACACATCAACCTGCTCGGCCAGCGTTGGCGCAATAGTCGGGAAACCAGTCAACCAGGAGGGTTTCATGAAACTGCTCACCGACCTCTTTTCCACCGACTACGGCCTGATGAGCATCATCGGCATTGCCTTCATGCTGGGCATGATGGTCTTCTTCATTCGCCTGTTTCTGGGCAAGATGGACGAAAGCGCTGGCGCCCACACACCAGGGCAATCAGGGCAAAGTGCGCGGCCACCGCGCCCCCACTGACCATCGAAGCCCTCTTTTGGGGCCCTGGAGCAGCAGGGCGCCCTGGCCGGCGGGCTAACATTGCGCCCTTCGCATCCATGGCACAGCCCCGTTTTTCATGACCCACGCCACCGAATTTGCCCCCGGCCTCGTCGTCCAGGGCATCCAGCCACCGCTGTCCCTGTCGAGCTACAAGCTCATCGCCTTCGACATGGATTCCACCCTCATCAACATCGAGTGTGTGGACGAAATTGCCGATGCTGCTGGCCGCAAGGCCGAAGTGGCGGCCATCACCGAGGCCGCCATGCAGGGCCTGATCACCGACTTCAAGGAAAGCCTGCGCCAGCGCGTGGCCCTGCTCAAGGGCGTGACCGTCGGCCACATGGAACGGGTGTTCGCAGAACGCCTGCGCTTTAACCCCGGCGCCAAGGAGCTCATCACCGCCGCCAAGGCCGCCGGCCTGACCACGCTGCTGGTGTCGGGCGGCTTCACCTTTTTTGCCGACCGCGTGCGCGCCGGCCTGGGCATCGACTTTGCCCGGTCCAACATGCTCGAAGTGGAAAACGGCCTGCTCACGGGCCGCATGGTGGACCAGTCCTGGGGCGACATCTGCGACGGAGCCGAGAAGCGCCGCACCCTGCTCGAAGTGGCCTCGCTCATGGGCATCTCGCCAGCGCAGGCGATTGCCGTGGGCGATGGCGCCAACGACCTGCCCATGATGGCCGCAGCCGGACTGTCGGTGGCCTACCACGCCAAGCCCGCCGTGCGCGCGCAAGCCAAGATTGCCATCAACCAAGGCGGGCTGGACCGCATTCTGGAAGTGCTTCAACCCTGAAAACAGATGCATCGGCGAGGGCTGGCGTACCGGCCCCACCCACCCAGCAGCGCTTTCAGGCGCTATGCCGCCGCGTCCGGCAGGCCGGGCACAGGCTCTGCCGATGTCAGGCGAT
>DCVY01000041.1:1692-3278 GCA_002327945.1 Acidovorax delafieldii | reverse complement strand
CCGCCATGCTCTACAAGCCGATCGGCGGCCACAGCCCGGCGGGCAACTATTTGGTTTCGGACTCCGACTACGTCGAAGTATTGACCGAGATCGACATCCAGACGCCCATCCCCGCCGCCGTGCAGGCCTGGCGCAGCGGGCGCAGCTTTCTGTTCCTGGGTTGCCGCTTCGACGACCAGCTCACGCGCAGCTTTGCGCGCCAGATCATGAAGCGCTCGAGCGCGCGCCACTGGGCGGTGCTGCCCGACGAGCCCACGCGCATGGAGGCGCGCTTTCTGCAGGAGCAGAACATCACGCGCATCGCGATGCCGCTCGCCGGGTTCGCCGACGCGCTGGTGGAGGCGCTCCAGCCCGCGCTCGCGGCCTGACACGCGCGCGCTCCCTGGCCCGTGGTTTTCCCCTTTCCTCATCCCTTGTTACTTTTTTGCCATCATGACTGCATTGACCACCCCCACCCCCGCATCGGCATCCGCATCCGCAGCCGCAACCCCCGCCACCTTGACGGCCATGACCGTGCTGCCCTCGGGCAAAACCTACGAAGTCCCCGTGGGCACCTCCTTGCTCCAGGCCTTGCTCGCCGTGGGCGAGGCCATCGTCAGCAAATGCGGCGGCAAAGCCCAGTGCGAGAGCTGCCATGTCTTTGTCACTGCAGGCCGCAAGAGCCTGTCCAAAATCCAGCGCGCCGAGAACGAAAAGCTCGATGGCATGGTGGGCGTCAGCTCCCAGTCGCGCCTGGCCTGCCAGGCCCTGCTGGGCAGCGAGCCGGTGACGGTGCAGCTGCTTTCTTCGACCTGAGAAGGCACTCTTTGCGACGTCCTGCGCTTCCTGCGTCGAAGATTTCACAGCGCGATAGCGCGCAGAGGGGCCGCAAAGCAAGGTTACAATGCCGCTCCTGCGATGTTGTACAGACGTTGCAGCACAACAAAGGCCTTGTGCTGGCAGTCGCCAGTAGCAAGCAAGGCCCGCAAAGTTCTTGATCCGGTCTTCGGTCTTCATGCCGCAAGACCCCATTCCTCGATAGCTCAGTCGGTAGAGCGCCGGACTGTTAATCCGTAGGTCCCTGGTTCGAGCCCAGGTCGAGGAGCCAAATTCCATGAGGGTTGCCGCGTGAGCGGCGACCCTCATTTCATTTCGGGAATGACTCAACGCCATCCCTGGGCTCCACCAGTTTAAGCATCCCGTTTCTCGCCATCTCCCGTGCTTCCGTCATTGCAGCCTGAGTCTGGACGTTGGGCGTTTTCTCGTTCATTGCATCACTCTGCAAGGGTGGCGAAAGACCTCAGCCAGGGATCGAGGCGGGCGATGTCGAATGTTCCAGTCTCGAACATTTGAATCATCTCGGCGTGAATCTGCATCGGAGCACGATGCAACCGCCAGCCATTGATGCGCAGGAACACGTCAGCAGCGGCAAAGGCGATGCGTTTGTTGCCATCCACAAATGGATGGTTGATCGCCAGGCTTTCCAGCAGCGCAGCCGCTTCAGCCACGATGTCGTCGTAGTAGCCTGTCTGCGGGCGGAACAAGGCGGCCTCCAGCGCACCAGGATCACGCACACCCGGCGCGCCGCCGTAACGCTGCATCAGCAC
>DCVY01000041.1:1001-1589 GCA_002327945.1 Acidovorax delafieldii | reverse complement strand
GAAAATTTCTCGCGGACGGCAGCGGTCATGGCTCTCTCCATCATGATTCATCTTGATGCTTCATGATAGAGCAAGATGGGGTCCCACGCCAGTGCCTGGCTGGCCTTCGATGGCTGACTGGTCGCCATGGTTGACGCTGAACCGCCGCGTGTAAGTTGTTGATTTTTCGATGGCACCCACTGCGCCTACCCGCAGGCCAAACGGAGAATAGAGACGGCTCTGGCGGAGAAAGTGGCCGATTCCAGGCGTTTCGGCGGGTGACCACCCGCAGCACAGGTGGCCGGAACCCCGCGTGGCGCGGGGATTCCAGGCAAGAAAAAGGGCCCGGAGACTATCCGAGCCCTTGTGTATGGTGGTGGGGCAGCACCCCGCACCAAACGACTATTGAAAGTACGGAATCGAAGCGTTGCGGGCTGCTGCGAACCGCTGCGAACTCGATCGAAAAGCCTGTCAGTACGCCCTTCGGCCATGGACCATCAAGCAGGTTTTTCGCTCTGATTGGTGCCCGAAAAGGTCGCTCAACCTCGTCTGTTTTCCAGCGCCAGTTCAATTCCGGTTTGGGAATCGAACCCGCGTCCGTCAGATCGC
>DCVY01000041.1:0-885 GCA_002327945.1 Acidovorax delafieldii | reverse complement strand
TGACGGTCGTCTGCATCCGGCAATTCGACGGCCGGGATCAGGTGCTCGAAGCTGGTAACGAGGCTGTCCCGCACATGGGCGTTCATAAGCGATCGCGTGCGCTCCAAGTCTTCGGCCTTCAGGTCTGGGCGCTGCTTCAGGACGTTACGCGTCCACTCGTCGTGGATCATGTCTGTCCAGCGCGCCCGGTACAGATCGGTCAGTGCCAGGCGCATCAGGAAGTCGCGCAGCGGGGCCGGGTAGAGCACGCACGCGTCGTAGATGACGGTGAAGTTCGAACTCATTCATTCGTACCCCATCTTGAGCGCCTGGCCTTGCTCGGCCAGGGCATCGAGGGCCTTGCTGCGCTCCACGTCGATGCGCTCCTTGTACGCGATCACGTCCTGGTAGCGGACGCGCCGGTGCGTGCCGATCTTATGGAACGGGATCTCGCCACGCTCCAGCAACTGGACAAGGAACGGTCGCGAGACGTTGAGCACGTCCGCTGCGTCCTGGGTGGTCAGTTCGACGTGGATCGGGATGATGCTCACCGCGTTGCCCTCGCCGATTTCGGTCAGGACGTCCACGAGCAGCCGAAGCGCCGACACCGGGACGCGAACGGGATGGGCCGCGCCCTTGTCGTCGAAGATCTCGATCTGCTGGGTTTCCGCACGGGTCTGCAGGAAGGCAGACAGCGCCCGTCCGCTCTCGCGAGCGATGGCAACTTCTTCGGCCGTCGGCAACGAATGTGTGGGAGAGAGAGTGGTCATGGCAGCCTCCTGGGAGCTTCAAACAGCATCATGGGAGGAAGTATAACCGAAATAAACGAATAATCGCAATATCCGAAACGGGCGCGTTCCAAGGGCGTCTGGCTCGCCCATCCCCAAAAGGACACCCATTTACGCC
>DCVY01000009.1:15649-17752 GCA_002327945.1 Acidovorax delafieldii | reverse complement strand
TGGGTCCGGATCAGGCCGCCACGGTGATGGCACTGGTGCGCAAACAGATCAACAAAACCGAAGGCAAGGAGTGGACGCCCGAGGAAGAAGATGCGTTCAAGGCCCCGTTGCGCAAGATCTACGAAGACTTCCAGCCGGCGAAGAACTTCTCCTCGAACTTGTGGGTGGACGGCATCATCGACCCGGTGGAAACACGCGACGCCATGGGGCTGCTGCTCGACCTCGCATCCCGTACTGCCGCCAAACCGACGCCGTTCGGTGTCTTCCGTTTCTGACCAGGACGCAGCCATGCAACGTATCCACACCGTCTTGACGACCCATTTCGCCGCAGGAGGCGGGCATGCTTAAGAAAATCCTCATTGCCAATCGCGGCGAGATCGCCTGCCGCATTGCCCGCACCTGCCGCAAGCTCGGCCTGGAAGTGGCCACCGTGCATTCCAGTGCCGACCGGTTGGCCCGCCATGTGCGTGAGATCGGCGAATCGGTCGAACTCGGGGGCGCTGCGCCCAGCGAGAGTTATCTGAACATCGATGCCATCATTGCGGCGGCCCGGCGTGTCGGCGCCGATGCCGTTCATCCGGGCTACGGCTTCGTTTCGGAAAACGCGGACTTCGTGCGAGCACTCGAAGCCGCCGGACTCACCTTCATCGGCCCCCGGGCCGAGACCATCGAACGCGTGGGCGGCAAAGCCAGTGCCAAGCGCGAGGCCGCCCGCCTGGGTGTGCCGGTCATTCCCGGCAGCGAAAGCGGCATGACCGATGCGGCCGAAGTGTTGAATCTGGTGCGCGGCATGAAGTTGCCCGTGCTGCTCAAGGCCGTGGCTGGCGGCGGTGGCCGTGGCATGGCGGTGGTCGACACGCTGGACGGCCTGGAAGGGCGCATCGAGAGCGCCATGCGCGAGGCCGAAAAATCCTTCGGCAACGGTGAACTGATCGTTGAGCGCTACCTGCCCCAGGTGCGCCACCTGGAGGTGCAGGTGGCCGGTGACGGCCAGGGCCACGCCATCCACCTGTTCGAGCGCGAGTGCACCTTGCAGCGGCGCCATCAGAAAGTGATCGAAGAAGCGCCGTCCAGCGGCCTGAGCCCGCGCTTACGCGCGGCCATCCTGGCCGACGCGGTCAAGCTGGCCGCCGGCGTGAACTACCGCGGCCTGGGCACGGTGGAGTTTGTCGTCACGGGCGAGGAACATTATTTCCTGGAGGTCAATCCGCGATTGCAGGTCGAGCACCCGGTGACCGAAGAAGTCACCGGCCTTGATCTGGTCGAACTGCAACTGCGCATTGCCGACACCGGTATCTTGCCCCTGACGCAGGCCGACGTGCAGTGCAGCGGCCATGCCTTCGAGGCCCGGCTGTGCGCGGAAGACGCCGCCGCGGGCTTTTTGCCGGCCACCGGGCGGCTGCAGGTGGTCGATTTTTCGCGCGCTGGCGTGCGCATCGAGTCCGGGGTGGACAGCGGCGACGAGATCTCGCCGCACTACGACTCGATGATCGCCAAGCTCATCGCCCATGGTGCCGACCGCGAGTCGGCGCGCCGGGCGCTGGTGGCCGGATTGCGCGAAAGCACGGTGATCGGCCTGGTCACCAACCTGGAATTCCTGCATGAACTGCTGGAATGGCCGGAGACCCGCGATGCCACCTTTCACACCCGCCTGATCGACGAGCGCCACGCGCAGCGCGGCGTGGTGGCGCCCACCGCGCCGCCGCTGGAGCACCTGGCTGCGGCCGCGCTGCACTGGCTGGCGCAACGGCGTGCCGAGTCGCCCGCGCTGGGCTGCTGGACCCTGGGGGACGGTTTCACAGGCTGGCGCCTGCGCAGTGGGCCGATTCAGGCCGCACCCCAGCCGGTTCTGGTGTTGAAGGCCGGCGCGGCGGAGTGGCCCGTGCGGTTTTCGATGTGCGATGACCAGGGCAGCCATGCGCTGGTCATTGGCGAGCAGCAGGTCAGCGCCACGCTGCAGCCGCTCGTGGCCGGACGCTTTCTGCTGCAATGTGGCGGGCGGGCGCTGGAACTGACGATCCGGGGCGACGCGCGGCAAGTGGAACTGGCCAGTGCCTTGGGCAGCGGCGTGTTCACGGCGCAACCCTATCTCGGAGGGGACGC
>DCVY01000009.1:8349-15562 GCA_002327945.1 Acidovorax delafieldii | reverse complement strand
TGCCAGCGATGAGCCACTTGCCTGCCTCCGTCGAGTTCCACGAGGAAGGCCCGCGCGAGGGCTTCCAGATGGAGCCAACAACCTATCCGCTGGCGGATCGCGCCGCGCTGATTGATGCTTTGAGCGCCTCGGGCCTGAAGCAGATCCAGGTGGCGTCCTTCGTCAGTCCGCGCGCGGTGCCGCAGATGGCCGACGCATCCGAGTTGTTTGCCGCCATCACCAAGCGCCCTGGCACCCGCTACACCGCGCTCTGGCTCAACGACAACGGCTTCGAGCGCGCGCGCGCCTGCGAACAGGTGGACCTGGACGGCAAGCTGATGTTCTACACCACCGAGCCGTTTTCGCAGCGCAACAACAACTGCAGCGTGGCGGAGATGCGTGAACGCCAGCTCGGCTGGCTGGACCGCTACATCGCCCTGGGCATCCCGGTGGAAAAGGCCTACGTGATCACGGCATTTGGCTGCAATCTCGGTGGCGCCGTGCCGCTGTCGGCCGTGACCGATCAGGTGCGCTGGCTGGTCGATGCCTGCGCCGACCGGCGTGTGCCGCTGCCGGCGGTCTACCTGGCCGACACCATGGGCTGGGCCCATCCCGAGGAGATCAAGCGCCGCGTCGGCGCGGTGCGTGAGATCGTGCCGCAGGCGCAGATGGGCCTGCACCTGCACGACACGCGCGGCGTCGGCGGCGCCAACGTTTATGCCGCCTTGCAAATGGGCGTGCGGCTGTTCGACAGTTCGGTCGCTGGCCTGGGCGGATGTCCCTTTGCCGGGCACCAGCAGGGCGGCGCCGCCGGCAACATTTGTACGGAGGACATGGTGTTCATGTGCCATGAGCTCGGGATCGAGACCGGTATCGATCTCGATGCACTGATCGAGGCCGCCCGCCTGGCCGAGCGCATCATTGGACGAACCCTGTCGGGCCATGTAATGCACAGCGGCCCGCTTGCTGCAATGAAAGAATGACACAGATGACCACGATTGAAAGCCGCATTGACACCCGCGGCGCTGCTTACCTGGAGGCGCTGGCGAATGGCCGCGCTCAGGTCGAAACCTTGCGCGAACGCCTGTCCAGCGTGGCCACTGGCGGACGCGACGCGCACATCCGGCGCCATCGCGAGCGCAGCAAGCTGCTGGTGCGCGAGCGCATCGACTTCATCGTCGATGACGGCAGCGCCTTCTTGGAACTCTCGCCGCTGGCGGCCTGGGATCAGTATGGCAACGAGGTGCCGGGTGCGGGCATCGTCACCGGCATCGGCATGGTGGCCGGGCGGCCGTGCATGTTCATCGCCAACGACGCCACCGTCAAGGGCGGCTCGTTCTTCCATGAAACCGTCAAGAAACATGTGCGGGCGCAGGAAATCGCCGAGCGCCTGCGCCTGCCCTGCCTGTACCTGGTGGACTGCGGCGGTGCCTTCCTGCCGGAGCAGGACCGCGTGTTTCCCGACAAGGACCATTTNNCTCTCGGCCGTGTTCGGCGGCTGCACCGCGGGTGGCGCCTACATTCCCGCACTTTCGGACGAAGTGGTGATGGTGCGCGGCAACGCCCGCATCCATCTGGGTGGCCCGTCCATCGTCAAGATCGCGATCAACGAAGTGGTCGACGGCGAAACCCTGGGCGGCGCGGAGATGCACAGCCGGGTCTCCGGGGTCAGCGACCACCTGGCCGAGGACGAACACCAGGCGCTGGCCATGCTGCGCCAGATCGTCGCCAGCCTGCCGCCCGAGCCGCCCATGGTGCCGCCGTTGCCGCCCAGCGCTCCACGCCACGACCCGATGGAGCTCGATGGCGTCGTGCCGGCCGACCCCAAACAACCCTACGATGCGCGCGAAATCATCGCGCGGCTGGTGGATGGCAGCGCCTTCCATGAGTTCAAGCCGCTGTGGGGCGATACCCTGGTGACCGGCTTTGGCGCGATCCACGGCCAGCCGGTCGCCATCCTCGCCAACAACGGCGCGCTGCTGGCCGAGGCGGCCCTCAAGGGTGCGCATTTCATCGAGCTGGCCAACCAGCGCGGCGTGCCGCTGCTGTTTTTGCAGAACATTCCCGGCTTCATGGTCGGCACCGAGGCCGAGCGTGGCGGCATCGCCAAGCACAGCGCCAAGATGGTGTATGCCATGGCCTGCGCGCGCGTGCCCAAGCTCACGCTGGTGGTTGGCGGCTCTTACGGCGCCGGCAACTACGGCATGTGCGGCCGCGGTTTCGAGCCCGAGTTCCTGTTCGCCTGGCCCAGTGCCAGGGTGGCCACGATGAGCGCCGACATTGCCAGCAACGTGATGACCGAGCTGGCGCGCTCCAACCTGCGCGGCTCGGCCGACGAGGGGCGGCTGGCCGAGATCGAGCGCCAGGTGCGCGACCAATATGGCCGCCAGAGCGACCCCTATTACGCCACCTCCCGCCTGTGGGACGACGGCCTGATCGAACCCTCGGCCTCGCGCGACGTGCTGGGCCTGGCGCTGGCGCTGGCGGCGCGCCGTGATTTGCCGAGCACGGCAACCCCTGTTTACCGAATGTAAGAGAACCAATATGACTACGCCTACCTACGAAACCCTGCAACTGGTCGTCGACGCGCGCGGCGTGGCCCGCCTCACGCTCAACCGCCCCGACACCCACAACGCGCTCAACGCCACCCTGATCAGTGAGCTGCGCCGAGCCGTCGATTGGCTGGCCGCAGCGCCGGGCGTGCGCGCGGTGGTGCTCACCGGCACCGGCAAGACCTTTTGCGCCGGCGGCGACCTGGGCTGGATGCAGGACAACATGAAGAAGGGCCGGGCCGAGCGCGTCAGCGAGAGCGGCGATCTGGCGCTGATGCTGCGCGCCCTGAACGAGTTGCCCATGCCCGTCATCGGCCGCATCAATGGCCCGGCCTATGGCGGTGGCGTCGGCATGATTTCGGTCTGCGACATCACGATCGCGGTCGATACCGGCATCTACTCGCTGTCCGAGGTGCGCCTGGGCCTGCTGCCGGCCAACATTGCCCCCTACGTGGTGGCGCGCATGGGCGAGGCCAACGCCCGGCGCACCTTCCTGACTGGGCGCCGCATGGGCGCGGCCGAGGCGCAGCGCCTGGGCCTGCTCTCGGAAGTGGTGGCGCCCGACCAGCTCGACGCTGCCATTGAACGCGAACTCGCCGACCTGCTGCAGTGCGCGCCCGGCGCGGTGGCGGCCACCAAGAAACTGGTGGCCTATGTGCAGGCGCACGACCTGCCCACCAACATGATCTACACCGCCGACAAGCTGGCCGACGCCTGGGAAACCGAAGAAGGGCGCGACGGCATCGCCGCCTTTTTTGGCAAGCGGCTGCCAGCGTGGCGGCAGGCCTGAGTGTTGGCATGAAGGTCTGCGACTGATGTTCAACACCCTCCTGATTGCCAATCGCGGCGAGATCGCCTGCCGCATCGCCCGCACCGCGCGCCGCATGGGCTTGCGCACGGTGGCGGTCTATTCCGACGCCGACCGCGAGGCGCTGCACGTGGCCCTGTGCGACACGGCCGTGCGCATCGGAGCGCCGGAGGCCGCGCGCAGCTACCTCGATGCCGCGGCCATCGTCGCCGCGGCGCGTGCCGCCGGTGCGCAGGCCATTCATCCGGGCTACGGCTTTTTGTCGGAAAGCCTGGCCCTGATCGACGCCTGCGAAGCCGCCGGGCTCATTTTTGTCGGCCCCTCGCGCGACGCGATCCAGCGCATGGGCTCGAAGATCGAATCCAAGCGCATCGCGCTCGACGCCGGCGTGCCGGTGGTGCCGGGCTACCACGCCGACGACCAGAATCCTGCGGTCTTGCAGGCGGCGGCCGATGGCATTGGCTACCCGGTGCTGATCAAGGCCTCGGCCGGCGGCGGCGGCAAGGGCATGCGGGTGGTGCGCAGCGCGGCCGAATTCGTGGCCGCGCTGGAGACCGTGCGGCGCGAAGCGCTGGCTTCGTTCGGCGACGACCGCGTGCTGCTGGAACGCTACCTCGACGAGCCGCGCCACCTCGAAGTGCAGTTGCTGGGCGACAAGCACGGGNNCCGCACCTGCCGCCCGCCGTGCGCGAGGCTCTGTTCGCGCACGCGCTGACGATGGGGCGCGCCATCGGCTACGACAGCACCGGCACCATCGAGTTCATCCACGACAGCCGCAGCGGCGACACCTTCTTTCTGGAAATGAACACCCGGCTGCAGGTCGAGCACCCGGTGACCGAGTTGACGGTCGGCATCGACCTGGTCGAATGGCAACTGCGGGTGGCCGCTGGTGAGCCGCTCGGCTTTGGGCAGCCGGACCTGTCGCAGCGCGGCTGCGCGATCGAGGCGCGTGTCTGCGCGGAGAATCCGGCGGCCGGTTTCGCGCCCGAGATCGGCACCCTGGTCGGCTACCGCGAGCCGCGTGGCGAGGGCGTCCGGGTCGACAGCGGCGTGCGCAGCGGCAGCCAGGTGACGCCCTATTACGACTCCATGCTGGCCAAGGTGATTGCCCATGCCGACGACCGGTCGACCGCCGCACGGCGGCTCGCCACGGCATTGGACGACACGGTGCTGCTCGGCGTGCACAGCAACCTCGGTTTTCTGGCCGATCTGCTGCGCCACGACCACTTCGCGCAGGTACTCACCACGCACTACATCGAACGCGCCTTTCCCGCCGGCTGGCAGCCGCGTGCGGACGATGGGCTGGCCATTGCTGCTGCCGCCTTGCATGGCGTGCTGGCCCAGCAGGCGGCCGCCGGGCGCTCGGCCTGGCAGTCGCTCGGGGCCTGGCGTGCGGCCGGCGCCGGCAGTGGCACTGGCAGCACACAGGTGCTGCTCGAAGACGAGCAGCGCTGCGTGCATGAAGTCAGCGTGTCGCCGTTGGGCGAAGGCTGGCGCGTGCGCGCCGGCGATCGGGATCTGACCCTGGCGGCGGCGCTGGACGGCGACACCCTGGCGGTGCAGCGCGACGGCCTGACGGTTCGCTTCACGGTGGCGCTGGAGCAGCACGCCACGCAGGGCGAACGCCTGTGGATCTCTGGCCCGGGCGGCACCTGGGCCTGGCGCCGGCTCGACCGCTGGCAGCGCGCGCTCCAGGGTGCGGCGGGCGCCGATGAGCGGGGTGGTAACCGCCTGCTTGCGCCCATGCCCGGTCTGGTGACGCAGGTGCAGGCCAGCGTGGGCATGGCCGTGAACGCCGGCGACATCCTGGTGCAGATGGAAGCCATGAAAATGGTGCATACGCTGACCGCGGCCGTGCCGGGACGTGTGGCCGAGCTGCGTTGCCGTGTCGGCGATGCGGTGCGCGGTGGTGATGTATTGGTAGTGATGGAAACAATGGAATCTGAGGAAAAGCAATGAACGAACCGATTTATTTTGACGAACAACACCGGCAGTTCCGCGACAACCTGCGCCGCTTTGTCGAGCAGGAAGTGGTGCCGCAGGCTACGCCCTGGGAAGCGCAGGGCATGGTGCCGCGCGCGCTGCTGCGCAAAATGGGCGAACTCGGCTATCTGGGCATCCGCTACGACGAAAAGTATGGCGGCTCGAAACTCGACACCGTGTACAGCGCCATCCTGGCCGAAGAACTCGGCCGTTCCACCTTTGGTGGCTTCGCCGTGACGGTGATGGTGCACACCGACATGGCCTCGCCGCACCTGGCCAACTTTGGTTCGCCCGAGCAGCTTGAGCGCTACCTGCCGCCCATCATCCGCGGCGAGAAGATCTGCGCCGTGGCGGTGACCGAGCCCGATGCCGGCTCCGACGTGGCCGGCATCCGCACCCGCGCTGTGCGCGAGGGTGACGAGTGGGTCATCAACGGCAGCAAGATATTCATCACCAACGGCGTGCATGGCGATGTGTACTTCGTGGCCGCCAAGACCGACCCGACGGCCAAGGGCTCGCGCGGCATTTCGATTTTCATCGTCGAGAAGGGCACGCCGGGTTTTCGGGTCGGGCGCGAGCTCAACAAGAGCGGCTGGCTGTGCAGCGACACCGCCGAGCTGGTGTTCGAGGACTGCCGCATCCCGGCCGCCAACCTGCTGGGCGAGGAGAACAAGGGCTTCTACCAGATCATGCGCAACTTCCAGAACGAGCGCATGGTGCTGGGTGCGCAGACGATGGGCGAGGCCGCGCGCGCGATCGAGCTGACGCTCGCCTATGTGCGCGAGCGCAAGGCTTTCGGCGCCACGCTGTGGGACAAGCAGGCGATCCGCCAGCGCCTGGCCATGCGGGCGGCGCAAGTGGCGGCGGCGCGCCAGTTGGTCTACCACGCGGCCTGGCTCGATGCGCAGGGGCGCGAGTGCGTCAAGGAAGTGTCGATGGTCAAGGCGCTGTGCGGCGATCTGGTCAACGAGGTGGTCTATGACTGCCAGCAGTTCCACGGTGGCTTTGGCTACATGCGCGAAGCGGCGATCGAGCGCATGGTGCGCGACGCCCGCGTGCAGGCCATCGGCGGCGGTGCCACCGAGGTCATGCTCGAAGAAGTGGCGAAACGGTTGTGAACATGAACACCCCTTTGGCTGCTTCAGCCATTGACGGGTTGGTCGGGCTGCCGCTAAAGGAGGTTCTGCCCGGCATCCTGATGTTCACGCTGCCGGTGGATTACGGCATCGACCACGTCAACATCTACCTGATACGCGAAGGCGAGGGTTGGTGCCTGTTCGACACGGGTGCCGATTGCGAGGCGGCCCGGGACTTGTGGCTGCGCGCATTGGCCGGTCCCCTGGCGGCTGGCTTGACGCGCATCATCGTCTCGCACCACCACCCCGACCACCTCGGGCTGGCGGTGTGGCTGCACGAGCGCACCGGGGCGCCGATCCTGATGCGCGAGGAGGAGGTGGCGGTGGCGCGGCAGACACACGTGGTCAGCGCCGATGACCGCGCGTACTGTATCGACTTCATGTGCCGCCATGGGGTGGCGCCGGAGGTTGCGCAACAGGTGGTGGGCGGGGTGTTGCAAAGCAACATGGCCTGTGCCGTGCCAACCCGCGTCGAGCCGCTCGAAGCCGGCCAGACCTTGCACATCGGCGATCATGCTTTCGACGTGCTGGTGCTGGGTGGCCACAGCATTGCACAAATCTGCTTGTACGAGCCCCGGCTGAAGTTGCTGCTCACCGGCGACCAGCTGCTTGAGCGCATCACCCCCAACATCGGTGTCTGGCCCTATGGCGAAACCGATCCGCTGCCACGTTACCTGGACAGCCTGCGCACCATTGCCGGGCTGGAGATCGAGCACGTGCTGCCGGCCCACCACAGCGTCTACCACGCCGGGGTC
>DCVY01000009.1:4431-8334 GCA_002327945.1 Acidovorax delafieldii | reverse complement strand
GTCTATGGCGCGCAGAGCGACCCGCTGCATGCTTACCTGGCCATGGGCGAAACCCTGGCGCATCTGCTGTGGTTGGAGCGCTCTGGCTATGTGCAGCGTGAAGAAACGCCAGCCGCGACCCGCTGGCATCCGGTGAAGGCGGCCGACGAAGAGCCCACCCTCACCTTGTCTGGAGACATGCCGAGATGAAAGAAACACACACTATCAACGAAGAAGAGATCGCCCAGCGATGGCAGAAGTTTGCCCATGTGTCTCCGTACAACCGCGAGTTGGGCCTCCTGCCGCACGCGGTGCGCACCGACTGGTGCGTGCTCAAGGTCGAGTACCAGGACGCGCTGGTGGGCGATCCGCAGACCCGGGTTTTGCATGGTGGCGTCATCACTACGCTGCTCGACGCCGCGTTCGGCTTCGCGATTTTCGTCAAGCTGCCGGCGTTCCGGCCGATGGCCACGCTGGACTTGCGCATCGACTACCTCAAGCCCGCCACGCCCGGGCGCGCGGTGCTGGGCGGTGCCGTCTGCTACAAGCTGACCCCGGAGCTGGCGTTTGTGCGAGGCTGCGCGTACCACGAAACTGCGGAGGAACCCTTTGCCACCGCCGTCGGCATCTACATGTTCACCGAAGGGCGTCCGGTGCTGGAGAAAGAGGAGGTTGTCCAGTGAAGGCCATGCATTTTCCCGACATCCTGCACCGCTGCCGGGTCGCCAACGACTGGAGCGCGCTGGTGCAGGCCATTCCGTTCGCGCGCTTTCTGAATCTGCGCATCGACGTCAAGGGCGACGCTTTTACCTGCATCCTGCCTTTCGAGCAAAAGCTGATCGGCAACCCGACCCTGCCCGCCCTGCACGGCGGCGCCACCGGCGGCTTTCTGGAGTGCGCCGGCCTGTTCTATCTGCTGCTGCAGATGGAACCACGGAGCCTGCCCAAGACGATCGATTTCAACATCGACTACCTGCGCTCGGGTCAGCCGCGCGATACCTATGCCAATGTCGTGATGGTCAAGCAGGGGCGGCGTGTGGCCAACCTGCGCATCGAGGCCTGGCAATCCAGTCCCGACAAGCCGATCGCTCTGGGCCATTGCAATTTCATGCTCGGCGCCTGAGCCCCTCACAAAGAAAGACCAATCCATGAGCCAATCTGTTTATACATCCGTGTTTCGCCCCGGCCTGTTTGCTGGCCAGACCGTCATCGTTACCGGCGGCGGCAGCGGCATCGGCCGCTGCACCGCGCACGAGCTGTCCAATCTGGGCGCCAGCGTGGCGCTGGTGGGCCGAAAGATCGAGAAGCTGCAGGCGGTGCAGGCCGAGATCGAAGCGGCGGGCGGCAAAGCCAGCATCCATGCCTGCGACATCCGCGACGAGCCGGGCGTCCAGGCCATGATCGCCGAAGTGATCGCACAGCACGGCAAGATCGACGGTCTCGTCAACAACGCGGGTGGCCAGTACCCGCAGCCCGCCAAGGACATCAGCCTCAAGGGCTGGGAGGCGGTGGTGCGCAGCAACCTCACCGGGGGCTTCCTGGTGGCCCGCGAAGCCTTCAACCAGTCCATGGCGTCCCATGGCGGCGCCATTGTCAACATCATCGCCGACATCTGGGGCGGCATGCCGACCATGGCGCACAGCGGCGCGGCGCGTGCCGGCATGCTGTCATTCACCGAGACGGCGGCCTGCGAATGGGCCTGCGCCGGCGTGCGTGTCAACGCCGTGGCACCGGGCTGGATCGCCAGCAGCGGCTTTGACACCTACAGCCCCGAGATGCAGGCCGAACTGCGCAGCCTGAAAACCAAGGTGCCGCTACAGCGCCATGGCACCGAGTCCGAAGTGTCGGCAGCGATTGTGTTTTTGCTGTGCGAGGCGGCCGCCTTCATCACCGGCTCCTGCATTCGGGTCGATGGCGGCGTGCCCAATGCCCGCCCGACCTGGAAGCTGCAGGCCCATGATCGGTCCAAACCCTTCAACGGCTTTGCGTTGGCCGAACCGCCAAAGTGTCTGAGCGTCAAGGATGAATGACATGGACGCGACGATGCAAACCACAAACACGAACGATCCGTCGGCTTATCTCGCGCCCGGCCGCTTCGTGGACAGCGATCACCCGGCGGTGATCGCGTTCGCGCGCCGGGTGGCCGAGTCCGGCCTGACGCCGCGCGAGACTGCGGTCAAGCTTTACTATGCCGTGCGCGACGAGTTTCTCTACGACCCCTACCACTTCGACACCTCGGTCGAGGGGCTGAAGGCCAGCCACGTGATTGCGGCCGGGCGCGGCTTTTGCGTGCCCAAGGCGGCGCTGCTGGCGGCAGCGGCCCGCGCCCTGGGCGTGCCGGCACGGCTGGGCTATGCCGACGTGCGCAACCACCTGACCAGCAAGCGTCTGTACGACATGATGGGCACCGATCTGTTCGTCTTTCACGGCTATACCGATCTGTGGGTTGACGGGCAGTGGCTCAAGGCCACGCCCGCCTTCAATCGCTCCTTGTGCGAGAAGGCCGGCATCCATCCACTGGAATTCGACGGCAGCGCCGATTCGGTCTTTCACGAATTCGATGTCAGCGGCCGCAGGCACATGGAGTATGTGAACGACCACGGCACTTACGCCGACTTGCCGCGTGATGCGCTGTTGGCCGCGTGGGGCGCACATTACAAGACGCTCGCCGACTGGGGACAAACGGTGGACAGCGGGGCCGACTTCGCGCAGGAAGTGGGGCCGTCATCATGACCACACGCCGGGAATTTCCCGGCTTCGCTGGCGGCTCCCTGGTGGCCGATGTCTATGGCCCGGTGGGCGCGCCCACGGTGCTCTTGCTGCACGGCGGTGGACAAACCCGCCATGCCTGGGGCAAGGCGGCACAGGTGCTGGGCGATGCCGGCTGGTACACCGTGGCGCTGGACTTGCCGGGCCACGGCGACAGTGCCTGGGCCAAGGATGGCGATTACCGCATCGAGACGCTGGCCGACACCATGTGCTGCATCTGGCGCGAACTGGGAACGCCGCTGGCAGTGGTCGGCGCCTCGCTCGGCGGCTTGATCAGCATGGCCGCCGTGGGCCACGCCGATGCGCCGCCGATCAACGCGCTGGTGCTGGTGGATGTTGCGCCGCGCATGGAAGAAGCCGGTGTCGAGCGCATCGTGCGCTTCATGCGGGCGCGGCCCGATGGTTTTGCGTCGCTCGAAGAGGCCGCACAACAAATCGCCGCCTACCGTGGCCGGCCCATCGAAGGACCAGTCGAGGGGCTGAAGAAAAACCTGCGCCTTAATGCGCAAGGCCGCTGGGTCTGGCATTGGGACCCGCAACTGATGAGCGACGCCAACCACAACCACCGGCGCGACGCGGACGGCTACGAGCGCGCCTTGCGCGGCCTGCAGGCGCCCACCCTGCTGCTGCGCGGCCAGCGCAGCGACGTGATCAGCGAAGAAGATGCGCGCGCCCTGGTGCACACCTTGCCGCAGGCGCGTTTTATCGATCTGAAGGGCGCTGGCCACATGATCGCCGGTGATGCCAACGACGCCTTCGCCGCCAGCGTGGCGGCGTTTCTGCACGAAGTGATGCCGCCGGTGCCGCCTGCGGCGAGTTGAAGCTGAATCTGAACGAGGAGCATGGAATGAGTTTGCGATCTTTTACGCTGCACGATCTCATCAACCGCAACGCGCAATTGTACGGATCGAACACCGCCCTGGTGTTCGGCGATCAGCGGGTCACGCACGCCCAGTATGCCGAGCGCACGGCGCGCCTGGCAGCCGGTTTGGCCGCCGTCGGCGTAGGGCAGGGTGACCGGCTGGCGATACTGGCCCCGAACTGCCTGGAATACGTCGATCTGTTCGGCGCCGCAGCCCATTTGGGCGCGATCGTGGTGCCGATCAACTGGCGGTTGTCGGCCGAGGAAGTGGCCTATGTCATCGAAGACGTGGC
>DCVY01000009.1:911-4282 GCA_002327945.1 Acidovorax delafieldii | reverse complement strand
GATCCACCCAGCCTGGTCAAGCATATCGACGAGGACGGGGGCAGCCTGATCGGCACCTTTCCGCCGATGCTGGGCGCCCTGCTGGACGCCGCCGCGGCCCAGGGTTCGGCGCTGTCGAGTCTGCGCGTGGTGTCGGGGATCGATGTGCCCGAGACCATCGCGCGATTGCGCACCACCTGCCCCCAGGCGACTTTCTGGAGTGCCTATGGCCAGACCGAGACCTCGGGCTCGGTCAGCCTGGCGCCATTTGACGAGCGTCCCGGCAGCGCCGGGCGTCCTACCGCGCTGAACACGGTGGCGGTGGTGGACGAGCTGGACCGCCCCTTGCCCACCGGCGCCACCGGCGAGATCGTGGTGCGGGGTCCGATGGTGTTCCAGGGCTACTGGCGCTGCGAAGCAGACAACGCCTTCACCCTGCGCAACGGCTGGCACCACACGGGCGACATGGGGCGCATCGATGCCGAGGGCTACCTCTGGTACAGCGGGCGTTCACCGGCCAAGGAGTTGATCAAGCCGGGGGGCGAGAACGTCTATCCGGCTGAAGTCGAGCGGGCCATTCTGGAGCACCCGGCGCTGGCGCAGGCGGTGGTGATCGGCGTGCCCGACGCGCAGTGGGGTGAGGCGGTCAAGGCGGTCTGCGTGCTGAAGGCGGGGTGCACGCTGAGTGCCGAGGACCTGATCGAGTTCGTGGGCGCTCGCATCGCACGCTACAAGAAACCCAAGCATGTGGTGTTTGTACAGGCGTTGCCCCATACCGCTGCCGGTGGTGTGGACCGCGCGGCCGTCAAGGCCGGGCACGGCCAAATTTGACGCGGCGCGCAGCAAGTGATTTTCAACCAGAACCAGCCCTGAAGGAGACGGCAACATGACCCAGGCATCCACCGGCGACCCGGTGCAGCGCTTCAAGACGCACCGGCGCACCATCACCGAAACCGACATTGTCAACTTCGTCAACGTGGCCGGACTGCACGAGCCCTTCTTCGTTGATATGGATTACATCCGGGAAAACATGACGGGTGCGCACCGCAGCCGCTTCGCTCCCGGGCCCATGATCATCTCGCTGGGCATGGGGCTGTTGGCGACCTACGTGGCCGGCATCATCGAGCGCGCGCTGGCAGGTCATGCGGTCGGTGCCTTTGGCGGCATGACCGGCCTGCAGGCGCGCCTGCGCGGCGCGCTGTTTCCTGGCGACACGATCCATGTCGAGGGCGAGGCGCGTCTGCTTGCGAAGACCTCGCGCGGCTACACGCTGATGGAACTGCAGCACCTGGTCATCAACCAGCGCGGCGAGACCATCGCCGATTTCACCGAGACCCTGACCTTCCTGCCCAGAGAGGCCGGCCCGGTATGAGCCCGACGTTCAAAGTTCGCGGACCCGGTCGTTAGCCATCTGGCACGGCCAGGTTCAATTCACTTCAATTTCAATACAACAACAAGGAGACAATATGATCGAATCCCAACTGAGCCCCCAGCTGGCTCAAAAATTCCGGACCAGCGGCCACTGGCACAACAAAACCCTGCTCGATTTTCTGGATGAAGTCGCGCCCAGCCGCCTCGACAAGGTGGCCGTGACCGACCTCAACAGCATGACCGGGCAGGCGACCACCTTGTCATACCGGCAGCTGCTGCGCTTGTCCAAACGCATCGCGCTCGGTCTGGCGGCGCTGGGCGTGCAGCGTGGCGACGTGGTGTCGTACCAGTTGCCCAACTGGTGGCAGTTTGTGGCGCTGCACCTGGCTTGTTTGCGCATCGGTGCGGTCACCAACCCGTTGATGCCGATCTTCCGCCATCACGAGCTGACCTTCATGCTGGGTCTGGCCGAATCGAAGGTCATGATCGTGCCGCGCGAGTTTCGCGGTTTTGATCATGCCGCGATGCTGCGCGAAATTCAGCCGGCGCTGCCGCAGCTCAAGCATATCTTTGCGATCGGCGGCGAAGGCGACATGTCGTTCGAGAAACACTTCATCGAGCGCCGCTGGGAACAGGAAACGCCCGATGCCGACCAGGTGCTGGCCGAGCGCCGCATGCGCCCCGACGAGGTGCTGCAGCTGCTCTACACCTCCGGCACCACCGGTGAACCCAAGGGCGCGTTGCACACCTCCAACACCCATTTCGCCAACATCGTCGAGACGGTGAAACGCTGCGGGCTGAACAGCGAACACGTGGTTTTCATGCCCTCGCCCATGGCGCACCAGACCGGCTTTTTGATGGGCATGGAAATGCCCCTGATGCTGGGTGCCAAGTTGGTGCTGCAGGATATTTGGGACACGCAGGTGGCCTTGACCCGGATGCAGGACGAAGGCGTGACCTTCATGATGGCCGCCACCCCCTTCCTGGCCGACCTGACGGATCATCCGGATCTGCCGCGCTATGACATTTCCACGCTGGATGTCTTCATCTCGGCCGGCGCCCCGATTCCGCGCGCCCTGGTGCAAAGCGCGACCGAGCGGCTCAAGGCACATATCGTGTCTGCCTGGGGCATGACCGAGAACCTGCTCGTCACCGGCACGCGGCTGGCCGATGCGCCGGACAAAGTGTTTGGAACCGACGGCGTGCCCGTGCCGGGCATGGAGATTCGGGTGGTCGATGCCGCAGGGCAGGTGCTGGGCGTGGACCAGGAGGGCGATCTGCAAGCGCGGGGGCCGAGCCACTTTGTGGGCTACCTCAAGCGCCCCGAACGCTACGACATGGATGAGCAGGGCTGGTTCAAGACCGGGGATGTGGCGCGCATTGACGCCGACGGCTACGTGCGCATCACCGGCCGCTCCAAGGACATCATCATCCGGGGTGGCGAGAACGTGCCGGTGGTCGAGGTCGAGCAGATGTTGTACCGCCACCCGGCCATCCAGAAGGTCGCCGTGGTCGGCGTGCCCGATGCGCGTCTGGGCGAGCGCGCTGTCGCCTATGTCACGCTCAGGCCGGGTCACAGTTTCACGCTCGAACAGATGAAGCACTTTCTTGACGAGCAGCACATGACCAAACAGTATTGGCCCGAAACCTTGATCGTCCTGGACGAATTGCCGCACACCCCGACCGGAAAAATCCAGAAGTTCCGCTTGCGCGAGATGGCGCGCGAGCAGTCCAAGGCCAATTGATCTCCGTGGCATGACCCGCTGCGGCACCGACCGCCACGGGTCACCTTGTTCAACACCAGGAAATTTTCCAACTATGACAAAACGAGAAGCTGTGATCGTCGGCGTTGCCGACCTGCCACTGAAGGACGGCAAGGCGCTCACACCGATGTCGGTACTGGAGGCCCAGGCGCTGGTCGCCCGCGACGCCCTGAAGGACGCCGGCATCGCCATGAGCGAAGTCGATGGCTTGCTGACCGCCGGTATGTGGGGGGTGCCCGGTCCGGGCCAGTTGCCGAC
>DCVY01000009.1:0-837 GCA_002327945.1 Acidovorax delafieldii | reverse complement strand
ACCATGCAGTACGAAACCCCCTGGGGCATGCCCACGCCGGTGGGCGGCTATGCCATGGCGGCCAAGCGCCACATGCACGAATACGGCACCACCTCCGAGCAGCTGGCCGAGATCGCGGTGGCCACGCGCAAGTGGGCGGCGCTCAATCCGGCGGCCACCATGCGCGACCCGCTGTCCATTGACGATGTGCTCCAGAGCACGATGATCTCCGACCCGCTGCACCTGCTCGATATTTGTCTGGTCACCGACGGTGGTGGCGCGGTGGTCATGACCACGGCAGAGCACGCCAAGGCGCTCGGTCGCAAGCCGGTGTTCGTGCGCGGTTACGGCGAATCACACACCCACTGGACCATCGCCGCCATGCCCGATCTCGCGCGCCTGACGGCCGCCGAAGTGGCTGGTCGCGACGCCTTTGCCATGGCCGGCATCCGGCATGACGCCATTGACGTGGTTGAGGTCTATGACTCGTTCACCATCACCGTGCTGCTGACGCTCGAAGCGCTGGGCTTTTGCAAGCGTGGCGAGGGCGGTGCCTTCGTCGCCAACCAGCGCACCGCGCCGGGCGGGGCATTTCCACTGAACACCAACGGTGGCGGTCTGTCTTACGCGCACCCCGGCATGTATGGCATCTTCCTGCTGATCGAGGCGGTGCGCCAGTTGCGCGGTGAATGTGGCCCGCGCCAGATCCAGAACGCCGTGACCGCGCTGGTTCACGGCACCGGCGGCACACTCTCCAGCGGTGCCACTTGCATTCTCTCCAACCGGTGAACACCATGTACGACAAACCCCTGCCCGTCATCGATGGCGAGAGCCGCCCCTATTGGGATGCCCTGAAAC
>DCVY01000152.1:18750-26217 GCA_002327945.1 Acidovorax delafieldii | reverse complement strand
GACATCCTTGAGCACGAGGATCACGTGGTTGTAGATGACCTCGATGCCGTTGACGTTGAGAACGATGTTTTTGGAGTCCATGGTGTTGCCTTCGCTGTGCTAATCAAAAGAGTTGTTGCACAACTCTTTTGATTGGCGGCTGCCCCGGGGCAACCGCTGCTCACTGACCGTTGAAACTGTCGCGGCCCCAGGCCAGAGCCACCGCGCAAGGGCCGCCCCGCCGCGCGGGTGGCGCCCCCTTCCCGCATCGCGCAGCGATTCGAGAGAAGGGGCAAGGCGCGTCAGCGCCTCAGGGGGATGTACCGAATCAGCTCTGGCAGTCCGTTGCGTCGCGGCGGGTCATCTTCTTGTCGGCAAGATACTTGTCGGCGCCGGCCTTGATCATGGGTTTGAGGATCTGTTCGTCTGCCTGATACCAGTCGGACGAGAAGTTGAACTTCTTGCCATCCCAGGTGTGCACACGTGCCCAGGTCGATCCCATGTGGTCGGCGCAGCTGGTGGACAGCGGCCGCATCAGGTCCTTGAAGCCCAGTGCATCGAGCTTCTTCTGGTCGAGGGCCAGGTTTTCCATGCCCCAGCGCACCTGTTCTCCGGTCATGACCTTGCCCTTGCCAAAGCGCTCCTGCGCGCGGCGCACGGACTCGACGGCCAGCATCTGGATGATGACGCCGCGCGTGTAAAGCACCGAGCCCACTTCATCCTTCGGCCCCGTGCCCTGGCCCTTGTCGTGCACGTTCTTGAGGATGTCCTGGATGACCTTGGATTGCGTGCCGTAGCCGTTGAGCGCCAGGGCGTGGTAGCCCTTGGCACCTTCGCCCACGTCGCGCACGTCGGGCTCAGCACCCGCCCACCACACGCCATAGAGCTTGTCGCGGGGGAAGCCTGTGGCCTGTGCTTCTTTGAGGGCGGTGGAGTTCATCACGCCCCAGCCCCACAGCAGCACGTAGTCGGGGCGGCTCTGGCGCACCTGCAGCCAGGTGGCTTTTTGTTCGACACCCGGGGCGGTTACGGGCAGCATCTGCAGCTCGAAACCGTGCATCTTGGAGCGCTCCTGCAGCAGCGGGATGGGCTCCTTGCCGAACGGGCTGTCGTGGTAGACCAGCGCGATCTTCTTGCCCTTGAGCTTGTCCAGGCCGCCCGCGGTCTTGCCGATGTGCTGGATCAGGATGTCGGCACCGGTCCAGTAGCTGCCCATGTAGGGGAAATTCCACTTGAAGGCCTGACCGTCCTGCGCCACCGACAGGCCGTAGCCCAGCGTCATCAGCGGGATCTTGTCCACGGGGGCTTTCTCGGTCAGCGCGAAGGTGATGCCGGTGGCCTGGGGGTCGAACAGCGACACGCCGGGCTTGCTCTTGAGGCGTTCATAGCATTCCACGCCGCGGTCGGTGGCGTAGCCGGTTTCGCATTCTTCAAAGGTGAGCTTGACGCCGTTGATGCCGCCGTCGCGCGCGTTGATCATCTTGATGTAGTCCTGCTTGCCATTGGCCCATGGCACGCCGTTGGGTGCGTAGGGGCCGGTGCGATACGACAGCAGCGGAAAGAACTGCTCCTTGGCCTGCGCGAAGGCGCTGGTCGTCATGGACGACGCACCTGCAGCGACTGCGGCAGCGGCGATCACGAGTTTCGAAAGCTTCATGGATGTCTCCTTCAATGAATGTGTTGAAGCACGGAAAAAAACCAGAGGTATGGACAGTTAACGCGTCAATGCAGGCAGTCCGTATCGGGAATTGCCAGTAAGGGGTTTCCTCAGCGGCGGCTCCTTAATGGGGGAAAGGCCACAGCCGCAGCTTTTGTTTGGCCGTGGACCACAGCTTGGCCAGACCATGGGGCTCCACGATCAGGAACCAGACGATGAGGGCGCCAAAAATCATCAGTTCGGCGTGCGACACACCGGCGGTGGAGATCTCGATGCCAAACATGCCAACCAGGGCCGGCAGGAACTGGTTGAGCACGATGGGCAGCACCACAATGAAGGCCGCGCCAAAAAAGCCACCCATGATGGAACCAAGGCCGCCAATGATCACCATGAACAGCAGCCGGAAAGAAATTTCGACGGAAAACGCCGCTGGCTCCCATGCGCCCAGGTGCACAAAAGCCCACAGGGCGCCTGCCATGCCGATGATGAAGGAGCTCACGGCAAACGCACTGAGCTTGGCGTACATGGGGCGGATGCCGATCACGGCGGCGGCCACGTCCATGTCGCGGATGGCCATCCATTCGCGGCCGATAGCGCCGCGCACCAGATTCTTGGCCAGCAGGGCAACGACCACCAGAACCGCCAGGCAGAAGATGTACTTGCTGGTGGCGCTTTCGATGGGCATGCCGAACACTTGCAAGCCAGTCACCGAAACCGAGCCCGAATCGGAGTTGTTGGTGAACCACTTGATGCGCAGAAACATCCAGTCGCTGAAGAACTGCGCCGCCAGCGTGGCCACGGCCAGATAAAGGCCCTTCACCCGCAGGCTGGGCAGCCCGAAAAGGATGCCGAAGAAGGTGGCGCACAGGCCGCCCAGGATCAGTGCGGGAAGGAGGGGCAGGCCCGGGATGCGCACGAAGAAGTTGTAGGCCCCATAGGCGCCCACTGCCATGAAGGCGCCAGAGCCCAGCGAGATCTGCCCGCAATACCCCACCAGAATGTTCACGCCCAAGGCCGCCAGCGCCATGATCGCGAAGGGAATCAGGATGGCGCGGAAAATGTAGTCGCTGGCCAGCATGGGCACCACCAGAAACGCCACGGCGAGCATGAGGGCGATGGCAATGCGGTCTTGCGCGATGGGAAAAATTGCCTGGTCAGCACGGTAGCTGGTTTTGAACTGGCCGTTTTCGCGGTAGAGCATAAGAGTCTCCTGTCGTTCTTTTTATGGGTTACACGCGATCAATGATTTTTTCGCCGAACAGACCCTGGGGCCTGAACAGCAGAAATACCAAAGCCAGCACATACGCAAACCAGATCTCGATGCCGCCACCGACGTAGGGGCCCAGATACACCTCGGAGAGCTTTTCGCCTACGCCGATGATCAGTCCGCCGATGATGGCGCCGGGCACCGAGGTCAGGCCGCCCAGAATCACCACGGGCAAGGCGCGCAAGGCCACGGTGGTGAGTGAGAACTGCACACCGAGCTTGCTGCCCCAGATCATTCCGGCCACCAGCGCCACGACGCCTGCCACGCACCACACGATCACCCAGATGCGGTTGAGCGGAATGCCGATGGATTGCGCCGCCTGGTGATCGTCTGCCACGGCGCGCAGCGCGCGGCCCGTGGAGGTCTTTTGAAAGAAGACGCTGAGCAGCACCACCAGCCCCGCGGCAATCGCGGCGGCAATGATGTCTTCCTTGTTCACCAGAATGCCACCTTCGAAGATCGTATCGAACNNAGGAAGTAGGTGATGCCCAGCGTGGCCATCAGCAGCGTGGCACCCTCCTGGTTCACCAGGTGGCGCAGCACCAGTTTTTCGATCAGCCAGGCCACCAGGAACATGCAGAGGCCGGAGATCACGAAGGCGATCAGGGTGGTGGCAATCGCGTTGTCGATGCCGGTCCAGGCGGGGATCCATTCGGCGAAGCGGGCCATGGCCAGTGCCGCAAACAGCACCATTGCTCCTTGCGCGAAATTGAAGACACCGGAGGCCTTGTAGATCAGCACGAAGCCCAGCGCCACCAATGAATACAACATGCCGGCCATGAGGCCGCCCAGGAGGGTTTCAAGAAAGAATGCCATGTGTTTTTCTCCGCCCCTTAGTGGCTGGTGCCCAGATAGGCACTGATCACGTCTGCGTTGTTGCGCACTTCATCCGGCGTGCCGTCGCCGATCTTCTTGCCGTAGTCGAGCACCACCACGCGGTCCGAGATGTCCATCACCACGCCCATGTCGTGTTCGATCAGCACGATGGTGGTGCCGAACTCGGCGCTCACGTCCAGGATGAAGCGGCACATGTCCTGCTTTTCTTCGACGTTCATACCCGCCATCGGTTCATCGAGCAGCAGCACCTGCGGCTCCATGGCCAGGGCCCGGCCCAGGTCCACGCGCTTTTGCAGGCCATAGGGCAGCTGGCCCACAGGTGTCTTGCGGAAGGCCTGGATTTCGAGAAAGTCGATGATGTGTTCGACAAATTCGCGGTGGCGAATTTCCTCGCGCTCGGCCGGCCCGATGCGCAGCGCCTGCAGCAGCAGGTTGCTTTTGATCTTGAGGTTGCGGCCGGTCATGATGTTGTCGATCACGCTCATGCCCTTGAATAGCGCCAGGTTCTGGAACGTGCGCGCAACGCCCATCTCGGCCACCTGGCGCGAGTTCATGTGGGCAAAGGTCTTGCCGCGAAAGGTGATGGAGCCTTCTGATGGCGAATACACACCGTTGATGCAGTTGAGCATGGAGCTCTTGCCGGCACCGTTGGGGCCGATGATGGCGCGGATCTCGTGCTCGCGCACGTTGAACGAAATGTCGGTCAGCGCCTTCACGCCGCCAAAGCGCAGGCTGATGTTCTTGACGTCCAGGATGACGTCGCCAATCTTTTTCTGGGTCATGGGCTGCTTCCGGTGGGTCAGGCGGCGGCCTTGGCGGGCGCATGGATCTTGGCGTCCAGGATCTGGAGTGTGGCGCTCACGCTGCCGGTGCGGCCATCCTCGAACTTGACCTGGGTTTCGATGAACTGTTCGGTTTTGCCGGTGTAGAGCGCGTCCACCAGCACGGCGTATTTTTCGGCAATGAAGTTGCGACGCACCTTGCGGGTGCGGGTGAGTTCGTCGTCGTCCGGGTCCAGTTCTTTGTGCAGCACCAGAAAGCGCGCCACCTGGGTGTCGGCCATGCCGGCCTCGGCGGCCAGGTCGGCGTTGACCTGGGCAATGCAGTCCGCGATCAACTGCAACACCTGCGGCTTGGAGGCCAGGTCCACATAGCCGCCATAGGGCAGTCCCTGGCGCTCGGCCCAGTTGCCCACCGCTTCGTAGTCGATGTTGATGAAGGCGCATACCTGGTCGCGGTTGTGGCCGAAGCACACCACCTCTTTGATCTGCGGGAAGAACTTGAGCTTGTTCTCGATGTAGTTGGGCGCAAACATCGCACCGCCATGGAGCTTGCCCACGTCCTTGGCGCGGTCGATGATGCGCAGGTGCCCGTCATCATCCAGCACCCCCGCATCGCCGGTGTGAAAGTAGCCGTCGGCATCGATCACCTCGGCGGTGGCATCGGGGCGCTTGTAGTACTCCTTGAGCACCGAAACGCCCTTGACCAGCACCTCGCCGTTGTCGGCAATCTTGAGCTCGATGCCCGGCGCGGCCTGGCCCACGGTGTTGAGCTTGACCTGGCGGTTCTTCTGGATGCACACATAGGCACAGGTCTCGGTCTGGCCGTAAAGCTGCTTGAGGTTGATGCCGATGGAGCGAAAGAAACGGAACAGATCAGGGCCGATGGCGGCACCGGCGGTGTAGGCCACCCGCAGGCGCGACAGGCCCAGCACATTGCGCAGCGGCCCGTAAATGGCGATGTCGCCCAGGCGGTACAACACCCGGTCCCTCAGGCCCACGGGCTTGCCGTCCAGGATGTCTGCGCCCACGCGGCGGGCCAGGTCCATGCACTTTGCATAAAGCCAGCGCTTGGTGGGCGCGGCGTCTTCCATGCGGATCGAGACAGAGGTCAGCATGCCCTCGAACACCCGCGGCGGCGCGAAATAGTAGGTGGGGCCGATCTCGCGCAGGTCGATGGTGACGGTGCCGGCCGACTCGGGGCAGTTGATGGTGTAGCCCGCCACCAGCCATTGCGCCAGCGAAAACAGGTGATCGCCCACCCAGGCGGGTGGCAGGTAGGAGATGACGTTGTCGTTGGGATTGAGGCCATCCACATCCACCCCGCCTTGCGCCGCTGCGATGAAGCTCGCGTGGGTCTGGCACACGCCCTTGGGCTTGCCGGTGGTGCCCGAGGTGTAGAGGATCGCCGACACGTCGTCGGGCCGGTTCTGGGCCACCATGGCCTCCCACGCGCCGGGGTGGGCGCGATCCCATTCGGCACCCATGGTCTTGAGCTGTTCAATGCTGATCAGGCCGGGCTGGTCATAGTCGCGCAGCCCGCGCGGATCGTCGTAGATGATGTGCGCGATGCCGGGCAGGGTTTCACGCACTTCGAGCAGCTTGTCCACCTGCTCCTGGTTTTCTGCGAACACGAACCGGACTTCGGCATTCTCCATCACGAAGGCCATCTCGGATGCCACGGCATCCTGGTACAGCGGAACCGGAACGCCGCCGATGCTTTGCGCCGCAATGAAGCCCATATAGAGGTGAGGGCGGTTGTCGCCGACCAGCGCGAGGTTCTGGCCCCGCTGAAAACCCAGTGCCGCCAGACCGCAGGCCATGTGGCGCACGGTTTCGGCGGCATCCTTCCAGCTCCATGTTTGCCAGATGCCGTATTCTTTTTCGCGCAGCGCCGGGGCCGTGGGGCGCTCGGCAGCATGCTGGAGCAGCAGTTGCGGGAACGTGGTCTTCATTCCGGTTCCTAATAATGAAAGGTATCCGCCCGGTGGGAGCCGGGCGCACTGTCTTGATGCAGTGCATTGGAGTCGATGCTAGGACTGACTTTGACGTCGCCATGTCTTTCGGACGACAATCCGCGGGAAACCCCTGATAGGGTGAACCCTCAATGCCTATGGTGGCCGGATAGGGGGCTCTCCCCTCCCTGGCCGGGTAAGTTCGACGATCGGGCGCATGGCGATCCTGCGCGGTCGTAAGCCCGTTCCAAATCACCCATCTTGCATCGTCCAGAAGCCCCGCGCATGACCCATGATCTGTCCCTGCACCAGCGTCGCCGCCCGCCCACGGGGGCGGAGCTGGCCGGTATTCCGTGGCTGGCCCTGCTGCAGCCTGCCGAACGCGCGCGCGCCGAGGCCTCGCTGCTGGTGGGGGACGCGAAAGCAGGCGACTATGTCTGCCGTCTCGGGCGGCCGGTGACCTATTGGCTTGGCGTGGTCGAGGGCTTGCTCAAGATGAGCAGCGACAGCGCCCAGGGCCAGACCATGACCTTCACGGGGGTGCCGCCCGGGGGCTGGTTTGGCGAGGGCACCGCGCTCAAGCGCGAGCCCTATCGCTACAACATCCAGGCCCTGCGCAAGAGCGTGGTGGCGGGGCTGCCGATCGACACCTTTCACTGGCTGCTCGACCATTCCATCGGGTTCAACCGCTTTGTGATGAACCAGCTCAACGAGCGCCTGGCCCAGTTCATTGCGGCGCGCGAGATCGACCGGTTGAACAACCCCGATGCGCGGGTGGCCCGCAGCCTGGCCGCGCTGTTCAACCCCGTGCTCTATCCCGGCGTGGACGAGGTGCTGCGCATCACGCAGCAGGAGCTGGCGTATCTGGTGGGGCTGTCGCGCCAGCGGGTCAACGAGGCGCTGGCTGCGCTGGAGCGGCAAGGGGCCATCCGCATCGAATATGGCGGGTTGCGGGTGCTGGATCTGACCGCGCTGCGGTCCGGCATCTTTCAG